>DATKOE010000186.1:0-4570 GCA_035524815.1 Rhizomicrobium sp.
GTGTCCTATCTCGACATGCTGGAGGCGGAGCCGCCGTCGCCGGGCCATTGGCTCAACATGGCCATTCCGCAAGGCTTCTATGCGATGGACGCCGCCGCGCGGGTGGATTTCCTGATCGACATGATCGCGCCCTGGTATGCCAGCTATTTCGCGACCTGGCTCGACTATGTGCAGGTGTCGCCGGCACGGGTGTGCGTGCTCACTTTTGGCCAGCTGAAGGCGGATGCCGCCGGCGCGCTGTCGACGGCGCTGGCGCATTCGGGGCTGTCCTGCAGTCCCGAAGTCTGCGAATTGGGGGCCGACGTGGCCTGGCGGGAGCGGGCAGGAAACCGCTTCAACCGGGGCGAACAGGGCCGCGGCGGCGTGCGGATGTCCGCGGCGCAGCTCGGCCGCATCGAAACCCAGCTCTTCCGCCACTACGACCTGGAGCCCTGGCGGTCGCACATCATGCCCGTTGCAGCATGAGTCCCACGGCGCCTACAGCGCATGCAGCGCCGCGATCTTGGCCTGCCTGACGACCGCGTCGAACATCGCTTCCGTCAGCACACCGGTGTTGGTGTTGTAGCGCGAACAGTGATAGCTCGCGATCAGCGCGATCTTGCCGATCTCGTAGCTCTTGCCGTGACCGAAGCGGTGCGCCGATTTCTTGGCGCCCAGGGCGTCGCAAACGCTGTCATGCGCGATCTTGCCCAGCGCCAGCACGGCGCGCAGCTGCGGCATCTCTCCGATCAGCGCGTGGAGAAACGGCCGGCAGGTCCTGATCTCGGCCGGCGTCGGCTTGTTCTGTGGCGGCACGCAGCGCACCGCATTGGTGATGGCACATTCGTGCAGCTCGAGCCCGTCGTCGGCGCTCTCGCGATAAGCTCCGCGCGCCAGATCGTGCTTGATCAGCGTCGCGTAGAGCAGGTCGCCCGCCCAGTCGCCGGTGAACGGGCGCCCGGTGCGGTTCGCGCCGTGCAGCCCCGGCGCGAGCCCAACGATCAGGAGCCGCGCGTCGCGCCCGCCGAACGTCGGAACCGGCGCGTTGAAGTAGCCCGGCAGCGCCTTGCGGTTCGCGGCGCGGAACTTCGCGAGCCGCGGGCAGAGCGGGCAATCCTTCCGCGGCTCGGTCTTGCCCACGCCGGCGTCAGGCGCTTTGCGCGAAGTGCTGCGGCGCGGCCTGCTGGTTGCGCGGCCCGCCCTCGCGCGCGATCTGCGGCTTGAGCTCGTCCAGCTCGATAAAATTGTCGGCCTGGCGGCGGAGCTCGTCGGCCACCATCGGCGGCTGGGTGCGGATGGTCGAGACCACGCTGACCCGGCGGCCCTTTCTCTGCGCCGCTTCCACCAGGCGGCGGAAGTCGCCGTCGCCCGAGAAGATGACGATGTGGTCGACCTGCTCGGCCATTTCCATCACGTCTATCGCGAGCTCGATGTCCATGTTGCCCTTGACCCGGCGGCGGCCCTGGGCGTCGGTGAACTCCTTGAGCGGCTTGGTCACCACCGAAAACCCGTTGTAGTCGAGCCAGTCCACGAGGGGGCGCAGAGGCGAGAACTCCTGATCCTCAGCAACCGCCGTATAGTAGAAGGCGCGCACGAGGATGCCCTTGCGCGCAAAAAGTTCCAGAAGCCGCTTATAATCGATGTCGAACTGCAAACCCTTGGCCGCGCCATAGAGGTTTGCGCCGTCGATGAAGAGGGCGAGCTTTTCGTTGGGATAGAACAACATAATGGACTCCTATCAACATAAAGGCCGAACCGGCAAAAATTCCCCGACCGCCTGGCGCCGTTCTATCCCCTTCCGTCGGCGGCGCAAGGCCGATCCATGATCCTCATCGCGCTTGGTGGAAATCTTCCGTCACGGGCCGGCGAACCGGCGCAAACCTTGGCGGCGGCGCTGGCCGCGCTCGATCACCAGGGCGTGAGAATCGCCGCCGTGTCGCCTTACTACGTAACGCCGGCCTGGCCTGATCCATCCGATCCGCCCTTCGTCAACGCCGTGGCGCGAATTGAGACAACGCTCGCGCCGGATGCGCTGATGAAACGCCTGCACGGGACGGAAACCGCGTTCGGGCGCGTCCGTTCCCGGAAGAACGCGCCGCGCACGCTCGATCTCGATCTCCTCGACTACGACGGCCGGGTCGAGGACGGCCCGCCGGTCCTGCCGCATCCGCGCCTTTCCGTCCGCGCCTTCGTGCTGGTGCCGCTCGCGGACGTTGCACCGGGCTGGCGCCACCCCGTCAGCGGCCTTTCCGCGGCCGAGATGCTTGCCGCGCTGCCCGAGGCCGAGCGCCGCGCGGAGCGGCTCACTTCCTGAACACCAGCGTCGCGCGGACGCTGTCGTAGACCGCCCAGAGCTGCTTGAGGTCGTAGGGCTTCGCCTCGCCCGGGATGAAGTGGTGCATGTCGGCGGCGCGGCCGGAATACTTGACCGCGATACAGCGCTTGAGTCCCGTGACCACGAAAGTTTGCATGCCATAGGTGTCGCCGAGCACGACATCCTGGTGCGACGACATCATGTACGTCCGCCCGTCGGCGTTGAGCGGATGCACATTGTTTCCGTCGGGATCGAACTTGTCGGGTGTGCAGTCCTTGGCCGCAACGGCGACGACCATCATCTCCGTGCTGTCGAGGTTCGTGCCTTCGCCGAGGCTCCTCGGGGGCGTGAGAACGATCCCGTGCGGTGTCTGCGGGCCGGGAAGCCCGTCGTCGACGTTCGGAACCAGACTCCAGTCCGGCGGATAGGCGATCGACAACCCGAGCGTCTTGTCGCTGTAGTGCTTCCAACCAGCCGGCGCCGCCTGCGCGCCCGCCGCCAGGAAGACGGCGGTGAGCAACAGGGCGGCCCCGCCGAGCCTCACAACGACTCGCCCTTGAGTCTCAATGTGGCGCGGATCGCATCGAACGCCGCGATCAGCTTCTTCTCGTCGAACGCCTTCACTGTTCCCGGATCGTAGTTGCCGATATTGGTCGAGTGGATGAAGTAGCGCACCGCAATGCAGGGCGAGGTTCCCACGATCACGAACAGTCTGGTCTCGTAGAGATTGCCCGCACCCGCGTCCCCGCTGCTCGCCGCATCGTAGATGCGGCCGTCGGCCTTCAACGAATGCTCGTTCTCCACCGGATCGAGGAACTGTGCCGCCTTGCAATTGCGCCCCGTCTGGCTCTCGACCGCGATGAAGGTCTGGTCCGGCGACAGGTTGGTGCCGGCCGCCATCGCCGGGGGGATCTGGAAGGAGACCCCGGGGATCGGGTAGTCCGGCCCGCGCGACACCGACTCGTGATGCGTGTTGACCGTCCAGCCCGGCGGATAGGCGATGGTGAATCCGATCTTCGGATCCGTATAGGGTTTCCAACCCGCCGGCGCTGCGCCCGCGGCGGCACTCGCCGCCAGAATCGTGACTGCCAGGAGTGCCGATGATGCGCGATGCATGGGACGTCCCCGTCTGTCGCGCCCATCATGCGCGACAAATTGTGGCTTTCATAGGAAATCCGTCACGCGCAGCGCTCGTTCGCCTCTGGTAGGGTTTCGCCATGAACAACCTCGCCCCCTTCATCGCTCCCGCGCTGGCTCTGTTCTTCATCCTGCGCCGGGGGCTCAGGCCCCGCCGGGTCAAGCCGAACGGCCTGTGGACCTTCCCGGTCGTCCTCACGGTCCTGGCATTGCTCAGCCTGAGCCACAGCGGCGTCCCGGCGCTGCTTGCCGTGGCCGCCTACGCCACCGCCGTCGTCGGCGGCTTCGCGCTCGGCTGGTTCACCGCCCAGCATGTCGAGCTCACGCTCGATCCCGCGTCCGGCACGGTCATGAGCAAGCCGACGCCGTTCGGCTCGGCGCTCACCGCCCTGGTGTTCATCGGACGCTTCGCGATCGAGTATTTCGTCAAGGGCACGCCGGGCGGTCCGCCCGGCGCCCACATCGCGCCCGAACACGCGGCCAACCTGATCTGGCTCGCCAATGCCGGCCTTCTCTTCGTCGCGGCGCGGATGATCGGCCGCGCCTGGCACATGTGGATCCGCACCCGTCCGCTGCTCGCCCAGATCGCCGCGCCCAAGGCCACGGAATGACGGTCCCGTCCTGGCGGGCTGCGGCGCGCTCCGGATTTCCTTGATTCTGCCGGATTTTCAGAGACTTGCTCCGCGCAGCGGAATTCTATAGTTTCCCGCGCCTTCTGCCCCCTTTCAGGAATCCGAAATGGCCCGCGTTACCGTTGAAGATTGCATCGACAAGGTCCCCAACCGCTTCGATCTCGTCCTGCTATCCGCCTTCCGTGCCCGCCAGCTCTCCGGCGGCGCCGAGCCGATGGTCGATCGCGACCGCGACAAGAACCCGGTGGTCGCGCTGCGCGAGATCGCGGCCAAGGAGATCAAGCCCGACGAGGCCAAGGAGGAGTACATCAAGAGCCTCCAGAAGCACGCCGATGTCGACGAGCCGGAGGAGGCGCGTCCCGAGGCCGACGAGGGCCGCGAGGACTCCACGTTCCGCCAGGTCACCGAGGAGGAGCTGCTTCGCGCCCTCACCTCCGAGGCCCAGCGCCGCGCCGAGCCGCAACCCGAGCCGGAAGCGGATTACGAAGAGTAGCTGCCTCAAATCGAG
>DATKOE010000187.1:0-17213 GCA_035524815.1 Rhizomicrobium sp.
GAAGCTGTCGGATTACGGCACGCAGCTCCAGGCCAAGCAGAAGCTCAAGGGCTATTACGGCAACATCACCGAGCGCCAGTTCCGCCGCTATTACCAGGAAGCCTCGCGCCGCCAGGGCGACACCGGCGAGAACATGATCGGCCTGTTGGAGCGCCGCCTCGATGCGCTCGTCTATCGCGCCAAGTTCGCGCCCACGCCGTTTTCCGCCCGCCAGCTCGTCAGCCACGGCCATGTGCGCGTCAACGGCAAGCGCATCACCATCGCCAGCTACATGATCCGCGAAGGCGACACGGTCGAACTGTCGGCCAAGGCCCGCGACATGGCGCTCGTGCTCGAAGCCGCCAAGAGCCCCGAGCGCGACACGCCCGATTACCTCGAAGTCGATCCCGGCAAGTCCGCCAAGTTCCTGCGCACCCCCAAGCTCGCGGACGTGCCCTATGCCGCGCAGATGGCGCCGCATCTGATCGTCGAATTCTATTCACGGTGATCCGGCATTCGATTTGAGCATTGCTCTTACGGAAAAGCCCCGCGATCATTGCGGGGTTTTTTCTTTTCGGGGAGATGCCATGAGCTACGTCCTTTACGGCGAGAAGGGCTCGGGTGCGTTCTGCGTGGAAGCGGCGCTGGCCGAAGCGGGCGCGGATTACGAATTCCGCGAGATCAGTCTCGACAAAGACGAGCAGCGCGCGCCCGAATTCCGCGCCCTCAATCCCTCCGGCAAGGTGCCGGCGCTGAAGCTGCCGGACGGATCGATCATGACCGAAACGTCCGCCTTGCTGTTTCTGCTCGCCGAGCAGCACCCGGAGGCGAAGCTGCTACCGCCGCCAAACTCGCCCGGACATGCGCAAGCGATGCGCTGGATCGCCTTCATGGCGTCCGAAGTCTATCCCATGGTCGAAATCGCCGATTATCCCGAGCGCTTCATCGCCGATCACAAGGGTGCGGCGATCCTCAAACTCGCCGCCAAGCGGCGCATCCGCGAGCGCATGGAGGTCGTGGAACGGGCGGTCGCGGGGCCATGGTTCCTGGCCGGCGGATTCTCGGCCGTGGACATCTACGCGGTCATGTTCAGCCGCTGGCGCGAATGCCGCAGCGAAGGCTGGCGCGAGGAGCACATTCCGAAGCTCTGCGAAATCGCCGCCGCACTGGCGCAACGCCCGGCGACCGGGCCGATTTTCAACAAGCACTTCCCGAACGGGTAAAGTCCCTCATCGGGGGGCGAGCCATGACATCCAGACGGGCGCTGATCGCAGGCGGGACGGACGCGGCGAAAGCTCGGCAATGTGATCCTCAAGAACGGCTGAGCAGGCTTTCGGGTCGACACATGAGAGTCGAATTCAACCCTGCAATTTCGGGGTCAATCCTTTCATCTCAAAGGCGAATCGCCTTCGCTTTCGCGGCGCGAATCCGCGGGCTGAAACCGTCTCGATGCACTTGCGGGGATGTAAGCGAAATGGGGATTCGACCGTGCCGGTTCAACCCCCTGCGACGCCATGTGCAAAGGCCAGTGCGATCCGGCGCTTAGGCCGCGACAGCGTGAGGGCGAGTCGCAAGTGGAGCGGCGCGGCGGAAGATTTTTCTGCGGCCCAAGGCGCGGCGCGCTCAGGCGTTTTCGAGTGCGATGCCTTTTTCGGCGAGAAGGGTCTTCAGCTCACCCGACGCGTGCATCTCGCGGACGATGTCGCAACCGCCGACGAACTCGCCCTTGACGTAGAGCTGCGGGATGGTCGGCCAGTTCGAGAACTCCTTGATGCCGTTGCGCAGATCAGGATCGGCCAGCACGTCGAAGGCTTTGAACTTCACCCCGGTCTGCGTGAGGATTTGCACCACCGCGGCCGAGAAACCGCACTGCGGGAACACCGGCGTGCCCTTCATGAAGAGGACGACGTCGTTGGCGGCGACGTCGGCGGCGATGCGGTCGCGGATGGAAGGCATCAGTCTGGAACCTCTCGAAAGTCCGGCATCAAGTAAGGACGTAATGCGCGAGCGTCAAGGCGGCTCTCGTAACCTCCCCACAAGTGGGAGGTTACGTTCAATCCTTCGCCACGGTTTGCAGCGACAGCGCGTGCAAAACGCCGCCCATGCGGCCTTTGAGGGCGTCGTACACCATCTGGTGCTGCTGCACGCGCGATTTGCCCTTGAAGGCGGCGGAAGTAACCATCGCCGCGTAATGGTCTTCGTCGTCGGCCATCGGCGTGACCCTGACTTCGGCGTCGGGGAGGGCCGCGCGGATCAGTTTCTCGATTTCGCCGGCGGGCATGGGCATGACGAAACCTCGTCCGTTCGGGAGAGGTCCTAGTCTATTCCAATCACCGCCGACGCACCAAGCCGGACGTCGGGGAACGTCCTCGCGCGAACCTCAGCTCTTTCCCGCCATGTACTCAGGCAGCCAGCGCTCGTGCGCGGCGCGTAGCCGGGCCAGCGTCACGGGCGGAAGGCCCACGCCCTGCAGGACCGGCTCGCCGCCGTCCGACCTGGCGCCGGTGTAACCCAGGTGACGGGCGTAGATATCGGCCTTGCGGGCTCGGGCGATGACGGCATCGGCCGCCTTCTCCGGCACGGCGATCACGTAACGGGCCTGATCCTCTCCGAAGAACACCGGGATGAAACGATCATGCTCGTAGTTCATCCGCAGCGTGGCGCCGATCCCGCCGGCCAGCGCCATCTCGGCAATGGCGACGAGAAGCCCGCCGTCGGAAACGTCGTGCACGGTGTCGGCGTGGCCCGACTCGATCAGCGTGCGGACGAAATCGCCGTTCTTCTTCTCGAGCGCCAGGTCGACCGGCGGGCAGGCGCCTTCCTCCTTGCCTTCGATCTCGCGGATGTAGACCGACTGGCCGAGGTGGCCCCCGGTCTCGCCGATCACGATGATGGCATCGCCCTCGCGCTTGTAGGCGAGGCTGGCCATGCGGTTCACGTCCTTGAGCAGTCCGACGCCACCGATGCAGGGTGTCGGCAGGATGCCTTCGCCCTGGGTCTCGTTGTAGAGCGAGCAGTTGCCCGACACGATCGGGAAGGCAAGCGCGCGGCAGGCTTCGCCCAGCCCCTCGATGCCCGCCACGATCTCGCCCATGGCTTCGGGCTTTTCGGGATTGGAGAAGTTGAGGCAATCGGTGACGGCCATCGGCACCCCGCCCACGGCGGTGATGTTGCGCCAGGCTTCGGCGACCGCCTGCTTGGCGCCCTCGTAAGGATCGGCGCGGCAATAGCGCGGCGTCACGTCCGTGGTGCAGGCAAGGCCCTTGTTGGTGCCGTGCACGCGCACGACCGCGGCGTCGCCGCCGGGGCGCTGCACGGAATCGGCCATCACCGTGTAATCGTACTGCTCCCATACCCAGCGCTTGGAGCACATGTCGGGCGTGCCCATGATCCTGACGAGCGAGTCCATCACCGGGCGCGAGGCATCGAAGCCGGGCTCGCCCGTCATCGGGGTGCGCTTCACGAACGGGCGCTCGTAGACCGGCGCAGCATCGGAAAGCGACGTGACCGGCATGTCGGCCACCACTTCGCCCTTGTGCCTGACGATGAGGCGGTGCGTATCGGTGGTCACGCCGATGATCGAGAAATCGAGCTCCCACTTCCTGAAGATGCGTTCGGCTTCGGCTTCGCGGCCCGGCTTCAACACCATCAGCATGCGCTCCTGGCTTTCGGAGAGCATCATCTCGTAGGCGGTGAGATTGGTCTCGCGCTGGGGCACCTTGTCGAGGTCGATCTCGACGCCCGCGCCGCCCTTGTCGGCCATTTCGGATGACGACGAGGTGAGCCCCGCCGCACCCATGTCCTGGATGGCGATGATGGCGTCGGTCGCCATCAGTTCCAGGCAGGCTTCCAAGAGCAGCTTCTCGGTGAAGGGATCGCCGACCTGAACCGTCGGGCGCTTTTCCTCCGAGTCTTCATTGAACTCGGCCGACGCCATGGTGGCGCCGTGGATGCCGTCGCGCCCCGTCTTGGAGCCGACATAGACCACCGGATTGCCAGCGCCCTTGGCCGCCGAATAGAAGATCTTGTCCTTCCTGGCGAGGCCCACGCACATCGCGTTGACCAGAATGTTGCCGTTGTAGGACTTGTGGAACGCGGTTTCGCCGGCCACCGTGGGAATGCCCATGCAGTTGCCGTAGGAGCCGATGCCGGAGACGACGCCGGCCACGAGATGGCGCGTCTTGGGATGCGAAGGCTCGCCGAAGCGCAGGGAATCGAGCGAAGCCACCGGGCGCGCGCCCATGGTGAACACGTCGCGCATGATGCCGCCCACGCCGGTCGCCGCGCCCTGGAACGGCTCGATGAAGCTCGGATGGTTGTGGCTTTCCATCTTGAAGACGCAAACGTCGCCGTCGCCGATGTCGATGATGCCGGCGTTCTCGCCCGGGCCCTGGATCACCCACGGCGCCTTGGTGGGCAGCTTCTTCAGATGCGCGCGCGTCGACTTGTAGGAGCAGTGCTCGCTCCACATCACGGAAAACACGCCCAGCTCGACGTAATTGGGCTCGCGCCCGAGCAGCGACTTGATCTTCTCGTATTCGGCTTCCGAAAGGCCGTGTTCGCGGACGACTTCTGGGGTGACAGTCTTGGTGGCGGTCATTTCAAATGTCTTCTTGCAGGGTTCACGACAGCGCTTCGACGAGGCCTTCGAACAGGACCTTGCCGTCGGTGCCGCCCAGAAGCGGATCGCAGACGCGCTCGGGATGGGGCATCAGGCCCAAGACGTTGCGCTTCTCGTTGAGGATGCCGGCAATGTCGCGCATCGAGCCGTTGGGGTTGTCGCCCGGCGCATAGCGGAAGACCACGCGGCCTTCGCCTTCGAGGCGATCGAGCGTGTCTTCGTCGGCGACGTAATTGCCTTCGCCGTGCGCCACCGGGAAGTGGACGATCTGGCCGGCGTCGTAGCGCCGCGTGAAGACGTTCTGGGTCTCTTCCACCTTCAGGCCGACGGGCCGGCAGACGAATTTCAGGTTGGCGTTGCGCATCAACGCGCCGGGCAGCAGCCCGGCTTCCGTCAGCACCTGGAAGCCGTTGCAGATGCCGAGCACGAGGCGGCCTTCGTTCGATTTGGCGATCACGTCGGCCATCACGCGGGAAAAGCGGGCCATGGCTCCGCAGCGCAGGTAATCGCCGTAGGAGAAACCGCCCGGCAACACGATGAGATCGACGTCCTTGGGCACTTCGGCATCGCCGTGCCAGACCATGGTCGGCTTGGTGCCGGTGATCTGTTCAAGGGCCACGGCCGCATCGCGGTCGCAATTGGAGGCGGGGAAAACGACGACGGCGGATTTCACAATATAACCTCGTCATGGCCGGCCAGCGAGCGAAGCGAAGCGCGAGCCGGCCATCCAGCTCTCGCCGCAGTTGGAATGGATGACCGGGTCAAGCCCGGCCATGACGAATTGGTCACTGTCTCAGCTCGACTTCGTATTTCTCGATGATCGTATTGGCGAGCAGCTTCTCGCACATCTCCTTCAAGTCGGCGCGGGCCTTGGCCTCGTCGGTTTCCTTCAATTCGAGCTCGATCAGCTTGCCCTGGCGGACATCGCCCACCGACGTGAAGCCGAGCCCGTTCAGCGCGTGGCCGATGGCTTTGCCCTGCGGATCCAGGACGCCGTTTTTCAGGGTAACGAAGATGCGCGCTTTCATCGAAATCCAATTCTCCCTAACCATGCCCCTTGTGGGCGACCGTCGCCGCCGTGAAAAGAGGACACATTACCCCCTTCACAGCTTTGCGAATGAGGGAGCCTCTACCGTCCGTGGGAGGCAAAATCGTGGACCTGAATCCCGCCTTCGCGGGGATGACGCGCGCAAGTGCGTCACTTCACCAGCATCGGTCCTTTGGCTTCTCCTTGCCCTGATTCGGGCAGGATTCCCAGACGGCGCGCGACCTCGGAATAGGCTTCCATCAGCCCGCCCATGTCGCGCCGGAATCGGTCCTTGTCCAGTTTTTCGCCGGTCTGCACATCCCACAGGCGGCAGGAATCGGGGCTGATCTCGTCGGCGAGAATGATGCGCATGTAGTCGTTTTCCCACAGCCGGCCGAATTCCGCCTTGAAATCCACCAGCCTGATGCCGACGCCGAGGAAAAGCCCGGAGAGGAAATCGTTGACCCGGATGGTCAGGTTGACGATGTCGTCGAGGTCCTGAGGGCTGGCCCAGCCGAAGGCGGTGATGTGCTCTTCGCTCACCCACGGATCGTGAAGCGCATCGTTCTTGTAATAATATTCGATGATCGAGCGGGGCAGCGCGGTTCCCTCTTCGATGCCCAGCCGCTTGGCCAGCGTGCCCGCGGCGACGTTGCGCACCTTCACCTCGAGGGGAATGATCTCCACTTCCTTCACCAGCTGCTCGCGCATGTTGAGCCGGCGCACGAAATGGGTCGGCACGCCGATGGCGTTGAGCTGGCTCATCAAATATTCGCTGATGCGGTTGTTGAGGACGCCTTTGCCTTCGATCACCGCGTGCTTGGTGGAATCGAGGGCGGACGTGTCGTCCTTGAAGTACTGGATGACGGTGCCGGGCTCCGGGCCTTCGTAGAGGATCTTGGCCTTGCCCTCGTAGATCATGCGCCGGCGTTTCATCGCCATACTCCGCAATGCCTTAGGAGTCGCGCAATCTAGCGGAGAACCGGTACCCACTTCTCCGGATTGCGCTCTAAAGCGAAAGCGGGGCCTCGACGGACCCCGCCCGAGGCCAAAATAGCCATGCCCCTGCCCGACGGCAACGTGCGTGGCGTCCTGGGCCGTCGCGCCGCGGGCCGGGGTGCGCTAAGCTGGCGCGCCCGTCGCGCCGCGCCGGAAGTTCTTCTGCTTCATCAAGGAGTTGGCATGGAACACGGCTTCGAAGAACGCAAGAAGAAGCAGGAGGACAAATGGGCGCTGGATGCCGAGCTGCGTTTCAAGGCCACGGCGCGCCGCAACAAGCTTCTGGGCCGTTGGGCGGCCGGGCAGATGGGTCTTACCGCCGCCGCGGCTGACGAATATGCCAAGGCCGTCGTCGCGGCGGCGATGCACGGCGCCGACGGCGATCCCGCCTTACGCAAGGTACGCGACGACCTTTATGCCGCGGGCGTGCGTCCTAGCGACGAAGACTTCCAGGCCAAAGTGACGGAATTGACGGAACTGGCGCGGCAGCAGGTCCTCAAGGGTCAGAAGTAGACCTCAACCTCGCTCCCGTGTGAAGCTGACGCCGTCATCACCTTAGGGCGCCATGCCGCGAGATTTGCTTCGTCTCTCACGCGATCCGTGGTTGTGGACCGGCGTGCTCGCAGCCGCGCTTCTCGTGCTGCCTATCGCCGTCGCGCATCACCTCAATGTCGTAGACGGGCCGGGGCACGAGGCGCGGCTCGCGGTGCTGCGGGACGTCGTGATCGCCGGGCGCGACTCGCCCGCCTACAAGATCACCTCGTTCTTCCTGCCCAACATCGCCTACGACGTGATCGGGCTTGCCTTGGCGTGGCTCAGCGGGCCCGAAGCCGCAGCGCGCATTTTCCTGGGCGCGACGTTCGTGCTCACGCTGGCGGGCGCGATGGTGCTGGGACGCGCGGCCACCGGGCGCTGGAGTTTGGTGCCGCTGGCGGCCGCCTTCGTGGTCCACAACCTGTTCGTGGTGCAGGGCTCCCTCAACTACGTGTTCGGGCTTGCCGTGGTGCCCTGGGCGCTGGCGCTGCGCCTGAAGCTCGATGGCCCGAGGGGCTTCGTGCCCGGCGCGCTTGCCGCGATCGCGCTCCTGTTCTGCCATCTGTTCGATTTCGGACTTTACGCGGTGATGGTGTTTGGATTCGCAATCGCGGAGTGGCGCCGGCGGGACATTTCCTATTCGGGCTTCGCCGCGCGCCTGCTCGAGTTCGCGCCCGCGCTGTTTCTGCTCGCGCTGATGCAGCACGATCCGAGCAGGAATCTGCAATACGGCCATTTCGCCGGCAAGCTGACCGGCATTCTGAAGGCGTTCACCTGCGGCAGCGTCGCGGGCGATGTCGCGTTTCTGGCGGGTATGGCGCTGTTTGCGGCTTGCATGGTCTGGTTGCGCGCCAGAATCGCCCGGCCCCTGGTGCCCGGGTTGATGTTGCTCGCCGCGGTCTATCTCGCATTGCCCGACGAGCTTGGCCACGCGTCGTACATCGACAAACGCGTGCTCATCGCCATCGCCCTCTTCCTCATCGCCGGACTCGATGCGCGATTGCCGCGGTCCATGGGTTCCACAGTCCTTGCCGCGCTGATCGCGGCGGCGTTCGTGGCGAAGCAGGGCGCGCTCGCCGTTCTGTGGCAACGCATGGATCCCAGGATCGAAGCGGCCGCAATGGCCGTCGACTCGGTTCCGCGCGGGGGCGAGATCTTCCGCGCCGAATGCCGCCCCGCCGACACCTCGCTCGATGTCTATCGCGCCCACCAGCCCGCGCTGACGCATGCTCCCGCCTTCGCCACCTTCGACCAAGGCCGCTTCTACGGGGGCATCTGGGCGATTCCCGGCCAGCAGCCGATCTCCGTGCGCCCGGAATACCGGGCGGCATACGACCTGCAGACGGGTATCGGCTGGTCCGTATGCGCAGGGAAATCCTTGCAGAAGGTGGCGTCGCGCATCCGCGCGCTGGACGATGGCCGCCCGCACTACTTGTTCGTCATCCGCCCGGCGAAGCCGCGCAGCCTCGCGCCCGAAAACGCACTGATCGCGGCCGGCGGTGACTTCGAGCTTTATCGAATCGGGCCTCGATGACCTTGGGGCAACTGGAACTCGTCGCCACGCCTCACTCGTCCCGGCGGCGAAGCCTCGCGCCGAAGGCGATCATTCCTTCCGCAAGATGAAAAACCATTACTCCGCCGCAAACGTCGGCGAAAGGTCCGTGTGGTAGGTGGAGGCATCGAACGAATTTGCGGGGCGGTAGGTCCTGACCGGGTAGATGCGTATCGTCTTGCCTGCCGCGCGTGCGTTTGGCCGCGTCCTCTCCAACGGGGCACCATGCGCAGCGACTTTGTCCGGCTTGTGCGCGACTGGCGGGTGTGGGCCAGCGTAACGGCTGCCATCATGCTGGTGCTGCCGCTGGCAGTCGCCCGGCATCTCAATGTGGTGGACGGGCCGGGACACGAGGCGCGCCTCGCGGTGCTGAGCGATATCCTGATCGGCGGCCGCGCCTCGCCCTATTACAGCATCACCACGTTCCTGCTGCCCAACATCGCCTATGACGTGATCGGGCTGAGGCTCGCCTGGCTCGGCGGCGCCGAAGTCGCGGCGCGGGTCTTCCTCGGCGCGACGCTGATCCTCACGCTGGCCGGTGTGGTGGTGCTGAACCGCGCCGCGACGGGACGCTGGAGCGCGGCGCCGCTGGCGGCCGCGCTGCTCGTTCACAATCTCATGGTGGTGGAAGGATTCCTGAACTACCTGTTCGGGCTGGCGCTGGTCCCCTGGGCGCTGGCGCTGCGGCTGAAGCTGGGCGGAGCACGCGGCATCGCCGCAGGCGCGCTTGCCGCGGTGGTGCTGCTGCTCTGCCATCTGTTCGACTTCGGGCTTTACGCCGTCATGGCGTTCGGGCTTGCGGTCGCGGCCTGGCGTGCGCGGGAGATTTCGCCTTCCGGATTTGCGCTGCGCCTGCTCGAATTCGTGCCCGCGCTGGTGCTGCTGGCGCTGATGCCCCGCGATTCCAGCATGAACATCCAATTCGAGCACGATTTCGTGATGGGCAAGCTCGCCGGCATCCTCAGGGCGTTTTCCTGCGGCAGCCTGACCGGCGACATCGCGTTCCTCGCGGGCACGGCGATATTCGTGATCAGCCTGCTTTTTGCGCGGGTGGGATTCTCCCGGCCGCTGGCGCCGGGCCTGATGCTGCTTGCGGTCCTGTACTTCCTGCTGCCGCGCGACCTCGGCCATGCCGCGCTGGTGGACAAACGCCTGCCGATCGCCTTCGCTTTGTTCCTGATCGCCGGGCTCGACGTGCGCTATCGCTCGCGCACGGTTGCCGCGGGGCTTGCGGTGCTGACGGCGCTCGCCTTCGTCGTCAAGCAGGGCGCGATCGCGATTCTTTGGCACCGGATGGACGGCGAGATCGGCGCGGCCGTGGTTGCCCTGGATACGATGCCGCCGGGAACCGAGGTTTTCAGTGCCGAGTGCCACCCGCCCGACGACCTGTTATCCGTCTATAGCGATCACCAGCCGGCGCTGGCTCTGGTTCCCGCGCTCGCCGCTCTCGATCAGACCCGCTTTTTCGGCGGCATCTGGGCGATCCCCAGCCAGCAGCCGATCGCGGTGCGCCCGCAATACCGGGCGGCATACGACCTGCAGACGGATATCGACTGGTCGGTATGCGGAGAAAAGCCATTGCGGAAAGTGGCCTCGCGCATCGGCGCGCTGGCGGACGGCCGCCCGCACTACCTCTTCGTCGTCCGCCCGGAAATGCCGCGCAGCCTCGACGAAAAGGTGGTAGCCAGCGGCGCGGCCTACGAGCTCTATCGCATTGCATCCTCGGGAACGGTCCGCGGGCGAGTAGGAAATCTCCACCCGTGATGCTAGAATGCTCGCGCTTTTCGGGGGGAGGGCGCTTCCATGAAGAAGCAAGCTGTCGCCATTGCCACGTCCGCGATGCTGGGAGTTTCGGCGGTCGCACAAGCGCTGCCGGGCGCTATGCCCCGATCGGACCAGTCGACGGGCTATCACTGGCACAATGAGGACCTTTCGCAGGAAGACAAGAACAAGCTTGCGGATTATCTGGACAATTGGGCCCAGCAGAAATTTACACCCGAGCAGAAGGCGCAACACAAAGCGGCGGCCGCCGCCCTTGTCGTCGAATTGAAGTTGGCGTGCGACGTCGACGAGGCGGTCCCTGCGGCGCATGGGCCCGCGACCGTCAACGGCCGTGCCGTCGAGACCAGCACTTACGAAGTCGCGTGCAGCAACGGCCTGGGCTATTTCCTGGTTTCGCAGGCTCCAGAGGCGCCATACGGCATTTCCTGCTTCACTGCCGAAGCCACCCGGCAGGCGGATGCGAAGGCCGGACGCGGCGATTCCGCGGTCTGCCAAATGCCGCAGAATGCCGACTTGAACACGACCGCGTCTCTCGTGCTCAGCCGCAGCGGCGTTGCCTGCACGGTCAATGGCCACAAGTTGATCGGACAGAACTCGAAAGTGCATATCGAGTTCATGGAAGTCACGTGCGTCAACGGGCCCGGCTACATTCTTGTCACGGCGCTCCCGGGTTCGATCGCCCCGCCCGGCGCGATGAGCTGTGCCCAGGCCGCCGCCAAGGGATTGCCATGCACGATGGCGGCGAACGCGGTTGCCGCTGCCAAACCATGAGTGCGGTCGCGGCCCGCCTCAGCCGCCGAACACGCGCTTGAAGATAGTATCCACATATTTGAAGTGGAAGCCGAGGTCGAACAGTGAGTCGATCTCGTCGGGCGGCAGCACTTTCACCACCTCGGCATCTGCCCTGAGCAGGTCGAGAAGCTGGCCTTCGCCCGCAAAGGCGCGCATGGCGTTTCGCTGCACCAGCTTATAGGCGTCCTCGCGGCTCACGCCCCTTTGGGTCAGCGCCAACATCACGCGCTGGCTGTGGACGAGGCCGTGGGTGCGGTCGAGGTTTTCTGCCATCCGCTTGGGATAGACGACGAGCTTGTCGACGATCCCGGCCATTCGCGCCAGCGCGAAGTCGAGCGTCACGGTGGCGTCGGGGCCGATGAAACGCTCGACCGAGGAATGCGAAATGTCCCGTTCGTGCCACAGCGCCACGTCCTCCAGCGCCGGAGCGACATAGGCGCGAACCATGCGGGCCAGCCCGGTCACGTTCTCCGACAGGATGGGGTTGCGCTTGTGCGGCATGGAGCTTGAGCCCTTCTGGCCCGGCGAGAAATATTCCTCGGCCTCGGAAACCTCCGTACGCTGAAGATGTCGGATCTCGACCGCGAGCCGCTCCAGCGATGCCGCAACCACGCCCAGCGCGGCGAAGAAGGCGGCGTGGCGGTCGCGCGGGATGACCTGGGTGGAAACGGGCTCGATCTTCAGGCCCAGCTTTCCAGCGACGTATTCCTCGACCTCCGGACCGATGGTGGCAAACGTGCCCACGGGTCCCGAAATCGCGCAGGTGGAAATCTCCGCCCGCGCCGCCGCCAGCCGCTCGCGGGCGCGGCTGAATTCTGCGTAATAGCCGGCGAGCTTGAGGCCGAAGGTGGTGGGTTCGGCGTGGATGCCGTGGCTGCGCCCGATGGTCGGCGTCAGCTTGAATTCGAAGGCGCGCTTCTTGAGCGCGGCGAGCAGTCCGTCGACGTCGGCGATCAGGATGTCGGCGGCGCGGCGAAGCTGCACGGCGAGGCAAGTGTCGAGCACGTCCGAAGAGGTCATGCCCTGGTGCACGAAGCGCGCTTCCGGTCCGACGATCTCGGCAAGATGGGTGAGGAAGGCGATCACGTCGTGCTTGACCACGCGCTCGATGTCGTCGACGCGCGCCACGTCGAAGGTGGCGTCACGTCCGCGCTCCCAGATCCGGGCGGCAGCTTCCTTGGGGATCACGCCGCGTGCGGCGAGCGCGTCGGCGGCGTGGGCCTCGATCTCGAACCAGATGCGGAACTTGGACTGGGCCGACCAGACGGCCGTCATTGCATCGCGGGCGTAGCGGGGAATCATGGATGGTCTCGCACTCCGTCAGGGCCGCCTTTGAAGCGGTCATCCACTTTTCCGTCCGGTGAGACGGCGAAATGGATGGCCGGGTCAAGCCCGGCCATGACGAAAAACTGCTGTTACGATTCTGTCGGGCGGAACCTAAACCGAACTCGGCTCCCGCGAAAGATCGGGCAGGGTCACGGCCTCGATCAGAGCTTTGGTGGCGTCTTCCTGCGGATTTCTGAGGATTTCCACGATCGGGCCGCGCTCGATCAGCTTGCCCTCGTGGAAGATCATGGCGTCCTCGGCGAGCGCCTGGGCCACGGTGAAATCGGAGGTGATCACCAGGAAGGCGGGACCCTGCGTGACGCGGAAATCCATCAGCACCTCGCGCAGGATGGTCCGGGCGAAGGCATCGAGCCCCCGCAAAGGCTCGTCGATCACGGTCAGAAGCGGGGCGCTGACGAAGGCGCGGGCCACCTGCAGTCGCCGCTTGTCGAAGGCGCTCAGGCTGCCCACCAGCCGCTTGCCGTCGTGCGAGGCGAGTCCGACGCGCTTCAGCGCCGCTTCGCGATAACCGGCGACAAGATCGCCCGAAAGATCTAGATGCGCCCGCAGGGGTTCGTCGACCGTGTCCCACAGCGTCATGCGCGGATCGAGCGATTCGTCCGTTCCGGTGATGAAGGCGATGCGGCGGCGGATGCGCGAAGCCATCGCCTGCGACAAGATATTGAGGTCGACGGCGTCGAACACGACGCGGCCCGAGGCGGCGTGCTCGAACGCGAGGATGGCGCGCAACAGGGCGCGGCGCCCCGAACCCTCCTCGCCGATCAAAGCCAGCGCGGCGCCGCGGCGCAACTCGAAGGTGACGCCGTCGCGCGGATGCGCCTCGGGGTCGTAGCTGAGGCCGTACACCTGCAACAGCGGCTGTCCGCGCGCCGACGTGCGAGGCCTCGGCTCCGTCAGCGAAAGCTGCGGCAGCGCCTTGAACAGCGTGCGGGTGTAGGCGTGGGCGTGGCCGCTCATCAGGCGCGTGGCGTCGCCTTCCTCGACCACGCGCCCCTGCCGCAGGACGATCACCCGGCCTCCCAGACGCGCCGGCGGTTGCAGGCCTCCGGTGGCGTAGATCAGCGAAAATCCGATGCGCTTCTGCTCGGCCGCGAGCATCTCGAGCAGCATCTTGACCGCGCTGGGGCCGAGATCGGCCATTGCGTGATCGGCCAGCACAAGTTCGGGCGTCTGCGCGCTCACCGCCGCCAGCAGCCCGATGGCCTGCGTCACCGGATCGAGGTGTGACGGCTTGGCGTCGAGCAGTTCGGGCGTGACCGGCGTCGATAGCCGTTCGAGAGCCAGGCGCAGCTCTTCGCGGGCGCTGCCCATCGGCGAACCGAGCTTGCGCGCCACGACGCGAACAAGCTGGGACAGGACGCCGGCATGCGGCGCGAAGGGCTGCGTCAACGGGTTGGGCAGCCAGGCAATGCGCAGCGGCGAACGCGCACGCCGGCCGGAGAGTTTGACCTCGGTGCCGCGCAAGCGGAGCACGCCCGACACGGCGTCGTGGTTGTCGGCGAATCCGCCCAAGACGCGCAGCAAGGCCTCCTTGCCGCATCCGTTTTCGCCCAGGACGATCGCGCTTTCTCCCGCCTCCAGGCGCAGCGAGAAGCGGTCAAGCGCCGGCGTTCCGCCGCGGGAAACGGTGAGATCGGAAATCTCGACGAGCGGGCCGCTTTCCATCATGGCCGTTCGCCCTCCTCCAGGCCGGCCGCAAGCCGTGCGCAGAGCACGACCAGGACCAGCGCCCCCGCCGGAAACGCCGCCGTCCACCACGCCGCCAGATAGGTCGCCTTGGCGACCGCGATCATCAGGCCCAGATCGCGCGCCGGGGGTTCCGCGCCGAAGCCGAGGAAACTCGCCGTCGACAGGATAATGGTCACGGCCGCGAGCGCGCGGGCGGCGACGGAGGCCATCATCGCGCGGAACTCGTGGGTGAGGTCGCGGCGCAGCAGGGTCGTCGCCGGAATGCCGGTGGCGCGCGCGTATTCGGCGTGGGGCGAATTGACGTCGACGCGGTCGAAGGCGCGGATGAAGGCAAGCGGCGCCACGGCAAGTCCGGCCGCCAGGGGCGCATAGCCGCGCGCCGTCAGGCCGGTCAGCAGGATCATCAGCAGCAGCGCCGGCACCGCCGCCAGCACGCCGAGGACGCCGCGCAACCCCAGGGCAAGCGGCCGCGGCAGGCGCGCGGCGATCGAACCGAACAATCCTCCGCAGACGATCGCCACGGCGGCGCCGAACAGCGCATGCACGCCGGTCCGGGCGAGACCGTGCAGAGTTTCGCTCAGCATGTCGCGGCCCAGCAGATCCGTGCCGAACGGGTGCGCGTCGGACGGCGGTGTGAGCATCATCGTGGAATCGGCTGCGCCCGCCGGGGCGCGGGCGAGAAAATCGCTCAGGAACACCGTCACCGCGATCAGTCCGAGGCCGCACCATCCCACCGCCCGCACGGCGGAGCGCAGGAGCGGCGGCGAGGGTTCGATCGTCTGCGTGACGCTCATGGGCGGCCCTCGCTGGCCAGCGCGCGGCCGGCGATCCGGCCGATGAACTCCGCCACGAAGGTGAGGCCGGCGAAAACGAACAGGATGATCGCCACGATGTTCCAGTCGGCCAGCGCAACCGATTTGACGAACAGGTCGGCCGCGCCCGAACGGTGGAACACCCATTCGGTGACCACGGTTGCGGAAAGCAACGCGAGCATGATCTCGCCTGCGCTCGCTGCCAGCCCCGCCAGAACCTGCGGTACCACGAAGACGCGCTCGATCTCGAACCCGCCGAGGCCAAGGCTCTTCAAGCCGGCGCGGAAGGACTCCCCGCCCGCCTGCGAGGCCGCGCGGCGCAGCGCAAGCTGAACCGCCGCCGCGCCGGCAAGGCCCACCGTCACGATCGGCAACGCATCGATCTGCAACGCCTCGTCGGGCGAGACGGCCGCGCCGACCGGCATGTTCACGCTCACCGGCCAATGCAGCAGGTTGACGGCGCCCCACGCGAGCGCCAGCCCGGCGCAGAATACCGGCGTCGCGGTGATGATCTGCATCAACGGAGCCGTCGCGCGCCGCGCCGCGCCCAGCGAGAACAGCAACCCGAGCGGCAACCCGACCGCCACGGCGAGCGCAGCGCCTTCCGCGAGCAGCGTCAGGGTGGGCGGCAAGCGATGGCCGAGTACGTGCAGCGCTGAGGTGCCGGTGATGGCGCTCTGGCCGAAATCGCCCTCGAGGAAATGCACAAGCCGGCTGCCGGCAGCAACCAGGAACGGCCATACGCCCGGCGCGCGCGGCTCGCCGATCGCCGAGATCACGGCCGCGATCAGAACGGCGCCCAGGACACCGACCACCAGGCTGACGATCTGACGAACGAGAAAGCTGCGCATCACCCCCCACCTTCCGGTGAAGGCTACTATCGGCCCCGCGGTGCGGCCGGACAAGTCCAATGTCCCACGTTTCTTAAAGCAATCCCAAAGCCTTGAGGCTGGCGTGGCCCTTGCGGCCGACGATCACATGGTCGTGGACCACGATGCCCAGTCCCTTGGCGGCGTCGGCGACATCGCGGGTCATGGAGATGTCGGCGCGGCTGGGCGCGGGATCGCCGGAAGGATGGTTGTGGACCAGGATGATCGCGGTCGCGCCAAGCTCGAGCGCCCGCTTCACGATCTCGCGCGGATAGACGGGTGTGTGGTCGATTGTGCCGGTGGACTGCACTTCGTCGGCGATCAGCACGTTGCGGCGGTCGAGGAACAGGACACGAAATTCCTCGCGCTGCGAGCGCGCCATCGCCGCCGCACAGTAGTCGATCAGCGCCGCCCACGACGTCAGCGCCGGCTTGCCCAGAATCTGGGTCCTGGACAGGCGCAAGGCAGCGGCCGCGACGATCTTGAGTTGCGCCGCCACGCCATCGCTGACGCCATCCACCTCGATCAGCCGCTCGCGGGGCGACGCGATCACCTCCGCGAAGCTGCCGAACCTGGCGATCAGCGCCTTGGCGAGCGGCTTGACGTCGCGCCGCGGCACGGCGGCGAAAAGCACCAGCTCCAGAAGCTCGTAATCGGGCATGGCTTCGGCGCCGCCCACAAGGAAGCGCTCGCGCAGACGTTCGCGATGGCCGAGATAGTGGGGCGGTTCGGGCGGCGCGATGTCAGAGATATGGGGGCCTGTGCCAGCCCTTGGGCGAGAGTGTGAAGATTTCGACCCCATCCTCCGTAACCCCCACGGAATGCTCGAACTGCGCCGACAGCGAACGGTCGCGCGTGACCGCGGTCCAGCCGTCGCCGAGCACCTTCACGCCATAGCCGCCCAGATTGATCATGGGCTCGATGGTGAAGAACATACCCGGTTTCAGGCCGATGCCGTAGCCCGCCTTGCCGTAATGCACGATGTTCGGCAGGGCGTGGAACACCTGCCCGAGGCCGTGGCCGCAGAAGTCGCGAACCACGCTGCAATGCTCCTCGCCCTCGACGTAGGACTGGATCGCATGGCCGATATCGCCGGTCGTGGCGCCGGGCCTGACGGCCGCGATGCCCTTCAGCATGGCCTCGTAGGTGATGTCGACAAGACGCGCGGCTTTGCGTTTGACCTCGCCCACCAGGTACATGCGGCTGGTGT
>DATKOE010000188.1:0-16479 GCA_035524815.1 Rhizomicrobium sp.
AAGGCGGGCACCCCAGCAAGACGTCAATGCGTCCTCCGGCGAGCGCGAGCAATTCGCCGGGGCTTAAACGCGATAGGTCACGCCTTATGTAAGGCGCATACGGAAAATTCTGGACGTACGAGTCTCGACAGTATCGATTCGCGTCTACGAGAAGCGCAAGTTCGCTGCGGCGCCATCGGCGAAATGGCTCAATTGACCGTCCGGTTCCTGCATATAATTCTACGAGCTTGATCTTCTTCATTTCGCCGAACAGTGCATGCTAGGCTCGTGCGAGCGCTCGCATCGCTTCCGTGGGTTTCCGCCTCGCGGATAAATACGCTGATTCTTTCGTTGGAGAGCCCCCCGCCCGGCAAGCTGTCTGCGAAGTTTCGGTGCCTGTTCGGTGTTCGGCTGCGAGGAGGTCCAAGGCCGGACGGACTAAGGCCTTGGTCGGACTGGCGCACCGGGCAGGATTCGAACCCACGACCCCCAGATTCGTAGTCTGGTGCTCTATCCAGCTGAGCTACCGGTGCGGTTTGGGCGGGGCAAACTATGCATCGCGAGCCCCAAAGGCAAGCGATCCGCACACGCGCCGCAATCCGGCCGCAACCCCCCGGCAGGCCAGCGGAAAAACTCCCAGAAAGCCGCAGGGCGCGCCCTTGTCCCCACGCGGCGGCGTGGTAAAGACTGCGGCGGAGCTTGCGCCGTAAAGGCGCGCGCGGGCTGGACATTCGCCGGAGGCGGCGCCCCCGGGCGGATTTGGAGAGCGGCAATGACAGCGAAATTGGCCGGGCGGGCAGCAATTTCCAGCATTTCGGCGCAGTTTTTGAGGGCCATGGTGGTGCTGACCGCGATCGGTCTGGCCGGCTGCGCCGATGTCGATGCCATGCTGTTCGGCGAATCGGGCACGGAACAGGAGACCGCCCCGCCTGCCGGACCCACCGCGGCGGCGCCGACGCCGGCGCCGGTCCAGGCGGCCCCGCTCACCACCGAAACGCAGCCCGCTGCCGCGGTCGGCACAGTTGCGACAATTACGCCCGTCACCATCGAGCCCGGCAGCGATACGGGAACGGCGGTCAGCAAGACCGTCGCCAGCCTGCGCTCGCAGCTTGCGGCCTTGCAGGGCACTTTGATGGCCAACGCCCAGCGTTACGGCGATCTGCGCAATTCTGGGGCGGCGGCGGCCGGCGCCTATCACGAGGCCCGGGCGCGCATCACCACCCGGCTTCAGATGGGCACAACCCGCGGCAATCCCGAGCTGGTCGCCGAATGGAACCGGGCGCAGTCGGCGCTGGACCAGCTGGCGGGCAACATCAACGGCCTCAGCGCGGTCGGCACGTCGGTGGCGAGCGACGCATCCACGGCCCACTACATGCTCGACCAGATCAACGCGACGTTCAACGTTTCGGGCGCGGTTGACGAGGACCACCGCCAGCTTTCGGTGCTGCAGGACGAAACCAACCAGTCGATCGTGCTGATCGACCGCCTCCTGACCGACGTTTCCGCCGACGTGCAGCGCCAGACCGCCTATGTTGCGACCGAGCGCGCCAACCTGACGGTGCTGGCCAGCGCCATCAAGAACGGCGACCTTTACGGCGCCGATCTCGGCTCGCCGATGCTGCCCGCCGCGGGTGCGCCGCGCGCCAGCGCGTTCGGCTATTCCGGCACGCCGCTGGTGGTGATCCGCTTCGACCATGCGGACGTCGATTACCAGCAGATCCTCTACGCGGCGCTGCAGCAGGCGCTGCAGACCCGCCCCGGTGCGGCGTTCTCAATCGTCGCCGTGTCGCCCACCCGCGGAACCGCCTCGGCGGTGCAGCTGGCGCAGACGGCGGCCCATCGCCATGCGCAGGAAGTGCTGCGCTCGATGACCGACATGGGCATCCCGGCTTCGCGGCTGGCGGTCGCTTCGGCCACCGATCCGGCGGCAACGTCGAGCGAGGTGCGGGTGTTCGTCCGCTGAAGTTCAGTCGCCGATTTTCCGAAAGCGGGCGGGATCTCTCGCCCGCTTTTCATTTGACGCCGTTGTCGGCAAACCACTTCACCGTGTTGGCCCAGGCGATCTTCGCGTCCTTCTCGTCGTAGGAGGAGCGATAATCGGCGAAGAATCCGTGCTGGGCGTCGGCGTAGACGTCGATGCGCGATCTCAGATTGCCGCCCGATTTCAGCGCGGCGCGCATCGCCTCGATGTCGGCGGGCGGGATGCCCATGTCCTTGCCGCCGTAGTTGCCGAGGATGGGCGCGCGGATCTGCGGCGCCAGATCGATGGCGCTCTTGGGCTTCAGCGGCGTGGGCTTGCCGCCGAGCGGTCCATACCAGGCAACGCCGGCTCTGATGAGCGGGTTGTGCGCCGCGTACAGCCAGACGATGCGCCCGCCCCAGCAGAAACCCGTGATGCCGGGTCCGGCCGTATCGGCCCCTTCGGATTTGGCGAAGGCGACCGTGGCATCGAGGTCGCTCATCACCTCTTCGTCCGGCACCTTGCTGACGATATCGGCGACGAGTTGTTCGAGATGGGCCATGTCGTACCTGGCCGGATCGCCCTGGCGCGCATAGAGCGCCGGCGCGACGGCGTAGTAACCCAGCTTGGCGAAGCGCCGGCAGACGTCCTTGATGAACTCGTGGACGCCGAAAATCTCCTGGATCACCAGGATCACGGGCGCGTTCGTCATGCCCGAAGGCCGGGCGCGATAACCCGGAATCCTGCCGTCCGAAACGGGGATGGAAACTTCGCCCGCATCGAGCCCCGCCGTGTCGGTGACGATGGCCGCGGCGTTGATCGGGCCTGCGGCGAGCGTGAAACCCGTGACCAATGTGGTGATGAACGACCGTCGCGTCCCAGTCATGGCGGCGTCTCCATTGCGGTTCAAGGAAAGGTGTCGCGATAACTCCTGAAAGGTCCGAGCGATGCGGCCTCGTAGATCCCGCGGGCGACCGCGCGTGCCAAACAATCGGCGGCCATATGGCCGAGCAGCGTCACGGCGATCGCGCGCGGTCCGGTCAGTTGTCTGCGCCCGGTCGAGACCGCGGTGACGAGATCGCCGTCGAACGCGGTGTGGACCGGACGCAAGGCGCGGGCAAACCCGTCATGAGCCATGATCGCGATGCGCCGCAGTTCGAGGGTGGCGAGTTCCACATCCGTCGCCACCGTTGCGACGGTGGTGTTCGCGCCTGCGCGCGCGGCGCCCTTCATGTCGGGCGGAAAATCGAGAGCCGCAGCGGCGGGAGCCCTCGGCACGCGGCCGCCGAACTCGCCATCCTGTTCGAACGGCCAGGCCCAGAACACGTCCGTCCCCGGCATCACCGGCGAGCCGACGGAATTGACGACGACCAGCGCGCCGACGGTGAAGCCTTCGTCCGTTACCGACGAAGCGCTGCCGAGGCCGCCCTTGTAGGCGCCTGCGGTTGCACCCAGCCCGGCGCCCGCGTTGCCGAGCGCAAAGTCGAGGCTCGCGTTTTCCGCCGCGCGGCGGCCAAGCAGGCGATACGGCGGATCGGTGCCCCATTCCTTGTCGCCGCCGTTGGCGAGATCGAAGATGATCGCACCGGCAACGATCGGCACCGGCGGCACGCCGGGCGCGATGCGGAACCCGCGTTCCTGCCGGCGCAAGAACGCCTCCACTCCCGAGGGCGCATCGAGACCAAACGCGGAGCCGCCCGACAGCACGACCGCATCGACGCGCTCGACCAGCGGCACCGAATCGAGGCCGAGCACGCCGCGGGTTCCCGGCGCACCGCCGCGGACATCCGCTGCCGCCATCATCGCCTCGTCGCCCAGCACGACGGTCACGCCGGTGCGGGCGGCGATATCTTCGGCCTGCCCGACCGTGAGCCCCGCCACATCGGTGATCAGGTTGCGTTCGCCCTTGCGTATCATGCCGGTGACGCTAGCCTCTCGGGCGCTTCGCGGAAAGAGTTGAGATGAGACGATTGACCTGCGCCGCTTTGGTGATCGCGCTGGCACTTGCCCCCGCGGCAAAGGCCGATGCGCGCCACCACATGATCGCGGCTGCCAATCCCTATGCCGCGCAAGCCGGTCTGGCCATGTTGCGCAAGGGCGGTTCGGCGGTGGACGCGGCCATCGCCACGCAGATGGTCCTGAATCTTGTGGAACCGGAATCCTCCGGCATCGGCGGCGGCGCCTTCATGCTGGTGTGGGACCCCAAGACCAGGAAGATGACAAGCTTCGACGGCCGCGAGACCGCCCCCGCATCCGCCAAGCCCACCATGTTCCTCGACGCGAACGGCATCCCGCGCGGGCACATGGACGCGATCCCTGGCGGGTTGTCGGTCGGCGTGCCCGGTACGCTGGCCATGCTGGAACTGGCGCACAAGAAATACGGCAAGCTGCCGTGGGCGATACTGTTCCAACCCGCCATCGACCTCGCGGAAAAGGGCGTGCCGGTCACGAACAAGCTGGCGGGCGAACTCCACGATTTTCCCAGGATCGCCGCGATGCCAGACGTGAAGCGCTACTTCAGCCGGCCGGACGGCACGCCAATGCTGGCGGGCGATACGCTCAAGAATCCGGAGCTTGCGGCCACGCTCCGCCTGATCGCCAAACGCGGCGCGCGCGCTTTCTACAGCGGCGCCATCGCACGCGCGATCGCCCAGAAGGTGCAGCATGCGCCGGTCAACCCCGGCGGCATGACGGTGAAGGACATCGCCGCCTATCGCGCCGTCGAGCGCGCGCCCGTGTGCGGCACGTATCGCACATACAAGATTTGCTCGATGGGACCACCAAGCTCGGGCGGCATCGCGGTGCTGCAGATTCTGGCGATGCTGGAACGCTACAAATCCGGCGAACTCGAACCCGACACGCTTTCCGAAGTGCACTTGTTCTCGCAGGCGAGCCGGCTCGCTTTCGCCGACCGCGACATGTTCGTGGCCGATCCGGCATTCGTGCGCGTGCCGGTGCGCGGGCTGCTCGACCGCCGATATCTCGAACAGCGCTCGGTGCTGATCGATGCCGGCCGCGACATGGGAACGGCCGAGCCCGGAACGCCGCCTTCGGAGCGGACGGAACTTGCGCCCCAGCGCGAACACGAGCTTGCCGGCACCAGCCACCTGTCGATCGTCGATGACAGGGGGCTCGTGGTCTCGATGACGACCACGGTCGAGTTCCTGCTCGGCTCGGAGATGATGGTCAAGGGCTTCTTCCTCAACAACGAGCTGACCGACTTTTCCTTCGAGCCGTCGCGCGGCAGCAAGCCCGTCGCCAACGCGCCGGAGCCCGGAAAACGGCCGATGAGTTCGATGGCGCCCACCATCGTGCTGGATTCGAAGGGCGCATTCCGTATCGCGCTCGGCTCGCCCGGCGGCCCGGCGATCATTCCTTATGTCGGCGAAGCGCTGGTCGCCATGATCGACGGCGGCCGCGATCCCGAAGCCACCGTTCGCCTGCCGCATTTCATCGAGACCAACGGCCCGCTGTTGCTGGAGGCGAGCCCCACCCTCGACGCGCTGGCGCCGCGGCTTCAGGCGATGGGCTACGACGTGAAAACCGCGCGCGGCGAGCGCAGCGGTCTGCACATCATCGAACGCACCAACGACGGCTACACCGGCGCGGCCGATCCGCGGCGCGAAGGCGTGGCGATCGGGGATTAGTACGCGCCATTTCGGTTTGAATCGCCTCCCCCTTGTGGGGAGGCCGGCGAGCGTACCCGTCTGGTTCAACGTTCGTGTTGGTGCGAGCCGGGTGGGGGGAGGACCGAACGGACCTGGTTTTCGCACGGAATGAAAAGTCGCATTCAACCCTGCAAAATCGACCCTAATTCGTTGTGGCGCTGCAATTTTCGCCTTGCTTCGCCGGCTTTGCCTGCCGGCACGAAAGCGCGCATTCGGCGACGGCAGGGGCAGTTTGCGACTCCGAGCCGGTGTTTTTCACGTGCGGCAGTCAAATCGGCGATTTCGGCGGCACCGATTTGAGGCGCAACGATTTACGCCTTCGTATCGGCAGCGGCGGAGACTCAGCGTTCCGGCGATTTCAAACAGCGCTGGCGATGTGGGAAGCGCGGTGCGCGATTTCAAGGGGGTGCGACCATCGATGCGCGCACGCGATGCGGTTGCAGACGTGGTGCCCGGCAATGCGGGGACATATGCTCCAGGTGCAGATTCGTGCCCAACCTCGTCGCTTGTCTCGCATACCAAATGGGCGTTAGCGTTGCTGGCTGCGTCGTTGTTTTGGAACAGAGAAGAAATGCATGTGGAACAGGCCGGCTCGCCACTCCCGTGGTCTCGGATACTCGGTGTGGACCGTCTCTGTATTGGGACTGTTGAGCGTTCTGTTATCGGCAACGCCTGGCGTGGGCGCATCATCGTCCAGCAACAATACCGGTGCAAACAGCGGCACTGGGACCGGCGCCGCCACCGACGATTGGAAAGCTCAAACGGGTTCGACCACCACTGGAAACGGCGGCAACCATAGGAAGGGCGGCCACCACAGGCACAACGGCGCGAACACAGGCACCGGCGCCGCCACCGACGATTGGAAGGCTCCGACGGGATCGACCGGCAATGGAACTGGCGGCAACCACAAGAGGGGAGGCCACCATCACAGCAACGGCTCAAACACCGGCACCGGCACCGGCACCGACGATTGGGAAGCTCCACCGGGAACCAATCCATAATGGTGAGATTGGGGTCTGAAGTCGTCGGTGTTGCAGTGACCCGTTGAAGCCGCCGAGTAAGAGAGAACATTCGGAAAGCAGCCCGCCGTTGCTCTTACCGCTACGGCGCTCGTGTATGCAGCGCGCCGGTGCGCACCCTCACCGTCATGGGCAGCGAGAGCCGAAACACCGTGCCTTCCCGCCCAGTCGAGACCAGAACCAGATCGCCGCCGTGGCCGCGCGCCAGGTCGCGGGCGATGGCCAGGCCCAGTCCGGAGCCGCCCGGGCGCGCCGCCGAGACGAAAGGCTGGAACAGCTTTGCCCTGACCTGCTCGGGAATACCGGGGCCGGTGTCGGAAAATTCGATTTCGACGGCGCCGTTCCGGCGCCCGGCCGTGACCGTCAGCGTGCCCTCGCCATGCAGGGCTTCGCAGGCGTTGCGCATCAGGTTGAGGACGATGCGGAACATCTGCTCGCGGTCGGCATCGATGGTGAGACCGGCCTCGATGCGGTTGTCGAAGCCGCCGGGGGGCTGGCATTCCAATGCCGCCGTGGCCGCCTCCTCGACCAGCGGCCGCAAGGCG
Organism: Rhizomicrobium sp.; assembly: GCA_035524815.1. Lineage (GTDB taxonomy): Bacteria > Pseudomonadota > Alphaproteobacteria > Micropepsales > Micropepsaceae > Rhizomicrobium. The sequence continues at coordinate 7,172 of DATKOE010000188.1, forward strand.
AACGCCTCGCGGTGCGGCAAGGCTTCCTCGGCACGGCCGTACTTCAAGGTGGTGGTGGCAAGCGCGATGGCGCGATCGATCGCCGTCATCAGCCGCGGCGCCAGGCGCTTCACGGCCGGGTCCTCGCTGGCGGCGAGGCGGTCGGAGGCAAGCTGCGCATTGGCCAGGATGTTCCTGAGGTCATGCTGGATGCGCGCCACCGCCGCCCCGAGCGCGGCAAGCCGCGCCTTCTGGCGCAGAAAGCCGTGAAGGTCGCGCTGCATGGCCGCCAATTCCTGTTCGGCGACGCCGATCTCGTCGGCCCGGCCGGAGGCGACCAGGATGCGCCCGGCGTCCTCCGGGTCCTCGTGGAACGAACCCATGGCGCGGGTGATGCGCTGCATCGGGCGCACCACGAAATAGAACAGCGTCAGGTAAACCAGCGCCCCGGTCAGCCCGGAGATGAAGGCGGCGGCCCCGATCACGCGCCGCGCGTAGATGAGCAGCGCCGAGCGGATCGGCTCCTCGCTGAGGATGATGGCGATGGACGTGGCATCGCGGATTCGGGTGGGCGCGATCACGTGCAGGGTCCGCGCGCCGCCGTCGAACAGGCATTCGACGCCGTTGGCGATGTCCTTCAACAGCGTGTCGCCCGTAAGGTCGATGGTCCGGTCGATGCGCGAATGCATCATGCCGATCTGGAACAGGTCGCGCTGCCAGGGCCGCTTCAAGACCACTTCGTCGGCATTGGCATGCTTCAGAAGATCCTGCCGCAAACCCTCCGGCAGGTCCTGGCCGCCGGGCGAGGTGAACGGCATGACCGTCAGCTCGGCGGACAGAATGTGGTCGTCGAGAAGCTCGTGCTCATAGAGGCCGATGGCCGGCAGGAAGATCAGCGCCCCGCTCGCCAGCACGTACAGTATGGTCAACGCCAGAAGCCGCCCCGACAGGCTGTGAGCCACGAGGCCCCACACCTCCTGGAGCGTCCTCGTCCGGATTCGCATCTGGCGGCATAAAGCCCCATCCGGCGGGCGAAAAAAAGTCCTTCGGGACGCCCATGTGCCCTCATCCTGAGGAAGGCGCGAAGCGGCCATCTCGAAGGGGCGAGGCCAAATGGACTCCTCAGGATGAGGGGTCCTATCGGCCCACGATCAGGCATAAACGCCCCAAATGCCGTCACATTGACAGCCCAGGGGCCAGTGCTTAGAAACCCGGCCTCTTTGCCGACCGGAGACTGACCATGAAGCGGCCCTATCAGCCCAGCAAAATCGTGCGCAAGCGCCGCCATGGCTTCCGCGCCCGGATGGCGACCAAGGGCGGCCGCAAGGTGCTGGCAAACCGGCGCGCCCACGGCCGCAAGAAGCTGTCCGCCTGAGCGAACGGCCCGTCCGGGCCATGGAACGGTTGGTGGCCGAGCGCCTCAAATCCCGAGCCGATTTCCTGCGCGTCCAGCGAGGCGTTCGCAGGAGCATGTCCGGCCTGACCCTGGAAGCCTGCCCGACGCCCGAGCCGGCGGCCAAGCCCGGCCGCTGCCGGGTGGGGTTCACCGCCAGCCGCAAGGTTGGCGGCGCCGTCGCGCGCAACCGGGCCAAGCGGCGCCTGCGGGAGGCTGCCCGGGCCGTTCTGCCGGTTTCCGGGCGCGAGCGTACCGATTATGTTCTGGTCGCCCGCAAGGCCACGCTCGAGCGCAGTTTCGACCGCCTGATCGCGGACCTTGCTTCCGCCGTCGCCGCCGCCCATCTGAGGCTGGGGGCCGGAGAGAACCGTGACGACAGCCGGTAAGAGACTGCGGCAGATTGCCGGATGGGTGCTCATCGCGCCGATCCGCTTCTACCGCTATTTCATTTCGCCGATGCTGCCGCCCACCTGCCGCTTCGTGCCCACATGCTCGCAATACGCCATCGAGGCCATCACCGTGCATGGGCCTTTCAAGGGCACGCTTCTCACGGTAAGGCGGTTGCTGCGCTGCCATCCCATCACCTGGCTCGGCGGATCGCAGGGCTACGACCCCGTCCCGCCGCGATAGGACTTCCATGAACGACAACCGCAATCTGTTCGCCGCCATCGCGCTTTCGGTGCTCGTGCTCGTGGGCTGGGAGGTCTTCGTCGCCAAGCCGCAGGCCAACTTGCAGCAGAAGCAGCACGTCGCGGCGCAGCAGCAGGCGAAGAGCGAAACCCCGGCGCAGGTGGTGGCGCCGCCTGTGGCGTCGCCGGCCGCACCTGCCGTCCTCTCCCGCGCGGCAGCCCTGAAGCAGGGCGGCGCCCGCATCGCGGTGCGCACCCCGAAAGTGGATGGGTCGATCCGCCTAGTTGGCGCGCGCTTCGACGACCTGAAGCTCAAGGGCTATCACGACACCGTCAATCCCAAGAGCCCGGAGATCGACCTCTTGGCGCCCTCCGGTTCGGCCTATCCCTATTTCGCCCAGTTCGGCTGGACATCCGCCGATCCGAAACTCGCAGTGCCCGGCGATAACACGCCGTGGGCATTGAAGAGCGGAGACGTGCTCTCGCCCGGCCATCCGGTGGTGCTGACCTGGGACAACGGCCGGGGTCTTGTCTTCACCCGCACGATCGCCGTCGACGACGAATACATGTTCACGGTGACCGACACCGTCGCCGACCAGGGCGCCGGCAAGGTGGTGCTTTATCCGTATGCGCTCGTGGTGCGGGACGGCGTACCGCAGCATCAGACCTTCGCGATGCTGCACGAGGGCTTCATCGGCGCCGCCGACGGAAACCTGAAAGACGCCAAGTACGACGATTTCAAGAAAGACGACGCGCAGCCTCAGACGTTCAGCTCGACCGGCGGATGGCTCGGCATCACCGACAAGTACTGGATGGCGGCGGTGCTGCCGCCGCAGAAAGAACCGTTCAACGGCACGTTCCGCGCCACGCCTTACGGATCCGCGAAATCCTATCAGGCCAACTACAGCCTCGGCCCCCGTACGCTGGCGACGGGCCAGACCGTGGCCGTCACCCAGCACCTCTTCGCCGGCGCCAAGGTCGTCGACATCCTGCGCGACTATGAGACCAATCTCGGCATCGACCGGTTCGATTATGCGGTGGACTGGGGCTGGTTCATCGTTCTGACCAAGCCGCTGTTCTGGGTGCTCGACCGCATCAACAGATATGTCGGAAATTTCGGCCTCGCCATCATCGTGGCGACGATTCTGTTGCGCCTGCTGCTCTATCCGCTTGCCAACGCCTCCTTCAAGTCGATGGGCAAGATGAAGAAGGTGCAGCCGGAGATGGAGAAGATCAAACAGCGCTTCGCCGACGATGCCCAGCGTCAGCAGCAGGAGATGATGGAGCTCTACAAGCGGGAAAAGGTGAACCCGCTCACGGGCTGCCTGCCGATGCTGATCCAGTTCCCCATCCTGTTCGCCTTCTACAAGGTGCAGATCGTCACCATCGAAATGTACCACGCGCCGTTCTGGGGCTGGATCAAGGACCTCTCCGCGCCCGATCCGACATCGTACGTCAACTTGTTCGGTCTTCTGCCCTTCACGGTTCCCGAGACGTTGCCCGGCATTCTGGCCCCCGTGGCGTTCCTGCTGCATGTCGGCGCCTGGCCGCTCATCATGGGCCTGACGATGTGGGTTCAGTTCAAGATGAACCCGGCGCCCACCGATCCGGTGCAGGGCAAGATGTTCGCGCTGATGCCGCTGATCTTCACCTTCATGTTCGGCAACTTCCCCTCGGGTCTCGTCATCTACTACACCTGGAACAACATCCTCTCGATGGCGCAGCAGGGCTACATGATGAAGCGCGAGGGCGTTCCCATCCACCTGTTCGAGAACCTGAAGCCGCCCGCGTTCGTGCGCAGGCTGTTCGACCGCATCAAAGTCCAGGCGGGCGAGTGACCGACGATCCGCCGGGCGAGATCGAACCCGCGCGGAGGCTGTTCGCGGGCGAATGCCGGTTCGTGTGGGGTGCGCAGAGCATCGAGGGCCTGCCGCCGCAGAGCCTGCCGGAAACGGCGTTCGCCGGGCGCTCGAACGTCGGCAAGTCGAGCCTTATCAACGCACTCACCGGACGCAAATCCCTGGCGCGCGTGTCGCAGACGCCCGGACGCACCCGCGAGATCAACTTCTTCGAGCTTGCCGGCCGGCTGATGCTCGTCGACCTGCCGGGTTACGGTTATGCCAAAGCCTCGAAGCAACTCGCGGCCGAATGGCAGCGGCTGATCTTCGCCTACCTCCAGGGCCGCGCGAACCTGAAACGGGTGATCCTGCTGATCGATGCGCGACGGGGCGTCATGCCCGCCGACAAGGACGTGATGGACCTTCTGGATGCGGCCGCGGTTTCGTATTGCGCCGCGTTGACCAAGATCGACGCGCTGAAAGCCGCCGCCTTGTCGGAGAGCCTGGCAGCGGTGGAAGCCGAGGCGCGCGGCCACACCGCGGCCTATCCCGAAGTTTTTGCCACTTCTGCGCACAACGCCGCAGGTCTGGACCGGCTCAAGGCCCATTTGGCGGCGTTGGCGAGCCCGTAATTTCCGGGCTATAAGGCGCAGATTTCCGGAGACGCGACGGATGGCCTTCACCGACGATCCCGGCCAGGACAGGAACCTGCGCTCGATGGCGCGCTGGCGATCGACCGCGCGCGTGCTGGTGGAAGCACTGCCCTTCATCCTGCAATACGACAGCAAGGTCGTGGTCGTGAAGTTCGGCGGCAACGCGATGGCGGGCGGCGGCGTTGCCGAGGACTTCGCCCAGGACATCGTGCTGATGAAGCAGACCGGCATGGAACCGGTTATCGTGCACGGCGGCGGCCCGCAGATCGGGGCCATGCTGAAGAAACTCGCCATCCCCTCGACCTTCATCGACGGCTTGCGAGTGACCGACCAGGCGGCGATGGACGTCGTCGAGATGGTGCTGACGGGCACGATCAACAAGCAGATCGTGACCGGCATCAACGCCGCGGGCGGGCACGCGGTCGGGCTCTCGGGCAAGGACTCCAATCTGGTCGTGGCGCGCAAGCTGGAACGGATGAAGGTCGATCCGCAGACGCTGGAGTCGAAGCCCATCGACCTCGGCTTCGTCGGCGAGCCGGAGCGCATCAATCCGGAAGTGCTGCACACCTTCCTCAAATCAAACCTGATCCCCGTGATCGCGCCGGTAGGCGTGGGCAAGCGCGGCGAGACCTTCAACATCAACGCCGACACCGTGGCGGGATCGGTCGCCGCCGCGATGGCCGCCGAGCGCCTGGTGCTGCTCACCGACGTCGAGGGCGTGCTGGACCAGGAGGGCAAGCTGATCCCGCGCCTGACGCTGCGCGAAGCGCGCACGCTGATCGCCGACGGCACGATTTCGGGCGGCATGATCCCCAAGATCGAAACCGCCATCGAGGCGGTCGAAAGCGGCGTGAACGCCGCGGTCATCCTGGACGGGCGCATTCCGCACGTCCTTCTGTTGGAGCTGTTCACGGAGCACGGCGCCGGAACGCTGATCACTGCGGAATGAGCCCATTCGCCAAAGGTATCGGACCAGCGTTCCTCCTGATTCTGATACTGTCCCCTGCGCAGGCCTCGCTCACGCTGTGCAACCGGACGAGCTACGTCGTCTACGCCGCCACCGCGGCGGTCTCTCCAAGCGGCATCGACGTGAACGGCTGGACGCGCGTGGTTCCCGGCGGATGCGCGGCGGTAATTCAGGGCGATCTCACCGCTCCGGCCTATTACGTTTCGGCCCGCTCCTCGCGCGCCCATTCCGGTCCGCCCAGGGCATGGAACGGCGCCGTCAGCCTGTGCGTGAAGGACCGCGACTTCCTCTTCCATTTCGCGCTCGGCCTGATCCGCTGCACCGATGCGGATTCCTACAGCGCCAGCTTTGCCCCCTTGCAGACCCGCCACAAGCACTCATGGACGACCACGCTGCGCGAGGTTCCGGATTTCCCCTCGATGGCCGCCGCGGAAAACGCCGGACTGAAGCGGCTGCTCGGCGACATCGGCTTCCAGAACCTGCGCGACGACAAGGCGGCGGAGGCCGCGCTCGCCCAGTTCCGCAAGCGCATGCGCCTGCCCGAAACGGCCGACAGACAGGCGCTGTTCAGTGCGCTCGAGACCGAAGCGATGAAGACGGCGGTGCCGCTGGGCTACACGATCTGCAACGACACCGCCAAGCCGGTTTACGCCGCCCTGGCGCAGCAAAAGGGCAGCGTCTTCGCGTCGCGCGGGTGGTGGACGGTTGCGGGCGGGACCTGTGCGCCGATCGTGACGGATTCGATCGCCGGCACCGCGGTCTGGCTCAGGGTCGAGGGCGGCGGCGGGGCGCCGCTGGTTTCGGGAAACGCGAAGTTCTGCGTCACCAACATCGAGTTCGAAGTGCAGGGCCGCGAGCACTGCGCCCAGCGCGGCCTGACCGAGGCCGGCTTTGCCGAAACCAACCTGGGCCGCAAACCGGGTTACACCGCACACGTCACCGCCAACGGGTTGAAGTAGCTGCCGACATGACCACCGGTCCCGATTTCCGCCACATCGACACCTGGATCTTCGATCTGGACAACACGCTTTATCGCGCCGACTCGAACCTGTTCGGGCTGATCGAGCAGCGGATGACCGACTTCATCGCCAAGAAGCTCGACGTTCATCCGGGCGAAGCCTATGCCCTGCAGCATCTTTACTTTCGCAGCTACGGTTCGACCATGAGCGGACTGGTCAAATGCAACGGCGTCGATCCGGAGGAATTCCTCGATTACGTCCACGACGTCGACCTGTCGCTGCTGCGGCCCGACCCGAAGCTGCGCCCGGCCCTCATGCGCCTGCCCGGACGGCGTTGCGTCTTCACCAACGGCTGCCGCAAGCATGCCGGCCGCGTCCTGGAGCAGATCGGGCTGGGCGGGGTGATGCACGACATCTGGGACATCCGGACGCTCAACTGGATCCCCAAACCGAAGCCCGAGGCCTACAGCCGCATCGTCGAGGCGGGCCATTTCGATCCCCGCGCCGCCGCCATGTTCGAAGACACGGCGCGCAACCTGGATCCCGCCAGAGCCCTGGGCATGACGACGGTCTGGCTTCACGGCGGTTCGCGCTGGGCGCTGCAGGCGCCCGAATCCTCGCATGGCGCGCAGGCTCACGCCGATCACGAGATTGACGATCTCGCGGAATTCCTTCAGACCATCCAGGTTTGAAGCCCAACCGAAATCGCCATGTCCGAAGACCTTGCCCGCACCATCGATCACGCCTGGGAAAACCGCGATGGCCTGAACTTCTCCACCAAGGGCGAAATCCGCGAGGCGGTGGAAGCGGCTCTCGACGGCCTGGATGCCGGGCGCTGGCGCGTCGCCGAGAAGCTGGACGGCGAATGGCGCGTGAACCAGTGGCTGAAGAAGGCCGTGCTGCTGAGCTTCCGGCTCAACGACATAAAACTCGTCGAGGGCGGACCGGGCGGCGGCACCTGGTGGGACAAGGTCGATTCCAAATTCAAGGACTGGGGCGAAGACCGTTTCCGCGCGGCAGGGTTCCGCGCCGTGCCGAGCGCCGTCGTGCGCCGCAGCGCCTTCGTCGCCAAGGGCGTGGTGCTGATGCCCTGCTTCGTCAACATCGGGGCCCATGTCGGCGAGGGCACGATGGTCGACACCTGGGCGACAGTGGGATCGTGCGCGCAGATCGGCAAGCACTGCCACCTCTCGGGCGGCGTGGGCATCGGCGGCGTGCTCGAACCGATGCAGGCGGGCCCCACCATCGTCGAAGACAACTGCTTCATAGGAGCGCGGGCCGAAGTGGCCGAGGGCGTGATCGTGGGCGAAGGCTCAGTGCTGTCGATGGGCGTCTATATCGGCCAGTCGACCAAGATCGTGGACCGCGCCACCGGCCAGGTGATGTTCGGCCGCGTGCCGCCCTATTCGGTCGTGGTGTCGGGCACGATGGGCGGCGGCGAGGGCAGGCCCGCCCTTTACTGTGCGGTGATCGTCAAGCGTGTCGACGAGCGCACACGCGCCAAGACTTCGATCAACGAACTGCTGCGCGACTAGCCAATCCTTCAAATTTGAATAATAGACTGAACGCCGGTTTCACCGCCGCGGATGCATGGTTCCGCAGGCGTTAGGGGATGGCCGCGATGCGCGTGCTGGCTGTGTGTGTGGTTCTCGCCGCGATGCTTTCCGCGCCGGCGGCTGCCGAGCCGAAGCCGGTCACGGCCACGCCCCTCGTGTGGGTGGCGCACGGGCCCAAGGCAACGGCCTATCTGTTGGGTTCGATCCACGCCCTGCCGAAGAACGTGAACTGGCAGACGCCGCAGATCGTGGACGCCGTCGCGCGATCGGACACCTTCGTCTTCGAAGTGCCGATGGACGAGGACACGCGCGAGGCCGCGGCCGAAACCTTCCAGCGCAACGCGCTCTTGCCCGCCAGCATGGCCCTGCCCTCGTTCTTCGACGACGAGATGCGCGACCAGTACCGCCAGGTCATCATGCTGACCCGCGCCAATCCGGAGCCCATCGTCTATCTCAGACCGTGGCTCGCCGCGCTGGTGCTTCAGGGCGTGGCATCGGGCGGCACGGGGTTCATCGCCTCCGAAGGCGTCGACAACAAGATCTACGCGATGGCCGCCAAGAAGCGCGGCGCGAAATTCCGCGCGCTCGAAACCGACGAGCTTCAATTCCGCCTCTTGATGGGCAACGGCAAGATCGACGACGAACTGGCGCTGCTGCGCGCGACGTTCACCGAAATCCTCAAGAACCACAGCACCAAGTCGGATGCGCTGCTGGCGGCCTGGACCAAAGGCGACGCCAAGGCGCTTGCCGCGCTGGGGCCCGACAGCATGGGCTGGACGCCCAAGGCCAAGAAGGAGCTGCTCGACGATCGCAATCGCGCCTGGGTGCCGCAGATCGAGGCCATGCTGGACGAGCCGCACACGTTCTTCGTCACGGTGGGCGCGGCGCATCTGGTCGGCAAGGGCGGCGTGCCCAACCTTCTCCGGACCGCCGGATACAAGGTGGACGGGCCGTAGAGGGACGATTTGACCTCGGCAGACACGCGTCCTAAACCCCGCCGTATGCTCGATCCCGTCGCCCTGGCGCAGGCCCTGATCCGTTGTCCGTCGGTGACGCCGAAGAACGCAGGCACACTCGCCGTGCTGGAGGACGCGCTCAAGCCGCTAGGTTTTGACTGCCAGCGGCTGGCGTTCCAGGAGCCCGGCACCGAACGCGTCGAGAACCTGTTCGCGCAGGTTGGCCACGGCGCGCCTCTCCTCTGCTTCGCCGGCCACACCGACGTGGTGCCTCCGGGCGAAGGCTGGCGGCATGACCCGTTCGGGGCAGTGATCGACGGCGGCATGCTCTATGGCCGCGGCGCGGCCGACATGAAATCGGCCATCGCGGCGTTC
>DATKOE010000189.1:0-12766 GCA_035524815.1 Rhizomicrobium sp.
GCGACGTTATCGGTGACGATCTTCGCGACAGTCACCTTGTCGGCGCGGTCAACGTGGAACGAACGCACGCGGCCGTCCCGCTCAACCAATGAAACCACCGCGCGCTTGCCAGCCGGACCATTGGTGCCGCTTTTGGTGTAAGGGCGACCGTCGGACTTGCGGCGCGGGGAAACGTGCTCGTTCTCGACTTTACCGAAGTAGGTTTCATCGGCTTCAACGATCTGGCCTTCGCCACCCATCGGGCCAAGCTTGCCGTCACGCATCGCTTCACGAATACGGTGAGACAGGAACCAAGCTGACTTGAGGGTGATTTCCAGAGTGCGGGAGAGCTGGTTGCTGCTCATGCCCTTCTTTGAGGACGAAAGCAGGAAGATCGCCTGAAGCCACTTGTGCAGCGGGACATGCGACGCTTCGAAGATGGTCCCCACCTTGACGGTGAAGGGCTTACGGCAGGCGTAGCACTTGTAGACGCCGAGCCGGGTTGACTTGCCGCTCAGCGGCCCACTCTCGCCCACGACGCCGCAATGGGGGCATACGCGGCCGTCCGGCCAAACATGTGCCTCTACAAAGCGGTAGGCCGCAGCTTCGTTGTGAAAGTGCCTCTCATCTAAGACTGACATGGTCCCAACTCCTTATGGGCCATATATAAACCCGTCGCCTGGGTACGTCAAGTATAATATCGGGAACATTATCCTACAGATTCCGCCAGTGGGGATAAGGAAACAACCTGTAATGGTATACGGACGGGAAATTCCGTGTCCCGCAAGCCACTTACATGGGTGGAAAATCTGCCGCAGGGGTGGGGATAAGCCAAAAAGAGGCTAAACGGGCTCGCGCGGGAAAATCCTGCAAGTTGTACGATTGAAGTCCTTACATGGCCCGATTCCGGCCGTCGCCCACCCCGGAAGCAACCGGGCCGGCGGCCGGCCCAGCCGCCGATGCTGGCATCGTACGTATACGGACGGTCTTGCGGCGCGTGTCCGTGCCGCAGGCGTGCCCGGCACCTTCGCATGACGCCGGGACGCAGGCCCGGCGGCGAACTTTACGCGGAACCGCGACCTGATAGACTCCCCGTCATGACCGCACGCACCATCGTTCTCGTCGCCCTCGCCCTCAGCCTCGCCGGCTGCGGCATCCTCTTCCCTACCGCGCGCGATCGCGCCGCCAAGAACACGCCCGGCTTCAAGGCCGGCTTCTCCGACGGCTGCGCCTCGGCCACCGAGCAGGGCACAAACTACCGCAACGACATGGTGCGCGACGAACAGCTTTACAAAACCGACAAGAACTACCGCTCGGGCTGGTCGAGCGGCTTCTACAACTGCCGCACCAACCAGACCCACACCGCCACGACGCCAAACGTTGGCCCCATTCCCGACAATAATCCGGGCGGCCATCCGTTCTGATCCCGGGAGAAGGCCATGCTCCGCAATCTCGTCGTCTTCGCGCTCTTCCTGTTCGGCGCGTTCTTCGCCGGCACCTATCTCGCCTACGGCCAGATCGATCCCTGCCGCGCGCTGGCGGTGGAGCAGGCCCGGCGCTCGCCCATGCCCACCGGCATGGCGGAAGTATGGGCGCGCATCGCCAACAGCGGCGAAAGCCGGCCCGCCTGCACGCGCGACCTGATCGACTCCTGGCGCGAACGGCTGCTGGCGCAACGGTAACGCTCCCAGCGTCACACGAACTTCGCGCAAGCGTCATCGTGAGGTGGCAGGCTGATTCCTCGAAGGCGGCCGTGGCCGGGTTGCGGCGCCCGCCGGGGCCGTTAACCACTATCGTCCGTAAGCGGATTGTCGCGGGATGCGATCCGGCGTATGATCCGTACACGTTGTGCTCTCTGGGGAGAGTGAGATGATGGGCTTGCTGGTGTCGCACGCGGCCGGTTGGGATCGTCCCAGGACGAGGATGCCGCGCCCCTGGTGGCGGCGCATGGCCGACTTCCTGCTGGGGCGCTAAACCGTCGCCGTGCCCCGTCGCCCTTGCGAATGAGCGCGAGGACCGCGACAGCGATCACGGGTAAAATACCTGGCGCTACGAGCGTGCTCGTTCGTCCCCTTCGAAGCGCCGCTCCGGCTTCGCGCGCCCATTTCGTCCGCCTACGCTGCTTCGCAACTTCGGCGGACACTTCCCCCGCTTCGCGGGGGCAGAAAAAGGGCCTCACTCCATGGGCGCTGCCGTCTCCAGGACGATGATGTGGATGTCCTGCCTGGGCGCGAAGTTCTGGGCCGAGAATTCGAACGTCGTCGGGCCGGTCTTCTTGAGATCGCCGTCCCAGCACAGGCTCAGCACGTTGTCGGGCCTGAGCTTGTCGAGGCTGAGATGGAAGCGGCCGATCGGCCCCTGCCAGTTGTTCGCCGTCTTGAGGATGTAATCTGTCTCGTAGGCGTTCATGTAGGTGCCGGCGTCGCTGTCGGGCTGCTTCTTCTGGGCGGTGCGCGCGTCGAGGCTCGCCCAGGTGCCCGGATCGAAGCAGTAGTCGATGTCGCCGTACTTGTCGGTGCGCTTCTGGTACTGGGTCGAGAAGAAGAACTGTCCGGTGACGGGCTGATAGGAATGCTCGATCACCACGGTCTTTCCGGCCGGGAACTTCTGCGGCCAGTAGAAGCGGGTGCGCACGGTCCATTGCGGAACGAAGTCGTCGCCGCCCTCGCCTTCCGCGACGCCGGCGGCGACCAGCGCCTTCTGCTTGTCGCGCGGCAGCGCCGCCAGCTTGGAGTAGCCCTCGCCGGCGATCGGATTGAGCGGCGCGCCCGCCGCCAGCACGATCTGGGTGACGTCCTTCTTCTTGACGAAGGCGCGCTGCTCGACGGTGAAGGCGACAGGCTTGCCGTCGACCACGGCTTTGAAGCCGACGAAGTTCGCGGGGTCGTCGGTCACCGTGCCCACCGCGCTGCCGTAGAATTCGGCGGTATCGATGTCGGGCAGCGGAAAGGCGACGATGGTGTCGACGTCCTTCTTCGCGGGATTGACGAACTCGAAGCGGATGCGCACCGCTTTCGGGCTGACGTAAAGGTCTTCGGCCGCCATCTTCACCGGCGTGTTGGCGGTGAAGACGACGCCGCCGGCGCTCAGCGCCGCCGAACTGTCGTCCGCAAAGGCGGGCCCCGCCGCGGCCAGCGCCGCGAGCGCGATCAGGCAATGGCGCATGGAAGCCTCCCCTATCCGGGAAGGACTCTAGGCCGAATCAACGAGCGGAAAAAGGCGGCCGAGCGGACCGGCGAACAGCGCCGGTCCCGCATCGGCGTTACCTGTGACTAAGCCGCAGCGACGGCGTCGGGTGCGGGCTCGACGGAAGCAAGCGCCGCTTCCGCAAGATGCTGATCGACTTCCACGATGCCGCGCTTGAGCTCGCTGATCGCGACGTCGATTTCGACCTTCTGCTTCTCGAAGAGGACGATGCGCTCTTCGAACTTCTTGCGTGCGTGTTGCAGCTGGCGTGCGTTGCCGGTCTGCGCGTAGAGGTCCAGGTACTCGCGGATCTCGGCCAGCGAAAATCCCAGTCGCCGGCCGCGCAGGATCAGCATGATCCGCGCCCTGTCCTTGACGGAATAGATTCGGGTCTGGCCGCGCCGCTCGGGAGCGATCAGGCCCTCGTCCTCGTAGAAGCGCAAAGTTCGCGCCGTGACGGAAAACTCCTTGGTAAGCTGACGTATCGTGAATGTCCTGTTCATAGTGGTCCCATCGCTCCACGTTAGAGGGCCCGGCTGCGTTTGGCCTTTCGTCGGCTTCTTGGGACGTGCCCTGACAATTTCTCAGCGTAGGGGATACTACGTATCCCGTTACGCTAGGGTCAATGCTTTCCCCTATTAAATTAGTGTATTTTTTCTGAAAGCCAAAACATGGTGTTATGCCTTTTTGTCACCTATCGCAGTGGGACATTTTGTTTCTTTAGAATAAATCTATTATGTATTCCCGACGCTTACGGCGGCTATATTGCCCCCTAGTCTCATTAAGGGAATAGCGATGAAAGGGCTGATGCAGGACTGGCCGTTGACCGTCCCGAAAGTGCTTTCGCACGCGGCCCGCTTCCACGGCTCGCGCGAGCTTGTCAGCGCCGCTCTCGAAGGGGCGCCGGCGCGCACTTCCTGGGAATCGGTGGAGATTCGCGCGCGCCGACTGGCGTCGGCGCTGGGCCGGCGCGGATTTTCCCAAGGCGACCGCATCGCCACGCTCGCCTTCAACAGCGCACGACACATCGAATGCTGGTACGCCGTCGCCGGAACCGGCGCCGTCTACCATACGCTGAACCCGCGGCTGCTGCCCGAGCAGATCGCCTGGATCGCCAATCACGCCGGCGATTGCGCGCTGTTCTTCGATCCCTTCCTCGCCGACATCGTGGTCAAGCTGGCGCCGCTCATGCCCGGCGTACGCCTGTATGTTGCGCTTACGGATCGCGCCGGCCTGCCCGCTGCGGCGCTGCCGGACCTCATCGCCTACGAAGACCTGGTGGCGGAAGGCGACGGGAACTTTGCCTGGCCGGAACTCGACGAGAACACCGCCTGCGGCCTCTGCTACACCTCGGGAACCACGGGCGACCCGAAAGGCGTGCTCTACAGCCACCGTTCCAATGTTCTGCACGCGATGATGGGCTGTTCGGCGGACACGCTGGCCTTCACCGCCAAGGACACGGTCCTGCCCGTGGTGCCGATGTTCCACGCCAACGGCTGGGGCATTCCCTTCGCGGCCGCGATGGCGGGCGCCAAGCTGGTGCTGCCGGGACCGCGGCTCGACGGCGCATCGCTCTGCCGCCTGTTCACGGAGGAGAAGGTGACGCTGACCGCGGCGGTGCCGACGGTGTGGCTGGGCATGCTCCGCCATCTCGACGAAACCGGAACCCGCCTGCCGCATCTGAAGAAAATCGTCATCGGCGGTGCCGCCTGCCCGCGCGCCATGATCGACGCCTTCGAGCGCAAGCACGGCATCGAAGTCGTGCACTCCTGGGGCATGACCGAGATGAGCCCGATCGGAACCGTGGGGAGCCTGACAGCCACGACCGAAGCCCTGCCCTGGGAACAGCGGCTGGACGTCAAGGCCAGGCAGGGGCGCCCGCCGTTCGGCGTCGAGATGAAGATCACCGACATCGAAGGCCGCGAGCTGCCGCGCGACGGCGTCACGTCCGGGCGGCTCAAGGTCAGGGGTCCCGCCGTCGCAGGGGCCTATTTCCGCAACGCCGACGCCTCGCCCTTCGATGCCGCGGGATGGTTCGACACCGGCGATGTTGCGACCTTGGATCAGGACGGAATCATGACCGTCACCGACCGTGCCAAGGACGTCATCAAGTCCGGCGGCGAGTGGATTTCCTCCATCCAGATCGAGAGCTTGGCCATGAGCCATCCGGCGGTTGCCGAGGCCGCCGTGATCGGGGTCAAGCATCCCAAATGGGACGAACGGCCGCTGCTGATCGTGGTCCTGAAGCCGGGCCAAAGCGCGGCCAAAGGAGATATACTTGCCTTTCTAACGGGCAAGATCGCCAAGTGGTGGGTGCCGGACGAAGTGGTGTTCGTGGATTCGATTCCCCATTCCGCGACGGGGAAAATCCAGAAAACCGCTTTACGCGAGAGGTTCGCGGGGTTCGTCCTGCCGCAGTGAACCGCCAACGAGGGGGGACATGCGCCATCAGCCGCTGCTCGCGAAAATCTCGTTCGCGCTGCTCCTCATCGGCGGTCTGATCGCGCTCGCCGCGTGCCTGGGCACGCGCCTGCACATCTGGGACTATGCCTTCGGCGTGAAGGTGCTGACACCCGGCGTCGGCATCGGGGGCGTGGCGCTGCTGTTCGGCGTCGCTTGGATCTGGCGCGCGCTCGCCATGAACAACAGCCTGGGCTGGAGGCTGGGCGGCATCGGGCTGATCGGCTCGGCGATCCTCACCGGCATTCCCGCCAACTACGTGTGGCACTGCTACACCCTGCCGCCGATCCACGACATCTCCACCGACATCGGCGACGCGCCGAAATTCCACACCCTCCTGTCCTGGCGCAGGGGCGCGCCCAATCCGCCAGGCTACGACGGCCCCAGAATCGTGGTCTACGACGGCGAGAAGATGACAACGGCGCTGGCCCAGAAGAACACCTGGCCCGACATCAAGTCGCTGCCGGAGATGGACAACCGCGTTCCCCAGAAGGAGCTGGTCGACAAGTACTTCTGGCGCGCGCTCAACGCGGTGAACGCGGAAGGCTGGCAGGTGGCCTCGTTCGACGTCAAGAAAGGCCGCATCGAGGCGACCGACACCACGCTGTTCTTCGGCAACGTGTCGGACATCGTCATCCGCGTGCGCCCGGCCGGCGCCATCGGCGTGCTGATCGACATCCGCGCCAAGAGCCGCATCGGCGAATGCGACGGCGGACGCAACGCCGGGCAGATCCGCGAATTCCTTTCGCGGGAACGGGGGCAGTGAGGCGCCGGCTGATTCAATCCACCGAGAAGCTCTGCGCGGCTTCGCCGCGGAGCTTACGCCGCCACATGGTCTCAAGCGCGTTTTCGAAGGCACGCGCGTACGCCGCCATGTCGAAAAGGGCCGAAGGCCGGGCCAGGCGCTCGCGCAGCGAAGCCAGCCGCACCGGATCGCGGGCCAGCGCGAGAGCGAGCGCGGCGTAGGAATCGGGATCGGCCGCGACGAGCTCGGGAAGACCGGCGGCGGTCACCATGCTGGCCGCCACGCGGGAGGCGAAGCTGCGTCCCGTCATGGTCACCACCGGCACGCCGGCGCGCAGGCAATCGTTGCTGGTCGTGTGGCCGCCATAGGGAAAGGCATCGAGATAAAGCCCGGCCAGCGCCAGGCGCGCCAGATGGCTCGCGCGGTCCTCCACCCGGCCGGCGAAGACGATCCGTTCCGCGGCGATGCCGCGAGCGGCGGCGGCGGCGCAGAGATTGGGGCGCGCGGGCGCGGACGCACTCAGCCACAACACGCTGCCGGGCACCTCCGCGAGCAGCCGCATCCACACGGCGAACATCTCCGGTGTCAGCTTTTCGGCCTGGTTGAAGGAACAGAAGACGAAACCTCGCGGCGGCAGGCCCGCTTCGGCGCGCGACGGCGGCGCGGGCACGGCGAACGTGGTGTCGGCCGGCATGAAGCTGTGCGGCATGCGGACGATCTTCTCGCTGAACGCGGACTCCGACGGCGCCACCACGGCATCGGCGATCACATAGTCGACGTATTCGGCGCCGGTCGTGCCGGAATAGCCGAGAAACGCCGCCGCCACGGGCGCCGGACGCCGCGCCAGGACGCCGAGCCGCCCGTAACGGGTGTGGCCGGTGAGATCGACGGCGATGTCGATGCCGTCCTCGATCATGCCGGCGGCGATCTCATCGTCGCCGAGATGTCCCACCGCCGCAAAGCGGTCGAAGGCCTTCGTCAGCCGCGTGCGCATCGCATCTGCGGGCGGGCTGGGATGGATGCAGAGGCCGCAAATCTCGGCGCGCCCGCGGTCGAGCCGCTCGATCAGCTCGGCGACCTGATACGCCACCGGATGCTCGCAGAAATCGGCGGAGAGGAACCCCACCCGCATCCGGTCCTTGTCGACGGCGGCGCGCGGCGGGCGCACCGGCGGCGGCGCGCTGTTGCGGCCGGCGAGAAGCTGCAGCGCGGGATCGTCGGATGCATGCAGCATCGCGAACGGATCGATCTTCTGGCCTTCGCGGCATCGAAGCGCGAGATCCGCGCGGCGGCCGGCGAGACCGTCCCAGATGCAAAGGCGGGCGGACAGGCGGAACAATTCCCCCGCCGCCTGACCCAGAGCGGGATCGCGCTCCAGGGCGTGCGCGACGGCGGCGCGCGCCTCTTCGAGATGCCCCAAGGCGGTCAGCGAAATGCCGAGGCCGAGATGTGCCGGCGCGTGGCCGGGAGAAATCGCCAGCGCCCGCTCGAAGGCAGCCCGCGCTTCGCCCGCACGGCCGAGCGCGAGCAGCGAATTGCCCATGTTGTTGCACGCGCCGGCGTGGCGGGAATCGATTTCGAGCGTCCTGGCGAAGCAGCCGACGGCTTCCCCGTGGCGGCCCAATTCAGCCAGCGCGGTGCCGCAGTTGAAGTGGGCGGCGGCGAACCCCGGCGCCAGCGCGACGGCACGCCGATAGGATTCCAGGGCGCGCGCGTGTTGTCCCTGCCGCGACAGCACGTTGCCGAGGTTGTTGAGGGCTTCGGGAAAGTCGCGGCGGAGCGCCAGAGCCTGTCCGAACGCGGAAACCGCGGCGTCGAGATCGCCTCGCCGCAAATGCAGCGAACCGAGGATATTGTAGGGCTCGGGCAATTCGGGATGGCGCGCAACGATCTGGTCCAGGCCGCGCTGCGCTTCCTCCAAACGGCCCGTCTCCATCAACGCAATCGCGAGATTGGTCCGGGGCGCCGGCGAGGCAGGCGCCAGCTCGACGGCGCGGCGGAGCGGCGTGATCGCCTCTTCGGCGCGGCCGAGCCGGTTGAGGACGAATCCGAGATTGCCCAGGATCGAGGGGTCGTTCGGCGCCAGCGCCGCGGCTTTCTCGAGGCAGCCGGCGGCTTCGCCGAGCCGGCTCTTCTGCAGGCACACGGCGCCCAGCCCCTGCAGCGACGGTATGTGGCGGGCGTCCGCCGAAAGCGCAGAGCGATAAAGCGCCTCCGCCCGGTCGAGCCGGCCCTGTCGGTGCTCCTTCACCGCCTGTGCGCAGAGCGCGGCGGCCTCCGGCATGACACTCCTCGTCGGCGTTGCGGCGACAGGTTACGCGATTCGCAGCGACAATAGCGCGATTACGCGTCCCGACGCGGCGGGGCCGACCCGGTCGGCGGCACAGGACGAATCCCGGAGCGGGAAAAGCCCTCGCCCCGCCCGGCTCGCCCTGCCCGCATGACAACCCGGCCGGATTCCAGTAAGGAGTCCGGCTGACACAATTCTTTCAACACGGCCGGGCGATAATCCGTACAGGGGGAACGGGGCTATGGGACCGAATTCGATGCTGCCGGCGCTGGTAACGGCGCTGATCGTGATCATCGTCGCCTCCCTGGGCGCCGGCTTCGCGCTGGCCTGGGAAACAAGGCCCCGGATCCGCCAGCTCGTGCGGCGACTCTGGCTGGCCGTAACCGTGTTGAGCGTCGCGGGCGTGGGCATCTTCTGGATCGGGACGGCGATGGTTTCGAGGCCGGGTCTCACGACGGTCGACCGCGGCATGCAGACCCAGCAGCAGGGCGAACTTCACAAGCGCCTCCAGGACGGAGGCCATTAGCGCGCGATCTTTCTGCGCGAGGGGAACACGATGATCCGCACGACTCTTCTGGCCGCCGGCGTGGCCGCAACGGCGCTGCTTTCGGGATGCGGCCAATCGGTGCCGCAGTACTACGCCATCAAGCCGGGATTCGCCTGCAAGGTCCTGTCGCCCAGCGGGTACGAGCGCGACTGGCACGAGACCGGAATGATCAATCTCGGCGGCGAAGGCATCGGCGGCATCAGGAACCAGGCGGTCTGCCTCGAGACCACGACGTTCCAGGTGGAAGAGCAGTTCGCCCAGGACGATCCGCGCGATCATCAGGACCATCGCGTGCTCACCCGTTCCGGACAGCGCGTCGCCTACGATTTCTACGTCCGTCTCATCGTGCCGAACGATCACGCAATCTGGGACAGCGTGCTCGCCCAGATCACGGCGACGCCGTCGCAGGACCCGGCCGACCAGGCCCGCGTGAGCTACATCAGCGTGGCCGACATTTTCGAGCGGTACGGCAACCAGGAAGCGCGCTCGTTCGGCCGCGGTGTCGCCACGACCTATGACAGCGATCTCGACATGAACAACAACCGCCCGGCGATCGAGAACGCGCTCAGCCGCAACCTCGACCAGCGCCTGCACGAGCTCCGCGCGCCGTTGCAGCTGCAAGGCGTGGCGGTTTCCAACATCGTGGCCGATCCCGTCGTGCAGAACGCCCGCAATTCGGCGCTGACCGCGGCTTCCGTGCGCGAAGTGGCCCAGTCCTACACCGACAATTACGTGCGCATGCAGCAGATCCAGGCCAACGAACGCATGATCAACGTGCTCGCAAATTCGCACAATCCCAGCACGATCATCTTCAACGCGTCGCCCAATCTCGCGGTGCCAGCGGCCGGGAAGTAGCGGACGAAGACACGGCAACGCCGATCGCTCACAGCGCGACGGCCTTGCCGCCTTTCATCACCAGCCGCACGCGGCGAAGCGCAGAGATTTCGGCAGAAGGATCGCCGTCGACGGCGACGAGGTCGGCCAGAAAGCCCTCGCGGATCTCGCCCAACTCGTGGCCCACACCCAGGATGGCGGCGTTGACGCGCGTAGCCGCGACCAGGGCCTCGTTCGCGCTCATGCCGTGGGCGGCCATCAGCTCCAGTTCGCGCGCGTTGTCGCCGTGGGCGAACACGCCCGCATCCGAGCCGCAGCCGATGACAACGCCCGAGGCGCGGGCATGCGCAAACGACTTGACGGAGCGCTCCACGTTGTTGCGGGGATCGCCGAAATATCCCGCGATGGCCTTGGCGGCCGCCAGCGTCGGCAGAAAGGCGATGTTGCGCTCCGCCATCAGCGCAAAGGTGTCGCGCGTGCCGCCGTAACCGTGTTCGATGGTGTCGGCACCGGCGAGCGCCGCCCGGCGCAAGCCCTCGTCCGAACCTGCATGCACGGAAACCGGCCGCCCGAGGTCGTGCGCGGCATCGACGGCCGCCTTCATCTCGTCCTGGGAGAACGTCGGCACGGTTTCGCCGTGCGGCCCGGCGCGATAATCGCCGTAGAGCTTGATCCAGTCGGCGCCGTGTGCCGCCTGCACGCGCACGGCACGCACGATCTCCTCCACGCCGCTGGCTTCCTCGGCGCCCTGCGGCAAGCAGCAATCGGGGCGATAGGCGGCGCGCGCCGGACCGTACGAGCCGGTGGCGACGATGGCCCGCGTGGCGATCTGAAGCCGCGGCCCCTCGATCAACCCTTCATCGATCGCCCGCTTCAGCGAAACATCGGCGTATCCCGCCCCTTCGGTGCCGAGGTCGCGAAGGTATGTGAACCCGGCACGCAGCGCCGCCCTGGCATGCGTGACGGCGCGCACGGTGCGATAGGACTCGGGCTCCTTCAGCACCTGATCGTCCCACGAGACTTCGTCGTAGGGATGCAGGAACAGGTGGGAGTGCGCATCGATCAGGCCGGGCAGCAGCGTGGCGCCGGCAAGATCGACGGTTTCCTCGCCCAGCAGGCTCGGCCCGGCGGCCTCGATGCACTCGCCCGAGACGCGCACGCTCCAGCCTTCGCGGCTTTCGCCGTTGCTCCAGACGCGTGATGGGCGAAGGACGATGCTCATGCGGTGCCCGCCCCTGTCGAATCGCGGCCCGCAGTCTATCAGACGGTGCGGCGCTTCATGCGCGCATGGCGATGGAGCGCGTGCGGGCGCGTCCGGCGGATCATCACCTTCACCAGCTTGGGCGCGCGATGCAGAAACCGCTCCAGCCAGTGCGAGAAGAACGCGAAACGATGACGCAGGCGCTGGATCCTGCGACGGAAAGGCTTGGAGTTGGCGGACAGGATCGCCGCACCGGCCAGCACTGGTATCGTTCCCACCAGCGGCACCGGTACCGGCGCAACCATCAGGATCGTGCCCGCCGCGAGCAGGCCCCATCCGCCTGTGATGACAATCAGTTTGCGCATCATACGCACGTCCGGCGCGCCGGATTCCACGATCATCCTGACCCGGAACGGTTGAAATTGGAATTACTGAAAAAAAGGACCGCCGAACGCGGCGTCAACCGTCATCGTTAATCATGCTTTAAGCAAAATCCCACGACCTGGCACCAATGCGCGTAACATGTGTGACATGGAGGACGAGGAACTCCCGAAATCCGCGCCGTCGCCTTCGCTCACACCCTGGGCGTTGTGCGTTGCGGTGCTGCTCGGCCCGGCGCTGCTGGTGTGGGTGGTGCGCGCGTTCGCGTTCGCGGCCGGCTGCGAGCCCGGTCCGGCGGCGTGCCAGGGCGTGCCTCTCGGCGCGGGCCTGCGCGATGCGCTGGCGCTCGACTGGGCGATTTCGACCAGCGCGCTGTTGCTGGTCGGCCTTTCCATCATCGCCACGCTGTTCGCATTCCGTGCCTGCCGGCCGCTGCTCGGCACGCTGACGCTGCTGTTGCTGCCGATCCTGGCGCCGGTGCTGCCGATGATCGCGGTGCTGATGTCGCGTTACGAGGATTGCCCGGTCTCAACCGACGGCATCGGAAGCTGCCAGCTCTGGGGCGCTTCGATGGGGATGACCTTCCACAAGGCGGCGATCGCGCCCGATTTCGTCTACGGCGTCGTGCCCTACACGGTCGCGCTCACCTTCATGCTCGGCCTTCTGGGGTTCTTCTTCGCGCGCCCGCGCCCGTCCGCGCCGCCCACTCCGATGGAGCAGATGCGGCGCATGACCGACGGTCATAATTTCGATCAGTAAGGCCTCGTGTCGATCGCGTGCACCAGCCCGCGTATGGTCCGGTAGAGGAACCAGACGATCAGCCCAATCATGAGCGGGATACCGACGATCACGAAGCACAGCGGCACCGCCACCGCTCCGATCACCAGCGAAATCCAGAACGTCGAGATGATCGCTTCGAAATGCGATTCCCACACCGTGCCGCGCACGTCGCCGCGTTGCACATAGGCGATGATGACCGCCGCCACCGTCGCCAGATGCAGCGTCGGCCAACCCACCAGGAACAGCACATAGGACACGATCGCCATGATCCGGCCATTATCCTGGTCGGCCACGCGAGGCGCTTCGCTCATGGCTCCCTCTCCGTTACGTCTTTTTTAGAGATGGGAAGCGGACGGCGAATTG
>DATKOE010000190.1:0-14521 GCA_035524815.1 Rhizomicrobium sp.
GTTGTAGGTCGCCGGAGAATCGTTCGCGGTGCGCTGGTGATAGACGGTGTCGTACCAGCCGTCGCCGCTCGCGTGAAACCCGAAATCGCCGCGCGTGACGTCGAACGCCGAGGCGATCTCGAGCCGGTTCGAGATCAGCCCCGGCGCGAAATTGCGGTCGCCGTCGTCCTGGTTGGGATCGGCGATGACCGCAGGATCGCGCGGCTGCAGGCGGAACGCCACGCTGTAGCGCAGCGTGTTGTCCCAGCGCACGACGGTGTCGCCGTCGTCGTAGAACTCGGCGCCACGCGCCGCGGCCGCAAATGTCAACGCGAGAAGAACGCACCGCGGCGCAAGACGGCAAGTCGGGCGAATCCACTCCATCATCGGGGCGTGCCTGGCGCGGCTCGATAAGCTATATCAGAATGCGGGAAATTGGCGACAACAACGGAACGCCATGCGCGTCTGGTTGAATCTCATCGTCCTGGCCGCGGCGGCATGCGCGGCGGCGCGCGCCGAGGTATCCGCGACGGAAGCGCAGGCGCTGAAGTCGGAGCTCACTCCGCTCGGCGCGGAGCGCGCGGGCAATGCGGCCGGAACGATCCCCGCCTGGAGCGCCACGCCTTCCGCCGCCGGCCTGACGCAGGAAAAGCCCGTCCTTGTTCTGACGCAGCGGAACTTTCGCGAGCACGCGGACCAGCTTCCGGAAGGCGCCAAAGCGCTGTTCGCAAAGTACGCCGATTACCGCATGGACGTGTACCCGAGCCATCGCACCGCGACGGCCCCGCAATGGGTTTATGACAATACCTACCGCAACGCGACGCGCGCGCATGCGGCGTCGGAAGGCATCGCCTACGGGGTGGACGGCGCGGCCGGCGGCATTCCGTTTCCGATTCCGAAGAACGGCTTCGAGGCGATGTGGAATCACCTGCTGGCGTTCTGGGGTCCGGCGCGCGAGCTGCACGTCTGCACCTACGTCGTTGCCGCCGACGGCACGATGGAGAAGGCTTCGAGCTACCGCGAGACGGCCGATTTTCCCTATTACTATCGCGACGCGACGCCGCAATCGTTCGGCGGCTATTACTTCAAGACGCTGCATCTGCAGGACGCACCGCCCGACCGCGTCGGCCAGGGTTATCTCAACTGGCAGCCGATCGACATCGCGCGATATCCCTTCGCCGCGTGGCGGCTTCTGGCCGGCGAGCATCGCGCGCGCAAGGCGCCGTCGATCTCCTACGACGTTCCCGATCCCGATGCGGGCGGGTTCGAGAGCCTGGACGAGTATTATCTCTTCTTCGGCGGCCTCGATCACTACGATTTCAAGCTCCTCGGCAAGAAGGAGATGATCGTCCCCTACCACAACGAGCGCCTGACGACGCGCCCCGTGCGCGAGATCATGGGCCCTCATCACGCCAACCCCGACGACATCCGCTACGAGCTGCATCGCGTCTGGGTGGTGGAAGGAACGCTCGCGAAGGGGCAGAACGACATCGTGGCGCGGCGCAGGCTCTATCTCGACGAAGACACCTGGATGGCGGTCTACAGCGACGCCTGGGACGCGCAAGGGGTGCTGTGGAAGTTCGGCCAGGCGAGCATGGTGCAGATTCCGGAGCTGCCGGCGGTCGTCATCGGCCCGCAATTCGTCTATGACTTCGAGCTCGGCGGCTATCTCTACGGGTTCGCCTGGAACGGCGAGCCGCAAGGCTACAAGGTGTCGGCGCCGCATCCGGCTTCGCTGTTCATGCCGGAGTCCATGGCCGTGCGCGCGGTGCGGTGAAGCGGGAACGATTGGTGTCGATCGATCACCTCCCCTTCGTGAGGAGGGCGAAGCGCGAAACGCTTCGGGCGGGGGTTGGATTCCGATGCAGTTCCCCCACCCGGCTCGCATGAACACGAAGCATCTGTCAGGTGGGCAGGCTCGCCGACCTCCCCACAAGGGGGAGGTTAAGGTCAGGTTTCGACGTTCCGCTTCGATGTAAACCGATTGCGCCCTACGCCGTCATGCCGGAATAGGCCAGGATCGCCAGACGCTGCATCGCCGCGGTCGAGATGTTGGCCGCCATCACGGTCGAGACCTGATCGTCGCGCCACAGGCAGACGCGCAAGCCCCGGCGTTCGAGCTGGACGAAATCGACCGTGCCGTTCGAACGGCTGACGTAGAGCGTGAAGACGTGGCCGTTCGCGTCGCGGTAGGCAAGCTCCGCCGCGCGCCCGCCGCCGTGGGGGAACACGCGGATCGCGGCGAGGCGGTATCCGGCCTTGCCCATGTCGGGCACACGCACGCGCGCACCGACGGTTATTTCCAGCATCGCGTCGTATCGGGATACGCCGCCGCCCCGTGCCGCCACGATCACCTGCTCCGGCCGCGTGACGTCCTGGCGGGCGTTGAGCGCCTCGTCCACGATCCACACCGGCGCAGTGGGGCGCAGATCGAGATACGAATAGGTGCCGATCGCGACGACGAGCAGCGCCGCGGCAATCGACGCCGCCAGACGCCACGGCACCCGCCGCTGCGGGCGCTCGACGAGATCGAGCCATTCGCGCGGCAGCGGCCGCCGCGCGACGGGATCGTAGATTCGATGCAGCATCAGCTTGTCGGCGTGCATCTCGGCCACGCGCGCGGCAAGTGCCGGATCGCGTTCGATCGCCCGCTCCAACTCCTCGCGGCGCTCACCGCCCAGCTCGCCGTCGATGAGCGCGCTCAAGTGGATGTCGCGGATGTCGTCCCGTTCGCTCATGACTCGATTTCCCGCGCCTCGCGCTGCATCAGTCCGCGCAGCTTCTCGCGGGCCCTCGCCAGCCGCGACATCACCGTGCCGATCGGTATGTCCAGCTCCTCGGCGATCTCGCGATAGTTCATCTCTTCCAGTCCGGCCAGCAGCAAGATCTGCCGGTGTTCGACGCTGAGCCGGGCCATCGCGCTGACGAATTCGCGCATCGCCGCGCCGTCATGGGCCGCCACGCTCAACGACAGGTCGTCGGCCAGCTCCGCGATGTCCTGCTCCTTCATCTTGCCGCGCCCGCGGCGGATTTCGTCCACGTAGAGATTGTGGAGGATTCGGCGCAGCCAGCCCGGCAAACGCTCCACATCCCGCAATTGGGTCGAGCGCCGGAGCGCGCGCTCGATCGTGTCTTGCACGAGGTCGTCGGCCATTGCCGCGTTTCCGGCCAGTGCCAGAGCGTACCGCCGCAACCCCGGAAGCTGCGCGACCAAGGCACTCACGAATTCCTGGTGAGTTGCCATTCCGTCCCCGGCCGCCACTCCTTTGCTTTCTAGCACGCTCCGCCCCGCGCCGCAGGCTCGCCGCCTGCCCCTCGGGAGGCTTTGGCGCGCTCTCGCCAGGATGACGGTATGGCGACGGGGGTTATTCCCCCTGCGTCCGTGCGGCTGCCTGCGGCTGCGCCTGGGTGCGCAGGAGATAGCCGGAGTTGCGGATGGTCAGGATGAGACCGGACCCGATCTTGGCGCGCAGCCGGCTGATGTGCGTTTCGACGATGTTCGTCTTGGGATCGAAACGGTAATTCCAGACCCCTTCCAGCAGCATCGTGCGCGTGACGAGCTGATCGGGGTGGCGCATCAGGTATTCGAGCAGCGCAAACTCGCGTGGCAACAGAACGAGCTTGACGCCGCCGCGCCTGGCCTCGCGCCGGATGAGGTCCATCTCCAGCTCGCCGGCGCGCAGGACCGGCTGGCGCACGAAATGGGGACCGCGCCGCAGCAGCGCCTCGACGCGCGCGACCAGTTCGCTGAAGGCGAACGGCTTGGAAAGGTAATCGTCGCCGCCGGAGTTGAGGCCCTCCACCCGGTCCTGCAACCCGCCGAGGCCGGAAAGAAACAACACGGGCATATCGGAGTGCTGTGCGCGCAATTCCCGGACGAGCGTCAGACCGTCCATGCCGGGCAGCATCCGGTCGACGATGGCGAGATCGTAGCCACCGGCGCGCGCCAGCTTGAAGCCCTCGTCGCCGCGTTCGGCGGCGTCGACGTCATGGCCGGACTCCATCAGCTGCTGGGCGACCAGCCGGGCCAGCTCCGATTCGTCTTCGACCAGGAGGATGTGCGCCATCCGCCACCTTCTGCACGGTCAACCGTGAACCACAGTGGCGACAAATTTGCACTTGATCGATCCGAAGATGCGCAATTCAGTCTCAAGTGCGGACGTTTTGATGCCGTCAGATTTGAGTCTTCGCAAACGGAGCGCAGGCGTTTCGCATCAAATGCCGCAAATCGTGCGGAGCCGGCCGATCCTGTGACAAAGATGAGGCGCGCTCCGTGCAACCGTCAGTCGTGGCCGTGACGTTCCCGCTTCAACTGCAACGGCCGGAGCTTGGTTGTTGCCGCCTTTCCATTTGTCGCTATTGCAAACCACTACCAACACCCCGGATTTGTCCGGGTTATCAATGATTCATGGGACTCACCTTTATGGGGCTAAAGGGACCGGAACATGAAAAACACCTGGATGGCGTCCGTGACGATCGCCGCGTTGAGCGCAATGGCGATCGTGGGCGCGGCGAACGCGCAGTTCGCGCAAGGCAACGGTCAGAACGATCCGAACCAGCAACAACAATACGACCAGCAGTCCGGCCAGCAGGACTATCAGCAGGGCGATCAGCAAGGCGGGCAAGATCAGGGCGGCGGGCAGGCGGATCAATCGGGCCAGCAGGATCAGCAGGAATTCCAGCAGGACGACGCGGCCGATCAGCAGCAGGCCATCCGCTTCTCCTATAACAGCGGCGGCTTCTGCGACCAGTGGGGATGTCCGTACGGATACTGGAACATGCCGGTGTTCGATTGCCCGGTGTACTGGCAGGGCAACTGGTATCGCGGACCGCTCTATTACCGCGAGGACCAGGACCAGAACTACTTCTTCTGGGTGCACGGCGGCTGGCGTGCGGACGAATGGAGCGGCGACCGCCCGGGTTGGGCCTGCACCGACCGCTTCCGCCCGGCGCTCGGCTTCGAATACTACGAAACCCACGGCTTCCGCATTCCGGACGACTGGCGGTTCGGATGGTATCGCGCGCACGATCCCGAATGGGTGCGCTGGCAATGGTACTACTATCACAACCGCGCCTACTGGCGCACGCACTACTGGGACTGGTGGCGTTATCACGACTACAACGGATGGCGTCACCACGACTGGTGGGCGGATCATTACTGGTCGCGCTGGCACCGGCCCTATTACGGCTGGTACGAGGGACGAGACCGCATCTGGGTGAACTGGAGAACCTGGCGGCCGGTGGATCGCTACTGGGTCTATCGCAGCCGATGGGACGGCGGGGACTGGGAGCGCAGACGCTGGGCGCACCGGGACTGGGGCTGGCACAACTGGCCGCATCACGACTTCGGAAACTATCACCCGACGTGGAACGGCCACGGACACTTCAACAAATTCCAGGGCAACTTCAACAGTTTCCACGGCAGCAACGACTTCGGCCACGGCAACTTCGACAAGTTCCACGGCAACAAGGTCGACTTCAGCGGCCATAACAACAACTTCGGAAACGGGAGCTTCAATCAGTTCAAAGGCAACAAAGGAAACTTCGGCAACAACGGCAGCAACAACTTCGGAAACGGCAGCTTCAACAAGTTCAAGGGTAACAAGGTCGACTTCAGCGGCCACCACAACAACAATTTCGGGAACGGCAGCTTCAATCAGTTCAAAGGCAACAATGGAAGCTCCGGCACCGGCAACAACAACTTCGGAAACACCAACTTCGGCAAGTTCAAAGGCAACAAAGGCAACTTCGGCAGCAGCGGCAACAACAACTTCGGAAACGGCAGCTTCAGCAAATTCAAAGGCAACAAGGTCGACTTCAGCGGTCACAACAACAACAATAGTTTCGGAAACGGCAGCTTCAACCAGTTCAAGGGCAACAAAGGAAGCTCCGGCAGCAGCGGCAACGGCTTCAGTACGGGTAGTTTCAACAAGCTGAAGGGCAACAAAGGCAACTCCGGCAGCCTCAGCAATTTCTCGAAGACCAACACGCTGCACCAAAACAGCAACACGCTGACCACGCATCACGACTTCAGCAACAAGGGAAAGAAGAAGAACCAGCAGAACTAGCGCCGCGTACGGCGCGCGACGCTCCGGCGTTCGGGGCGCAGAACAAGCTTCACGGGCGGCGCCACACCGGCGCCGCCGTTTTTTTGTCGCGACGACGAGCGCGCCGGCCGGGCTCGCGTGCGGCGCAAAGACCGGGGCAGCCGTCGTTCCCGCGATGCTGGATGGTGCCCCCGGCCGGACTTGAACCAGCACGCCCGTGAAGGCAACAGATTTTGAGTCTGCCGCGTCTACCATTCCGCCACGGGGGCACGCTTGAGGAAAAGGAATGGAGGGCGCGGATCATAGCCATGGCGGCGCAAGGGTCAACGCGCCGGGCTGTCGCCTTCGCGGCGGGATCTGCCGGCTCGAAATGCGGTCAATTCGGCGAAAGCGATCCCGCACCGCCTGCTGGCGTGCCGCACGCCGGCAAGCACGATTGTATCCACGCCGGGCGGCAAAAAGACCCCATCCTGACGCTTCCGTTGCCACGGCCGCCGAAGTATCACCGGCCGTAACCTCCGAGCCCTGCGAGTCGCCATGACGCCCATCCGCCGCGCGCTGCTTTCCGTTTCCGACAAATCCGGTCTGGTCGATTTCGCGATAGGGCTGACGAAACATGGCGTGAAGCTGATCTCGACGGGCGGCACCGCCAAGGCGCTGCGCGACGCCGGGCTGACGGTCGCCGACGTTTCGGACGTCACCGGATTTCCCGAGATGATGGATGGGCGGGTCAAGACCCTGCATCCGGTCATCCACGGCGGGCTGTTGGGCCTGCGCGACAAGCACGCAGGCGTCATGAAGGAACACGGCATCGAGCCGATCGATCTGGTGGTCTGCAACCTCTATCCCTTCGAGGCCACCGTCGCCAGGGGCGCGCCGTTCGAGGACGTGATCGAGAACATCGACATCGGCGGGCCGGCGATGATCCGCTCGGCGTCGAAGAACCACGAAGCGGTGACGGTTGTGGTCGACCCCGAGGATTACGCGCCGGTGCTCGCCGAAATGGATGCGAACGGCGGCGCCACCACGCCTGCGCTTCGCAAGCGCCTGGCGCAGACGGCCTTTGCCCGCACGGCGGCGTACGACGCGGCGGTGTCGAACTGGTTCGCGGGACAACTCGCGAACGACGGCGTGGAAGAACCGCCGCGGCGGCGCGCCTTCGCCGGAACCATCCGCCAGCCTCTGCGCTATGGCGAAAACCCGCATCAGCAGGCGGCGTTCTACGTCACCGGCGAGAAGCGGCCGGGCGTTTCCACCGCCGAGCAGCTTCAGGGCAAGGAGCTTTCCTACAACAACATCTCCGACACCGACGCGGCCTATGAGCTGATCGCGGAATTCGACGCCAAGGCATACGCGGCCTGTGCCATCATCAAGCACGCCAATCCGTGCGGCGTGGCGCTGGCGGGCAGCCTCAAGGAAGCCTACGAGAAGGCGCTGGCCTGCGATCCCATCTCGGCCTTCGGCGGCATCGTCGCCGTCAACCGCACGCTGGACGGCGCCACCGCCGAGCTGATCACCAAGCTTTTCACCGAAGTCATCATCGCGCCCGACGCCGACGCCGACGCGCGCCGCATCCTGTCAGCCAAGAAGGGTCTTCGCCTGCTGGTGGCGGGAGGGCTGCCCGATCCGGCCGCGGCGGGGCTGACGTTCAAGTCGGTTTCCGGCGGCATGCTGGTGCAGACGCGCGACAACGGGCACGTCACGCGCGACATGCTCAAGATCGTCACCAAGCGCCAGCCGTCCGAGGCCGAGATCGCCGACATGCTGTTCGCCTTCGTGGTCGGCAAGCACGTGAAGTCCAACACCATCGTCTATGCCAAGGGCCTCGTCACCGCCGGCATCGGCGCCGGCCAGATGAGCCGCGTGGATTCGGCGCGCATCGCCGCCGAAAAGGCGCGCGCCGCAGCCAAGGCGGCGGGCTGGGCGGAACCCATGACCAAGGGCTCGGCGGCGGCCTCCGACGCCTTCTTCCCGTTTCCGGACGGGCTGATGGAAATCGTCGAAGCCGGCGCCACCAGCGTGATCCAGCCGGGCGGCTCGATCCGCGACAACGAGGTGATCGCCGCCGCCGATGAAGCTGGTCTCAGCATGGCCTTCACCGGAATGCGCCACTTCCGGCACTGACAGGCAAGCCCCGTTCTGCTACACCGAACCGATTGCACGGGGCCGCCGCCATGCCCAGGAAACCCGTCGTCGTCGTCACGCGGAAGCTTCCGGACG
Organism: Rhizomicrobium sp.; assembly: GCA_035524815.1. GTDB lineage: Bacteria > Pseudomonadota > Alphaproteobacteria > Micropepsales > Micropepsaceae > Rhizomicrobium. The sequence goes on from DATKOE010000190.1 coordinate 8,247, forward strand.
TCATCGAGACGCGCCTCAAGGAACTTTTCGACACCCGCCTCAACGACACCGACGCGCCGTTCACCCGCGCCCGGCTTGGCGAAGCCATGCAGTCCTGCGAAGTGCTGGTGCCGACCATCACCGACCGCATCGACGCCGCGCTGCTCGACCAGGCCGGCCCGCGGCTGAAGATGATCGCCAACTACGCCAACGGCTTCGACAACCTCGACGTGCGCGCCGCGGTGACGAAGGGACTGATCGTCACCAACACGCCGGGCGTGCTCACCGGCGACACCGCCGACATGACCATGGCGCTGATCCTGGCGGTGCCGCGGCGGCTGGTGGAGGGCGCGCGCATCCTCGAGACGGGCGGGTTCAAAGGCTGGTCGCCCACCTGGATGCTGGGCCACCGCCCCGCGGGCAAGCGGCTCGGCATCGTCGGCATGGGACGGATCGGCGAAGCGGTGGCGCGCCGGGCCAAGGCGTTCGGGCTCCAGATCCACTACCACAACCGCAAATCCGTCCACGCCCATGTCGAGACGGAACTTGAGGCGACCTACTGGGAGAGCCTCGACCAGATGCTGGCGCGCGTCGACATCATCTCGGTCAACTGTCCGCACACGCCGGCGACCTATCACCTCTTGTCGGCGCGGCGGCTGAAGCTGATCAAGCCCGCCGCGTATATCGTCAACACGGCGCGCGGCGAGATCATCGACGAGGACATGCTGGCGACCATGCTCGAGAACGGCCGCATCGCGGGCGCCGGGCTCGACGTCTACGAGCGCGAGCCGGCGATCAATCCGCGCCTGCTCAGGGCGAAGAACGTGGTGCTGCTGCCGCACATGGCCTCCGCCACCGAGGAAGGGCGCATCGAGATGGGAGAGAAGGTGATCATCGCGATCAAGACCTTCGCCGACGGGCACAAGCCGCCGGACCGCGTCATTCCGTCGATGCTGTGAGCCCGATCGTCACGAAGGCACGGCCGAGGCGCGCGCAAGCCTCAGAATCCCGTCGGCGAACGCATCGACCGCGTTCCAGTCGGTGTATTCGATCTGCGCCGTGGGATCGGTGACGCCGCCGGAGATCGTCATGATCGCCTGCATGGCGAGGCGGTCGAACACGCCGTAGCGCGGATAATCGAGCCGGCCCGCGAAGGCCGCGGCAAGCGCCGGCGCGAGCTTGCGGCGCCGGATCCACTTGCGCAGATAGGGGTTGGTCTCGGGCGTCGCCTTGTGCGCCTTGCGGGCGGTCAAGTTGACCGACGCCAGCACCAGCGGCGGCTTGTCTTTCAGCGCGCCGTAAACATCCATCGCATGGCGGGCGTCGCGCATGTGGACGCCGTAGCGGATGGATGCGACGAGCACGAACGCGGGCAGGCAGGCCATCGCTTCGGGCAGAGGCAGATCGGATGCGGCGTCCGCAGCCTGCGCCGCCGCGCCCGAGGCCGTCAACCGCGCCGCGATGCGTTCGGCGATGCGGCGAGACTGGCCGTCATGCGTCGAATAGAAGATGGGCAGAGCTTGAGACAATGCGGACATACTCTCGAAGGACAATTCCCGCTGCTGGATGGCCGGGTCGAGCCCGGCCATGACGGATCAGGGTATGGGCAGCTTCCGGCTCTCCCTTGGCATCGGCCTAGATTTCATACGCCTGCCCCAGTTGCGGCATCTCGATCTTGGTGCCGGAAAGCAGCCCGGCGAACTTCGTCATGACCGAGGGTTCGCCGTGAACCAGGAAGGTGCGCGGCGGAGCGATTTGGCGGTGCCAGGCGAGCAGGTCGTGCTGGTCGGCATGCGCCGAGAAGCCGTTGATGGTGTGGATGGTCGCGCGCACCGGCACGCGCTCGCCGTAGATGCCCACGTCCTTGGCGCCGTCGATGATGTTGCGCGCCAGCGTGCCCACCGCGGCGAAGCCGACGAACACCACCGCGCATTCCGGGCGCGGCAGGTTCAGCGCCAGGTGATGGCGGATGCGCCCGCCCGTGGCCATGCCGGAGCCGGCCATGATGACCGCCCCCTTCTTGACGGCGTCGAGCGCCTGGGACGCGGAGGGATCGCGGGTGAAGTGCAGGCCGTCGAAATGGAAGGGATCGCGCCCAGCGCGGATGTGCTCGGCGATCTCGGGCTGGAGATCGGAAAGATAGCGCCCCATCACCTCGGTGACGGAAATCGCCATCGGCGAGTCCATGTAGACCTGCACCGTCGGCGGCAGGCGGCTGTTCCCGATGCCGTCGCTGATGATGTGCAGCAACTCCTGCGCGCGCTCGACCGCGAAGGTGGGAATGACGACATTGCCGCCCCGCTGGAAGGCGCCGGCGGCCGCTTCGTAGAATTCCTCGATCGAGGCATCGAGCGGACGGTGATTGCGGTCGCCATAGGTCGTTTCCATCACCACCGCGTCGGCGTGCGGCGGCGGCGCCGGGGCAAGCAGCAGCGGATCGACGGCCTTGCCGAGATCGCCGGAGAACAGAACGCGCGAGGTCTTGCCGGCTTCGCTGCTCTCCAGCAGCACGCAGGCCGAACCCAGGATGTGACCGGCATTGAGGAAGGTGGCGGTGACGCCGGGCGCAAGCGCGATGGGCTGGCCGTAGGCGGCCGCCCGCCCGAACCGGCCGGTGGCGTTGAGCGCATCGATCAGCGAATAGAGCGGCGCGGCGGGCGTTCCGTTCCTGCGGCCGTTGTGGTTCTTCTTGGCGCGCAAGCGCGCGTCTTCCTCCTGAAGGTGGGCGGAGTCGACCATGACGAGCCGCGCCAGCTCGGCGGTTGCGGCGGTGGAGACGATCTCGCCGGCGAACCCGCGCTTGACCAGCAGCGGCAGGCGCCCGCAATGGTCGAGATGGGCATGGGTGAGCAGCACAAGATCGATCGAGGCCGGATCGAAGCCGAAATCCTGCGCGTTCTCCTCGTCGAGCTCGCGCCCGCCCTGGTACATGCCGCAATCGATCAGGATGCGCTTACCCGCGCATTCGACCATGTGGCAGGAGCCGGTGACGCCCTGGTCGGCGCCGTGAAACGACAATCTCACGCTGAACTCCCTTCCCTATCGATCGGCCATCCTATGCCGCGCTGAGCGGTTCGCCGCTCTTGTCGTACCAGTGCAGGATGCCGTCCCAGATCTCCTGGGCCGTTTCGGCGAACCAGAACAGCTCGCGGTCCTCCTGCGCGATGGCGCCTTCCTGCTGCAGGAATTCGAAGTTCACCGCCGAGCGCCAGTACTTCTCGCCCAAGAGCACGATGGGGATGGGCTTCACCGAGCGCGTCTGCACCAGAGTCAGCGCCTCGAACAGTTCATCGAAGGTGCCGAAGCCGCCGGGACAGGCGACCAGCGCCTTGGCGCGCAGCAGGAAGTGCAGCTTGCGCATCGCGAAGTAGCGGAAATTGAAGCACAGTCCGGGCGTGATGTAGGGATTGGGATACTGCTCGTGCGGCAGGCTGATGTTGAAGCCGACGGTTTCGGCGCCGAAATCGAAGGCGCCGCGGTTGGCAGCCTCCATGATGCCGGGACCGCCGCCGGTGACGATGGTGCAATGCGGACCCGCCTCGTTGTCGTTGGCCTGTGCCACCAGGCGGCCGAATTCGCGCGCCACTTCGTAATAATGGCTGTTGGCGAGGATGCGTTCGGCCACCGCGACGCGGCCGGCCAGTTCCTTGTCCTCGGGATCGTCCTCCAGCGCGGTCTTGAGCGCATCGCGCGTGCGCCGAGCGGCGGCGGGCTCGCAGAACCGGGCGCTGCCGAACACCACGATGGCGTTGCGCACGCCGTGCTGCTCCAGAAGAAGCTCGGGCTTCAGGTAATCGATCTCGAGCCGCACGCCCCTGACCGGGGCCTCGGCCAGGAACTCGGCGTCGAGGTCGGAGCGGCGATAAGCGGCGCTTTCGAGAATCGCCTTGATGCGCGCGGGCGCCTCCGGGTCTTCCGCCGGATGCTTGGGGAAATGCTCGGGCAACGGCTCGCGCCGGCTGACGGGATTGGCGACGGGAGGGACCGACTTGCGGCCGGGTTGCTTGTTCATGGAAAACGCCAAAGGGTTCGCGGGGACGCGGTATAGCACGGGATCGCAACCGCGCACCCGGGATTGCGGGGAAAATGCCGGCGCCGCATCGCCCCGTGCGGCAGTCTCACGCCCACGGGGACTTGGGCGTTGCGGGAGGCGGCTCTGCGGCGGGCGGTGCGGCGGATGCAGCTTCGGGGGGGTGGCCGCCAAGCTCCTCCAGGACGCGGATACGATCGGCGATGGGCGGGTGCGTGGCGAACAGGCCGCCGAGATCGAACTTGGACGGCGCGTTCTCGATGAACATCTGACGCACCTCGCTCGGCACGTGCGGCACCTCCGGGTTCTTCGAGATCTTGACGAGGGCGCTGATCAGGGCGTCGGGGTTCTTGGTCAACTCCACCGAACCGGCGTCGGCCAGGTACTCGCGGCGGCGCGACAGGGCCAGCCGCAGCAGCAGCGCCAGGACGTAACCCACCAGCATGGCGACCGCGGCGATGACGAGGAGGGCCGCCACCGCTCCCCCGCCCTTGCCGCGGCTGCGGCTGAAGCTGGCGACACGCAGCCCGCGCCACAAGAGCTGCGAGAAGAACGACAGCATGCCGACGAACACGATGGTGACGATCAGCAGCCGGCAGTCGCGGTCGATGATGTGGGTGAGCTCGTGGCCAAGCACCGCTTCGAGCTCGTCGGGCGTCAGCTCGTCGAGGAGCCCGCGGGTCACGGTGATGGCGTAGCTGCGCGCGTCGATGCCGCTGGCACATGCGTTCATCTCGCCGGTATCGATGACGTAGAGCTTCGGCATCGAAAGCCCGCGCGAGATGCACAGGTTCTCGAGCAGATTGTAGAGCTTCGGCTGCTCCTCGCGGGTGACCGCCTTGGCGCCCGTCGCCATGTGGATGATGGTGTCGTTGAAGAAGTAACCCACCGTCAGCCAGACGGCCGCAAAGCCGAACACGATCGGCCAGAAGGCGACGACGGCCGAAACCGCAAGATCGCCGGCGGTTCCGGTGCCGAGGACCGATTGGATGCCCAGCTCGCCGAAGGCAGGAAAGCCCTCGCCGCCCGCGACCAGCAAGCCGTAGACGAAGAAGACGCCGGCGAGCAGCCCCAGCAGCAACAGCGGAAAGGCACAGAGCAGCAATACCGACTTGGTATTGTTGTTCCAGCGATAGGTCGTCAGACCGAGCGCGGCCGCCATCGTCTTAATTGCCGAACGAGACTTTCGGGGGTTCCTTGGCTTCGGCCTTCTCGGCCTCGTCCAGCTCGAACATCGGCGCCTGGGCGAAGCCCATCATCCCGGCGAACAGCCCGGCGGGAAACTGCTGGGTGGCGACGTTGTACTCGGCGACCGCGTTGTTGAGGAAACGGCGGGCGGCGGCGATCTTGTTCTCGAGATCGGCGAGCTCGTCCTGAAGTTGCCGGAAATTCTCGTTGGCCTTGAGCTGCGGATAGTTCTCCGCCACCGCCATCAGATTGGCGAGCGCGCCCGACAGCGCGCCTTCCGCGGCGCCTTTCTCGGTGACGGTGGTGGCGCGCATGGCGCTGGCGCGCGCCTCGGTGACCTTGGTGAAGACGCCGCTTTCGTGCGCCGCGTAGCCCTTGACCGTCTCGACCAGGTTGGGGATCAGATCGTGGCGCTGCTTCAACTGGACGTCGATGTCGGCATAGGCCTGCTTCCACGCCTGGCGCAGGGCGACGAGCCGGTTGTAGATGACGATGAGGAAAAGCGCCGCGACAACGACGATAATCAATATCAGAAGCGAGATGCTCATGGCGGTTGGGTCTCCGGCCGGCTGCTGCGGTTCGCAACGACGGCTGCGACACTACCCCATCCCGCTGCGCGCCGGTAGGCTGGAGCACGATCCGTCCCGGTCGGATCGGATCATGCTCCAGACTCTCCGTTTTTCGCGCAAGCCGGCGGAAAGCCGGCCCGGAGCGGCGTGCGCAAAAGTGGGCACGGTTTTGCACAAAAACGCCGCGACAATCAAAAGCCTAGAGCAAAGCGCCGATACCTCGGCGGCGCTGTGCTTTAGTTGAACTGCTTCTTCAGAGTGACGAACACCGAACGCGGCGCGCCGGGAAGCAGGGTCTGGTTGTCGCCGCTGGCGCCGAAGCCGTTGGAGCCGATCGTCGAGATGTAGTCCTCGTCGAACAGGTTCTCCACGTTGACCTGGAGCTCCAGGCCGTCGGTGAATCGGCTGTCGCTGTGCAGGCGGTAACCGGCGGTCAGACCCACGAGCGCGCGCCCCGCCACCGACTGGTCGTTCTCGTAGGTGAAGTAGCGCTTGCTCATGTAGGACAC
>DATKOE010000191.1:0-9339 GCA_035524815.1 Rhizomicrobium sp.
GCATGACGATGGGAAGGCCGGCTGAGGTGCCGCGCATTCCGCTTTCGGCTTGGCGTTGCCCTCGGGAACGCCGTCGTGTCCGCCCGAACCGAAAGGCGAAGGCGTAAGCTGAAAGTGGAGGCGCGGCCGGTTCGCAAAACGCCTTTCCTGAAAGCCCCGCAAGAAAAGGTGATGGTGCCGGCTGTATGCTGCGCGCGCGCGCGGGGGGCGCGGCCGGCCTGCCGTAGCCGTTTCGAAGGCGGAGTCGCCGGGCAGGGTCGTCATGAAAGCGGCCGCCCGGCGGCTTCGCCTTTCTTTATGGGCCGGCGATGCGGACAAGCGCGCCGGATGGCAGCTCGCCCGCAGCGGCCAATGCTCTGATTTTGTTGATATTTTCTGGTGCCGGAGGTGAGAATCGAACTCACGACCTACCCCTTACCAAGGGGTTGCGCTACCACTACGCTACTCCGGCCACCTGAGGCGTCTGCCCCGAAAGAGGCGCTGCTATAGCCCAAGGCCGGGAGCAAGGGAAAGGGTCCGGTGGCCCACGCGCCAAAATCTCCCGAGCAAAAGCAGCGGCTTGCCGCCGCATTGCGCGAGAACCTGAAGCGCCGGAAGGCGCGCGCCCGCGCGCTGGCCGAAGCCGGGGCGGATCGGGCCGCGGCCGCCTCGAACGGCCCTGAAAAGGCCGCCAAACCGGATTGAGGTGGGGCAGGATTTCTCCTGTCGCGCCCGGAATTGGCGCGCTAGAACCACCGGTCGTTTGCCCGAGGGGACATGGACAAGATCAGGATAAGGGGCGGGGCGCGCCTGAAGGGCCAGATCCCGATCAGCGGTGCGAAGAACGCTGCGCTGCCGCTGATGGCCGCGAGCCTGCTCACCGATGCGCCGTTGACCCTCACCAACGTGCCTCAGCTTGCCGATCTTTCGTTCATGGCCGATCTGCTGCGCAGTTTCGGCGTCGCCGTCGGCCGGACGGACGGCGCCGGCGCGGGCCAGGGCGGATGCTGCCGGCTCTCCGCCGCCGATCTCACCAACACCACCGCGGACTACGACATCGTGCGCAAGATGCGCGCCAGCTTCTTCGTTCTGGGTCCGCTCCTGGCGCGCACCGGCAAGGCGAAGGTGTCGCTGCCGGGCGGCTGCGCTATCGGCGCGCGTCCCGTCGATCTGCACTTGAAGGCGATGCAGGCGCTCGGCGCCGCGGTCGATCTCGAAGAAGGCTATGTGGTCGCCGCCGCGCCCGCGGGGCTTGCGGGCGGCGAGGTCGTCTTCCCGATGGTGTCCGTCGGCGCCACCGAGAACGTGCTGATGGCGGCGTGCCTGGCCAGGGGGCGCACCGTCATCGTCAACGCCGCGCGCGAGCCCGAGATCGTCGATCTCGGCAATTGCCTTTCCGCCATGGGCGCCGAGATCACCGGGCTCGGCACCTCGCAGATCGTGGTCGAAGGCGTATCGCGCCTGCACGGCGCCCAGCACTCCGTCCTGCCCGATCGCATCGAGACCGGCACGTATGCCATCGCCGCGGCGATCGCGGGCGGCGAGGTCGAGCTCACGGGAACCTCGCCCGATCTCGTCGGCGCGTTGCTGGAGGTGCTGGCGCTCGTGGGCACCGAGGTCTCCTCCACGGGCACCGGCTTCACCGTCGTCCGCGACGGGTTCCGCCCGCGCGCGGTATCGGTGAACACCGCTCCGTTCCCGGGCTTCCCCACCGACCTCCAGGCGCAGTTCATGGCCCTGATGGCGACCTCGGAAGGCATCGCGCGCATCCGCGAAACGATCTTCGAGAACCGCTTCATGCACGTGCCGGAACTGGTCCGCATGGGCGCCGACATCAAGGTGGACGGCGACGCCGCCACCGTGAGCGGGGTTCCCCGCCTCAAGGGCGCGCCGGTGATGGCAACGGATTTGCGGGCGTCGTCGAGCCTGGTGCTGGCGGGGCTTGCGGCGGAAGGCGAAACCGTAGTCAATCGCGTCTATCATCTCGACCGCGGCTTCGAGCGGATGGAAGAGAAGCTCGCCCGCGTCGGCGCCGACATCGAACGGATACGCGCATGACCACCAACGGACCCATTCTCGCCGCCCAGGATGCGGAAGACCTGGAAGTCATCTCGGCGCGCCTGCAGGATGCCGTCGCCAAGCTGAAGGATCTCGTCTATCTGCCCAAGAAACGCCGCTTCGTGGGCCTGTTCAACCGCTTCAAGTGGGAAAGCGGCAAGCGCGGTGACCTGCGCATCCGCGCCGGGCTGCATTTCGAAGGCGTGTTGTCGGTCAAGTCGAAGAACCTCAAGCACGGCGCACCCGATGCGGTGGTGTCGCTGCTCGCCGTCAGATTCACGCCTGCCGCGGACGGCGACCCCTCGGGAAAGGTGGAGCTGGTGTTTGCGGACGGCGCGGCGATGCTGCTCGAGGTCGAATGCCTCGATGCGGGCCTCGCCGATGTCAGCGGCGAATGGGCGGCGCGCGGCCGTCCCGACCACGAAGACGACGAATGAGAAAATGGCTTGACGCCCGCACGGACGGTTTTGCCGAGGAATTCGCGGCGCTTCTCTCGCTCAAGCGCGAGAACGCCGCCGACGTGTCCGATGCCGTGCGCGCCATCATCGCCGATGTCCGCAAGCGCGGCGACGAGGCGCTGATCGAGCTTTCGGCGCGCTTCGATCGCGTAGTGCTCACGCCCGAGACGCTGCGACTATCCCAGGCCGAGATCGAGGCCGCCCGCGCGCAGTGCGGGCATGAGGCGCTTGCAGCGCTCGACGTCGCCTCCCGCCGCATCGAGGATTATCACCGCCGCCAGATTCCCACCGGCATCATGTATACGGACGAGGAAGGTGCCCGGCTCGGCTGGCGCTGGACTCCGCTCGACAGCGTCGGTCTCTACGTTCCGGGCGGCACCGCCAGCTACCCCAGTTCGGTGCTGATGAATGCGATTCCCGCGGTCGTCGCCGGGGTCAAGCGCATCGTCATGGTATCGCCCGCCACGGGTGGTGCCATCAATCCGCTTTCGATCGAGGCCGCACGCCGCGCCGGCGTCAGCGAGATCTATCGCGTCGGAGGGGCGCAGGCCGTGGCCGCGCTCGCCTACGGAACCAGGACCATCGCGCCGGTCGACAAGATCGTCGGTCCCGGCAACGCCTACGTCGCTGCGGCCAAGCGCGAAGTGTTCGGCATCGTCGGCATCGACTCCGTCGCCGGGCCGTCGGAAATCCTCGTGGTGGCCGACGCGAACAACGATCCCAACTGGATCGCGGCCGATCTTCTCTCACAGGCCGAACATGACGCCTCCGCGCAAAGCATCCTCATCACCGACGACACCTGCTTCGCAAACCAGGTCGATGCCGCGGTCGAGCGGGCCCTTGCGGATTTGCCGCGTGCGCCGATCGCCTCGGCAAGCTGGTGCGACTATGGGGCCATCGTCATCGTCGAGAAGCTCGCCGATGCTGCCGCGCTGGTGAACCGCGTGGCACCCGAGCATCTGGAGATCGCCACGGCCGATCCGGAGGCGCTCCTGCCGCTCATCCGTCACGCCGGCGCCATATTCCTCGGCCGCTACACGCCCGAAGCTATGGGCGACTACATCGCCGGTCCCAACCACGTGCTGCCCACCGCCCGTACCGCGCGATTCACTTCGGGTCTGTCGGTGCTCGATTTTGTCAAGCGCTCCACCGTGCTTTCCTGTTCGAAGCAGGCCATCGCGGCGCTGGGTCCGGACGTCATCGCGCTGGCCGAGGCCGAGGGGCTCGATGCGCACGCGCGCTCGGTCGCGGCGCGGCTGAACCTGAAGGACAATGGCTGAGGCTCCGTCCTACTGCCTCAAGGGCGTGACCCTTGAGGAGCGCACCACGGTGCGCCGCACGCGCGAGATCGAGCACGAACGCGAAGTCGCGCTGTTCGATCTCCTGGAGACCAATACCTTTCAGCCGGTGGGTTCCAAAGGCGGCCCCTATGAGCTGGTGCTCGGGGTGGAAGAGAACCGCCTCATCTTCGACATCCGTCTGGAAAACGGGGAACCGCACGGCAAGCTGATCCTGTCGCTGACCCCGTTCCGGCGGGTGATCAAGGACTACTTCCGCCAGTGCGAGAGCTACTTCAAGGCGATCCCCGACCAGCCCGCCAGCGCCATCGAAGTGCTCGACATGGGCCGCCGCGGCCTGCACGACGAGGGGGCGGCGCTCTTGCAGGAGCGTCTGAAGGGCAAGATCGAGGTCGATTTCGACACCGCCCGGCGGCTGTTCACGCTCATCTGCGTGCTGCATTTGAAGGGCTAGGCGGGGGATGAGACCTCGCAAACCCTTGCTTTTGGCCCCTTTAAGTGCAATCTCCCGGCCGGATTTTCCCCATTAACCTCGAGGCCTGATGCCTAAGGAAGAACTGCTCGAATTCGAAGGCGTGGTCAGCGAGCTTCTGCCCAACGCGACGTTCCGCGTGAAGCTGCAGAACGGACACGAGATCATCGCCCACACCGCCGGCAAGATGCGCAAGAACCGCATCCGCGTGTTGACCGGCGACAAGGTCATGGTGGAAATGACGCCTTATGATCTCTCGAAGGGGCGCATCACCTATCGCTTCAAGTGACACCCGCGCCGGCCTGCTGCTCGCGAGCGAGAGCCCGCGGCGCAAGGCGCTGTTGGCGCAGGCCGGTGTCACGCCCGATCAGATTCGCGCGGCCAACATCGACGAAACTCCCCTCAAGGGCGAACTGCCTCGAGCCTATGCGCTGAGGTTGGCGCGGGCGAAGGCCGAAGCCGCCGGCACGAAACACCGCGAACTGAATCCCCGGGCGCACATGTTCGTGCTCGCCGCCGATACCGTGGTGGCGTGCGGCCGACGCATCCTGCCCAAGCCGGACGACAACGGCGGCGTGCGCGACTGCCTCAGGATATTGTCGGGGCGCCAACATCAGGTGATCACGGCCGTTGCGCTGATCACGCCCACAGGCATGCTGCGCACGCGCATGAGCGTCACGCGCGTCGCCTTCCGCCGCCTCACGCCGGGCGAGATCGAGTCCTACGTCGACAGCCGCGAGGGCATCGGCAAGGCCGGCGGCTACGCCATCCAGGGCGGCGCAGAGGTATTCGTCCGCCGCATCAATGGCTCCTACTCGAACGTCGTCGGTCTGCCGCTGGCGGAAACCGTCCTCCTGCTCCGCGGCTGCGGATATCCCTGCTGACAGGCCGTGGTCTGGGTCACCGCCGCCTGCGTAGAGCGAACCACGGCTCCAGCCTGCCGATCGCATCCTCTGTTTCCGCCGTCGAAACTGCAAAGCTGATGCGGATATGATGGCGCCCGTCCACGGGATCGAAATCGATCCCCGGTGCCGTCGCAACGCCGGTTTCCTTCAATAGCGTTTCGCAGAAGGCGAGGCTGTCGTTGGTGAGGTGCCCCACGTCGACGTATAGATAAAACGCGCCGTCGGGTGGGGCGATACGGTCGAGGCCGAACTGCGGCAGCGCCTGAAGCAGCAGGTTGCGATTGCGGCAGTAAACGCTCACGTGTTCCTGAAGCTCGTCGTGCGCCTCCAGCGCGGCAAGCCCCGCGTGCTGGCTCAGCGATGGCGCGGTCAGGAACATATTGCCGGCGAAAGCGCGGGTGCGTTCCACACGGCCCGCCGGAGCCAAAAGCCAGCCCAGCCGCCAGGCCACCATGCTGAAGTATTTCGAAAAGCTCCCGATGACAAACGCGTCGGGATCGTGCACGAGGACGGTCTGCGCCGGGCGGCCATAGCAGAGGCCGTGATAGATTTCATCGGAGATCAGCGCAATCCGCCGCTCACGGCAGAATGCTGCGATTTTCCTCAGCTCATTTTCCTCGATGATGGTACCCGTGGGATTGGCCGGGCTGGCCACGATCACGCCGCGGGGTGCCGGTTCGAGCGCGGCCAGATGCGCGGCCGCAAGCTGGTATCGGGTCGACGCATCGCATCCAATCTCGACGGGTTCGAGGTGTAGCGCCTTGAGTACGTTGCGATATGCGACGTAGCCCGGCCGGGCCAGCGCCACGCGATCGCCCGCATCGAAATTCGACGCCAGCGCCAGGACCAGGGCCGGCGAGGCTCCGCAGGTCAGCACGAACCGGTCGGGATCGATGTCGAGACCGTACGTCCGGCAGTAGTGGCGCGAGAGGCCGATCTTCAGTTCCACGCTCTCCCAGTAGCCCATCGGCTCGGTGTCGAGGACGCGATGGGCCACCGCGATGGCCTTCGCCGGTGCGCCGGTCGATGGCTGGCCGTATTCCATGTGGATGACGTTTCGGCCTTCCGCCTTCAGACGGTGGGCGAGGCGGTTGATCTCCATGGCGTAGAAGGGATCGATGATCGCAGGCATGACTCATCATAGCCGAACCGGGGACTTTGGCGTAGAACGGCGGGACGATGTCCCAGGAAATCTTCATCAATGTCGGTGTGGCGGAAGTGCGTGTCGCCGTCGTGACCGAGCATGAACTGCAGGCCTTGAGCTCCACGCGCATCCTCGGAGGAGAGGCCGCCACGACGCTGGTGGGCGACATCGTGCTCGGCCGCGTGGTCCGCGTGGTGCCTGCCGTGCAAGCGGCGTTTGTCGAAATCGGGCACGAGCGTGCGGGCTTTCTCGGTGCCCGTGAAGCCAGGGTCCTGCAGCTCCATGCTCCGGGCGAGCCCTCCATCGGCGAACTGGTGCATGAGGGCGAAAAGGTGCTCGTCCAGATCGTGAAGGACCCGATCGGCGACAAGGGGGCGCGGCTGACCGCCGCGGTCACAACGCCGGGCCGCTACTGCGTGCTGACACCGTATCAGGTGGGTGCAGCGCTCTCCCGCCGGATCGAGGACGAAGCCGAGCGCCGGCGGCTCTCAGCCATGGCGGAGGAGATTCTGGCCGGGTCAGGCTGCGGATGCATATTGCGCACCGCCGCGATCGGAATCACGGCGGCGGAATTGCGCGACGACCTCGACCGGTTGAGGCTGGAGTGGGAAGCCACCGTGGCGGCTGCCGGGGTATCGGATGCACCGGCGACGCTGCATCGCGATCTGGGACCGATCGAACGCGCCTTGCGCGACATGGTTCATGATGACACGAGGAAGATACTTATAGACGAACCGCGAGCGCTCGAGCGGGCGCGGGACTATTGCCGCCGCGCCATGCCCCATGTCGAGAACCGCTTGAGCCTTTTCTGCGGCCCGGGCGGGTTGTTCGACGATTTGGAATCCGACATCGACGGGCTGATGCAGCCGCGTGTCCGGCTCGCATGCGGCGGCTGGATCACCTTCGAAGCCACCGAGGCGCTCACCGCCGTCGACGTGAACTCCGGCAGTTTCTCCCGGTCGAGTGCGTTGGAGGACACCGGGCTAACCGTCAATCTCGAAGCAGCGACGGAAATCGGACGGCAGGTGCGCCTGCGCGGCGTCGGCGGGCTGATCGTCATCGACTTCATCCATATGCGGGAGCCGGAGCATGTCGCGGCGGTGTTGGAAGCGCTTTCGCAGGGCCTTTCCCGGGATTCGACGCCGTTCAACATCGGGCCGCTCACGTCATTTGGTTTGATCGAGGTGACCCGAAAACGTGTGCGCGAACCTCTGGTGGATCATTGGAGCGAACCCTGTCCCCAGTGTGGCGGTCTGGGCCACGTACGCCGGGTGGAGGCTGCGGCCATGGAAGCGATCCGGCGCATCGAGCGGGCCGCGCGGGCCGCGCCGGGCAAGCCCCTGGAGCTGCATGCCGCTCCGGAAGTCGTGCGCTGGTTGGACGAGGAGGGGGCCATCGCCGCGCTCGCCCGCTCGCTCCGGCTTGAAATCATCGCGGAGGCGAGCTTCCCCCGCGAGCGATTCGAAGTCGGCACCAGCGGCCATGGTTAAGACCTCGGGCAAGCGGCGGTGTCCGGTCTGCAAAAGGGTCGCAATTGCCGCCTATCGGCCGTTCTGCTCCCGCCGGTGCGCCGAAATCGATCTTAGCCACTGGCTGAAAGGCGAATATTCAATCCGATCCGAAGTCCCCAGCGAGCATGAGGATTTCGCCTCTCCCGACGAATTGCCGCACCGGGATAGGGACATTTGAGGAAACTGTCATATAGTTAGGGCGGGGAAACGTACCACAAGGGGAATGCCATGCGCCGCACGGCAGTGACGGTATTTTGTGCGTCTTTGTTGCTTTCGACTTCCGCGCTCGCCAGCGGGTTTGGCCTGCGTGAATCCAGCGCCAGTTCGCTCGGCCTCTCCTATGCGGGCGTCGCGGCGAACGGCTCTCATGCCTCCACGCTGACTTTCAATCCCGGACTGCTCGGAGACGTCAACGAGTTTGATGTGTCCTCCAGCGCCATCGGCCTGCTTCCGGAAACGGACGGCACGTTTGCCGCCACGACGACTCAGCTCAGTCCGCTCGTGCCCCCGACGGTGCTCGGCGGCACTATGCATCCGAAGGACATCGTCAACACGGCGCTGATTCCGGCGCTGGGCGTGCGCTATCGCCTGACCGATCAGTTCATCGTTGGCCTTACGCTTTCATCGCCGTGGGGACTGACCACCGATTACGGTCCGGACTCGGTGACGCGCTATTACAACATCAAGAGCGACGTGAAGACGGTCAACATCACGCCCATGATCGGCTGGCAGCCGGTTCCGGAATTCACGCTCGGTGTGGGATTCCAGCTCCAATACATCAAGGGCAATCTCACCAAGGCCATCGACTTCGGCACGATCGGTGCGGCCAACGGCATCCCGTTCGCAGTGCCTGGAGCGATGGACGGCAACGTTGCGCTGAAGGCCCAGGACTGGGGCGAGGGCTTCGTCATCGGTGCCGAGTGGAAACCGTGCGCCGACCTTTCATTCGGTCTTTCGTACCGCTCCGCGATCGACAACACGCTGAAGGGCAAGGAGCTCTTCACATTGGATCCGGCGCACGCGCCGTACCCCAGCGTGGGTGCGACACTCGCGGCCGTCACGGGAATGTTCGCGGATGGTCCGGCCACCGCGAAGTTCACAACGCCTTATGTCATCACCTTCGGCGCGAAGTGGAAGGCGACCGATCAGCTGACGGTTCTCGTCGGCGGCGACTATACGGGTTGGAATTCCTTCAAGGACCTGATCGCCCACTCGGCCAATCCGGTTCAACCCGACGACGTCACCGTCTTCGACTTCAAGAATAGCTGGTACGGCTCGGTGGGCGTCGAGTACAAGCCCAACCAGGATTGGACCCTGCGCCTCGGCACCGCATACGACCAGACGCCGACGACCGACGAATTCCGTACTCCGGGCATCCCGGACGGCAGCAGGTACTGGATCAGCGCGGGCGTCGGCTATCGCCTGACGGACAACATGGACGTCGACGTGTCGATCGCGCGCCTGACGGCCCAGAAGGGCAATATCTCGCTGAACCAGCTTCAGGAAGGCAACCT
>DATKOE010000192.1:0-27187 GCA_035524815.1 Rhizomicrobium sp.
GCCTTCGACGGAATGCAGCCGATGTTGAGGCAGGTGCCGCCGAAGCGGCCTCGCTTGTCGATGCACGCGGCCATGAGGCCAAGCTGTCCCAGCCGGATGGCTGCGTTGTAGCCGCCCGGACCGCCGCCGATGACGACGGCATCGAATTGTTCGGCCATGTCCTGATCTTTCGTGAGGAGAGCGGCGCAAATTAGGTGTTTGCGGCGTCCTTCGCAATCGGCGTCAGCACCCGGCCGAGCGCGTTTTGCCTTGGTCCCGCTATCAGGTAAACGACGTAGTGGGCGATCGGTACGCCTTCGCGCAGACGGTCGATGCGCGCGACCTCTCTCACCTTGTCAAATCGCGCCGACAGAAGATCACGGCGATCGCGGCGGATTTCCGTCACGTAGAGTGCGGGTTTCGCGAAAAGCGCTGGACTGGCAGCCGCGTTTTCGGGCCAGCGGTAATCCTCGCCCAAGTCCACGATGGGATCGTGACCATAGAAGGCAAACCACGACGCCGTAGCGTAATCTGTGGTCACGACCACGTCGGCACCGTTGCCGGCGCGGACTTTCTCCAACTGCGCGACGACCTCGGGATAGCCGACCGCGAGCAGCCGCGCCAGGGGATCGGCCCGCCCCATCGGCACCACACCTACAAGCGCCTGTGCGTAGCCTGCCAACAGAAGCACGCCGGCGACGGGAGCCGCCAGACGCGCCGACCACCGCGCCAAGTGCACGCGCCAGCCGGTCCAGTCGAGGCGCATTGCGGCGTCGGCGGCAGCGACGGCAAAGATCGGGAACAGGAAACAGGGCCAGTTGCCCTGCACGCGGTCGTGCAGCGAATGCAGGATGAAATAGGCGATCGAGGGCCACAGGATCGCGCCGATCAGCGCGCGTCGTTTGTCGGCCCACGAAGCTGCGGCAAGGCCCATTATTCCCAGAACAAGGATGAACGGCGTGGCGAGAACCAGTTGAGCGCCCAGGAATTCGAACAGGTAGCGCAGCGTGAAATGCGAGCCTTCCACACGCCCGAACTGGAAGGCGAACGTTACCCAGTCATGGCTCGCATTCCACATCAGATTGGGCGCGAAGATCGCAAGCGCTATCGCGGCGCCGGCATAGGGCCACGGCGACGTCAGCCAGCGGCGCATGGGAGAACTTGCCGCCAGCCAGACGAACGCGCCCGCGCCCAGGAACAGGGCGGTATATTTCGATAGAAGGCCGATGCCTGCGGCGGCTCCAGCGGCCAGCCACCAGCGGCCATTTCCGGATTCGGCCAGCTTGGCGAGACACCACACGAACGCCGCCGCGGCAAACACCGACGGCGCATCGGGCGTCGCGGCCATGGTTTCGACTGTCACCATCAGTGTGAGGTTGAAGAGCAGGCAAGCCAGCGCACCCGCCCTTTCGCTGCATAGGATGACGGCGCCGGCACGCCAGACGAACCAGCTTGCGGCAAACGACAGAACAATGCCCGCCGCGCGCACTCCGAAAGCTGTCTGGCCGAACAGCGCCGTACCCGCGGAGATCAGATAGGCGACGGCGGGCGGATGATCGAAATAGCCGGCCGCCAGATGCCTTGACCACAGCCAGTAATAGGCTTCGTCGGACGACAGTGGCAGCAGCGCCCCGGCGAGAAGCCGAAGCACGCACAACGCGGTCAGCGCAGCGACAAGCTGCGTATCGCGCCTCATCGCGTGCGCCAGATGAACATGCTCGACATGGCGTAGTTCCACAACACGCCCATGAGGGCACCCGCCAAGCCCGCAACCCACCACACATCGTGATGGAAATTCAGCCAAGAAGCCAAGCCGATATCGGTGACGGCCCCCACGGCACCGAACAAACAGAAGCCGAGAAACCCGCGCACCAGTCCCAGGCCCTTCAGCCTGCGGTCGCGATAGGTGAGATTGTTGTTGAGCAGGAAATTGCTCGTCATCGCGAAACCCGTGGCCACGGTCTTGGCAAGCGCGAACGACGCGGGCCAGAGGATCAGCGCGATTTTCAGCACCGCCAGATTCACCGCGATGCCGGTGGCTCCCACGATCGCGAAGAAGATGAACCGCGGGTCGAGCAGGCCACCGGTGAGTTTCGAAAGCAGCAGCCCCAGAAACTCGACGCCGACCTGCATGTTGAACTTGCTTTCGCCCTGGAGGCGCGATCCGAACGTAAAGGGCTGCTCGGCGATACGCATTCCTTCGCCGGCAGTGGCAATATCCAGCAGGATCTTGAAGCCGGCGGGCGAAAGCTTCGGCGCGACGGCATCGAAGGACGCGCGCCGCATCATGAAGAATCCGCTCATCGGGTCGCTGAGGGAAGTGCCGAGCACACGCTGGGTGATCTTGGTGGCCAGACGGCTTATCTTGCTTCGGCTGGCGCTGAACGATTCGGCACTACCCCCCTCGACATAACGGGTCGCGGCGACCAGATCGTAATCGTCCGATTGCAGCTTGGCGAGCATCTGCGGCAGCACGGTTTCGTCGTGCTGAAGGTCTGCGTCCATCACCGCCACGAACGGCGCGCTCGACGACAGGATGCCTTCGATGCAGGCGCCCGCCAGGCCGCGGCGGCCGACACGCCGGATGCAGCGAACGCGCGGATCGCTGCGTGCGATTGTCTTCACCGCATCGGCGGTTCCGTCCGGAGAATTGTCGTCTACGAAGATCGCTTCCCACGGCACGCCTGCCAACGTTAGATCGAGACGCCTGATAAGCTCGGCGATGTTGCCGCGCTCGTTGAATGTGGGGATGACAACCGAAAGCACCGCTCCCGTCTGGAGGTGGGCGTCGGACTTCTGTTCGAAAGCGGCCAAGTTCATGGCAGTCCCTTTTTGAGGGGCGCCTTGGTGAGCGCGCCGCTCCTGAACGTCAAGTGCCCGCCAGCCGCACGTCATGCTCACAAATATATTGCTTCTGTATCAAATGTTTACCTTGGGTTCCGACGCGTTGCCGGCAATGACATCGTGGTTAAATCGGTTTTCGACCGTGCAGTGGCAGCGCTATAACGACTTGAGGCGCTTTGCCGCACCAGGGGAGCCAAATGACGTCGCTCATCGATTCCTTCGTCGAAAAGCGTTGGTACGAGGTCTTGTCGCATCTTGAGTACGGCACGCTGGAGTTCGTGGCGCCGGACGGCGCAGTGCGCGTCGCCGAAGGAGACAAGCCGGGCCCAGCTGCGCGCTTCGCAATCAAGGACTGGGACGTTCTGCGCCACATCATCCAGCGCGGCGACATCGCACTGGGCGAAGACTACGTCGACGGCGCGTGGGAGACAGACGACATCGAGAGACTCGTGTCCCTGTTCCTGTTGAACATGGAGTCGCTTGCCGGCTATGCGCACGGCAGTCTTCTGAGCCGGCTTGCCCTGGTCGTGGGCGACCGCTTCGTGCGGCGCAACTCGCTCAGCGGCAGCAAGCGGAACATTGAGGCGCACTACGACGTCGGCAACGAATTTTACTCGCTGTGGCTCGACAGGAGCATGACCTATTCCTCGGCCCTGTTCGGCAATCAAAGCGCCACGCTGGAGGAGGCGCAGAGAAACAAGTACGAGCGCATTCTCGATCGCTTGGCGCGCCCCTGCGCCTCGATTCTAGAGATCGGCTGCGGCTGGGGAGGCTTCGCGGAACGCGCCAGCGCGCTTGGCCATCGCGTGACCGGCCTGACGATCTCGCCTTCGCAGTACCGCTTCGCCGCGGAGCGGCTTAAGGGCGCTGCCGACATCCTGCTGGAGGACTACCGTCGCGTGAAGGGCGTGTTCGACAGTATTGTCTCGATCGAGATGTTCGAGGCCGTGGGTGAGCAATATTGGCCCCAGTACTTCCGCACGGTGGCCGAACGGCTCAAGCGCGGCGGACGGGCAGTGATTCAGACCATCACGATCCGCGACGATCTATTCGCCGATTATCGGCTGCGCAGCGACTTCATCCGCCACTATGTGTTCCCGGGCGGGATGCTGCCCTCTTTGCAGCGGTTCCGCGAAGAGGCGGAGCGCGCAGGGTTGAAGGTGGCCGACCAGTTCGCGTTTGGCAAGGATTACGCCAAGACGCTGCGCGAATGGTCCCGCCGTATGCATGCCCGCAGCGCCGAGATCGCGGCCATGGGCCATGACGAGCGTTTCCTGCGCAATTGGCAGTATTACCTCAACATCTGCGCGGCTGCCTTCAATGTCGGACGCACCGATGTGGTGCAGGTGGAGCTGGTCAGGATCTGATCCGAGGTCTTGCGTCGCACTGTCGCGACGCGTGCCGGACGTGCTAGGACGCCGATCCGGTTCCCGAGAACCGGAGAGGGTTTTCCGGCAGTGACCGATGCATTGTTCAGCCGCAGCTGGCCGGCCGCCGCCGCTGGCATTCTGGCGATCATCTTCATCGTTCCCCTGTGGTGCGTGCACTCGCCGGGGATGCCGGATTATCCCGCCCATCTCGCAGGCTTCCATCTGATCGCCGGCGAGACGCAGCGTTCGGCGTACTACACCGTGCATTGGCTGTTCCTGCCCAACCTCGCCTCCGAGCTGCTCGTGCCCGCGCTGGCGCGTGTTCTGCCCCTGGAGACGGCAACTAAGCTCTTCCTCAGTCTGGCTGTGGCATTGTGGGTTCTGGGACCGACCGCGATCTATCGGGCGCTGTTCGGCAGGTTTGGAGCGGCACCGCTGGCCGGAGCGCTGTTTGCCTACAACGCGAACTTCACCTGGGGCTTCTTCAACTACTACTTCGCGGCAGGGCTGTCGTTCCTGGTGTTCGCGGCGTGGATCGCTGCGGCGCGGAGGAGAAACACGTCGATACTCGCGGGCTTCGCCGTTGCCATCTTCGCGCTCTATGTCTTTCACCTCTTCGCGATGCTGCTTCTCCTCGCATTCGTGGGATGCTTCGAACTCTCGAAGGTGCTGCGCACCAAACCGTTTGCGTGGAGCGAACTCCGGGCGCGGGGGCTCACGATCCTGTCGGTCTTCGCCCCGGCGCTACTGGCCTTCCTGTCCTTCAAGTCGGCCGGCGGCGAAGGCGGCGGCGTTCAGTTCGACTATTCGGATTCTCTCGGCGATCGAGTCGGCAGCGCGGCCCAGTGGTACTTCAGTGAACCCGCCTATCTCGTGATCGGCGGCCTGGCGGTGCTGGTGTTCGCTGGACTTGCCTATGGGCGAATGCGGTTTCATCCGGCCGCCAAGCTGCTCGTGATCACGACGGCGATATTGGCGGTGGTTGCTCCCGAATGGGCGCTGGGTGGCTGGGGCGTGGACCTGCGCCTGCCGGCCGTGCTGGGCGCAATTGTTTTCGCAACCATGGACTTCCGCGTTCCGCGCTGGGTTCCCGCAGGCTTGGCGGCTGCTGCCGTCCTCGTGGCGATCGGAAATGCCACGGCGCTCTCCGCCGACTGGATCGTGCGCGATCATCAGTACCGCGAATTCCGCAAGGCCATGCAGTCCGTCCCGCAGGGAACGAAGATCTTTACCGTGCTCGACGGAGACGCTCTCGACGACATCAGCGATCCTCCATACTGGCACATGGCGGAGTTCGCGATCGTCGATCGTAGCGCGTTCACGCCCCTTATGTTCACCACGAAAGGTCAGCACGTCATCCAGCTCAAGCCTCCCTACGACAAGCTGGCCGCCGCCACCGCCCAGCAGGGATCGCCACCCGACGTCACCGAACTGAGCGACCTTGCGCGCGGCCGCAGCACGGACGATCCCGACATCGAAGACGTATTTCCCTACCTCAAATTCTTCCAGTGCCACTTCGACATGGCGGTGGTCATCCACGGCGGCGGCGAGCAGGCCGACGTGCCCGATTTCATGAGCGTGCGCTACGCCGGCAGCTTCTTCACGCTTTACGACGTCCACCGTACGGGCGTCTGTTCGAAACGATGAGCCGGCACGGGCACATCCGCCTGATCTTCCCAGTGCTTCTGGGCTTGATATGCCTCGCCGCGCTGTGGCGCGTGATTCTCGTCATCGGTCTGCATGTACCGCTCGATCCCAACGAGGGTTGGAACGCCTATCACGCCGCCGCGGCGATGGGCGCAGGCTCGCTCTATCCGGGCCCGCAGACCTATATGATCAACAACTATCCGCCGTTATCGTTCTACGTCGTAGGCACACTCGGTGCGCTCGTCGGTGACAACATCATCGCGGGACGGATCATTTCTCTGACCGCTTTCCTCACAATCCTCGTCGGCATATACGCCGCTGCGCGCCGTTTGGGTTGTTCGCCCGGTGCGGCAGTCTTTGCGCCGCTCTTCTTTGCGGCAGGCCTCTTGCTGTTTACCGACTATGTCGGGATGAACGATCCGCAGCTTCTGGCACATGCGATCGCGAGTGCTGGGTTCCTGCTGGTGCTGCGCGATGCGCGGTCCGCCCGAACGATGGCCACCGCCGCGTTCGCGTTCGTGGCCGCGTTGTTCGTCA
Source organism: Rhizomicrobium sp. (assembly GCA_035524815.1). Lineage (GTDB taxonomy): Bacteria > Pseudomonadota > Alphaproteobacteria > Micropepsales > Micropepsaceae > Rhizomicrobium. The sequence goes on from DATKOE010000192.1 coordinate 6,378, forward strand.
AGCACAACGTGGTCGCGATGGGGGTTGCTTCCACGCTCTGGCTGTTTTTCCAGGATCGGCGCAGAGGCGTGCAGTTGTTCGGTTTCGGGGCTGCACTTCTGCTTGCGGGATTAATCCTCTTCTATCTGATCTACGGAAGAAGCCTGCTCTCCGTGCTGATCACGGCGAGGCTGTACTCCTTCGACCAACTCTTCTCCGACACCCGCAACTGGCTGACGTGGACCGCACTTCCGCTTGCGGGGCTGGTGGTGCTGGGCGTGCGGCGATGGAAAGAGGCGCCCGTTCGACTGTGTGCACTCTATGCGCTGGTGGCGGTCGTCATCGGTATCGGGTTCCTCGGCGGAGCCGGCGTCGATCCCAACGTGCTGTTCGACGCCGACATTGCCCTTGGCCTCTCGACGGCGCTGGTGTTAAACGAGCTGTCCGGAAGATGGGCGCTGGTGGCGGCGGCCGCGCTTTCCGCCCCCTTCCTTTATGGCGTCGTGACAAATCCCGATTGGCGGGAGGCGGATTCGTGGTTGAGACCGCTCGGCAACGCGGCCGGAACGGCAGGTCAAGACATCGCTATGATGTCGGCACGCTCCGGACCGGCGTTGTGCGAGATGCAGTCGTTCTGCTACTGGGCGGGCAAACCGCCCGCCGTGGACGTGTTCAATGTGGGCCAGCAGTTCGACACTGGCGCCCGCAGCGATGCCGAGTTGGTGCGCCAGATTGAATCGAAGCGCTTCGCCGTCATCCAGTTCGACCCCGATTCGCCCTATTCGCTCGGGGAGGATGTCCACGACGCGATGGAGCGATCCTATCGCCTGGATCACGAAGACGACTTCGGGTCGTTCTACGTGCCGCGTTAGGCGTGCTTTGTCCGCACGGTGCCGGTGCGTTCAAGCTTACCCCAGCCTACCACGGCCCCTCGCAGCGCCGTCGAAATCGAGCGCATCACCACGTAGTACATGAGCTGGCGGTAGCCGAAGCGCTGCAGCATCAGCCACCACAATAGGCTCCAGTTCTCGCGCCGCTCCATCAGGAAGCCGATTACCGCCGCAACCAGGTCCACGAGCATGAATACGCAGTAGTAGATGCCGACGGTGACGAGGTTATCGTTCGAGAACTCGGAACCGTGCTGGACGTAGGCGACCCACTGCGTAACCAACTGCCAGATCAGCATCAGATCCGCGAGGGGCGCCAGCGCCGTAAGGATGATCTGGAACATCCAGACCTGCGGCAGCGCCACCATGCCCAGCGCACCGTAGCGCGGGTTGAACGTCATGTCGCGATACTTCCACAGGCACTGCAGCGTGCCGTAAGCCCAGCGGAATCGCTGCTTCGCCAGCGTGCGGAAACTCGAGGGCGCTTCCGTCCAGCCAACCGCCGTGGAATCGAAGTGAACCTTGTAGCCGGCCCGCTGCAGGCCGACGGTGAGGTCCTGATCCTCCGCCAGAGTATCGGCAGGGAACCCGCCGAAATCGACGAGCGCCGACCGCCTCCAGGCGCCGACCGCGCCGGGAACGACTGTCAACGTGTCGAGCGCGGCCAGCGCGCGACGTTCCAGGTTCTGAGCCACGACGTACTCCAGAGCCTGCCAGCGCGTGATCATGTTGAAGCGATTGCCGACCTTGGCATTGCCGGCGACGGCGCCGATCTTGGGATCGACGAACCAGCGGACCAACCTCGAGATCGTGTCGCGATCGAACTGGGTATCCGCGTCGAGCGCTACAACGACCTCGCCCTTGGCCCGCGAAAGCGCAACGTTCAACGCCTTGGCCTTACCGGCGTTCGGCTGGCTCACGAGCGTCACGTTGGGAACGTTCTCGAAGTTGCGGCGCACGACTTCGGCCGTTGCGTCGCGCGAGCCGTCGTCGACGACGATCACTTCCAAATCGCGATAGTCGCTCGCCAGAATGCGCGACACGGTAGCGGCGATCACCTTCTCTTCGTTGAACGCAGGAATGATGACCGAAACCGGAATGTGGTTTTCGGGCGCCTGCGGCTCGTCCTGGCGGCGCACGCGGGCGCGGTTCCACACAGCCAGTCCGCAGAGCACGAACAGGCGCGCGATGCCGAGAAAAATCGCGCCCAGGAAGCAGTAATAGAGAATCGAGCCGATCCAGCTGAAAGTCAGGAACACGACGCGATTGGCGTACAACGTCAAGCTGGGCGTCGACCACGGCATTGCCTGGTCGCGCGTCATTCCCGCGAGCTTCGAGACCAGCACGAACTTGTAGCCGCGCGCGCGCAGGCCGTCGATCATGCCCGGCAGCAGTTCCACGGTGCGCGTACGGTCGCCGCCGGAATCGTGCAACAGGATGATGTTGCCGCGCATTTCGGGGTTGGGATCGGTCACCGCTTTCAGGATCCGCTGCATCATCTCGTCGAGCGAGGGTTGCTGCCAGTCGAACGGATCGACGTGGACGCCGATAGTGATGTAGCCCTGATCCTGCGCAATCTGGACGGGCACGATCTCATCTTTGGTAACCGGCTCGGCATCGCCCAGATAGGGCGGGCGGAACAGCACCATGCGCCTTCCGGTCAGCGCCTCGAACAGGCGCTGCGTGGCGTTGAATTCGAGCTTGTCGGCTTCGGGCGAGGTTTCGGCGAGATTGGGATGCGTGAAGGTGTGGTTACCGATCTCGTGACCTTCGTCGAGGATGCGCTGCACCAGACCCGGATGCGCTTCCGCGTTCGCGCCGATGATGAAGAACGTGGCCTTTACGTTCTTTTCCTTGAGGATGTCGAGTATTTCGGGCGTATAGGCCGGATCCGGACCGTCGTCGAAGGTGAGCGCCAGCGTCTTGGGGATCTGGCCGACGCGGCGGATGACGTAGCTGGTGGGCAGCGCGGTATAGGTTTCGTCGTTGATGTCGCCGGTTTGGCGATCGACTTCGAAAGTGCGCGCACCAGGAGCCGGATCGGCTTCCACGCGCAGGACTTCGCCGTCGCCTTCGAAATCGACGTCCTCGTTGGTGGGGATGCGCTCCAGCGCCGCCGGCGCGGGCGCTCCGTACGGCCGGCCGAGCACCGACCACACCGAAGGATCCTCGCTGCCGAGGCGCCACAGGGCGTAACCCGCGGGCTGGTAAACGTCGGCGGCATGGACCTGGTTAAAGACCGTCACTCCGTCCAGAAACCAGACGTCGTGCTTCACCTCGTCGTTTTCGATGTAGGAGAAGTGCGGGTTGTTGGTGTCCGGGTCGAAATCGATGCGCGCATTGGAGTCCTTGGCAGCCACCGATGCATCCTGGAAAGTGAGATCGTCGGCAGTATCCCCGCCGTGCCAGTCGTAGGCGTAGCTTCCAAGGGCGAGGATCGTGTGGCTGGGCGACAGCTCCTTGATCCGCTTGTCGAGCACCTCCTCGTACCACGGTTCGCCCGCGATCGCACCGGGACCGCTCGTCTCCTCGTGCTCGTCGTAGGCCATCAGCAGTGTGTAATCGATCGACTTGGCGAAGGTCGCATATGGCCAATGCGGGTCGTCGTAGGGCGCGGCCTGCACCACGATCCAGCCGTGCGGTGCAAACAAAGCCGACAGTTCGTGCAGGAAAGAGCCGACATCGCCGTAGGCTGTGGGCGGCACCGTCTCGAAGTCGACCACGATGCCCTGCAGTCTGTGCGCCTTCAGGAACGCGGCAACCGCGTTTTCAAGGGCTGCGCGCCGCCCCGAATCGGCCAGCAGCCGCTCCAAGCCGGGGCCGTCCCAGTCGCCTTGGTTCGCATTCTGAAGCACGGGCAGGATCGGCACGTCCGGGCGCTGGCCGCGCACCAGCCTCAGCGCCTTGCCGTCCATCGATATCTTCAGCGCCATGTCGGGGCCGGACACCGACAGCCAGCTCGGCAGAACCCAATCGAGCTTGGGCAGCGCGCGTTTCAAGGCGGGATAGCTGACATCGTCCCAATTCACGTAAAAGCCGATAGCCAGCGGCCGGCCGGGACGTGGGCGAAGCGCCGCCGATAGTACGCGCGCCGGCACCTTCTGGTGGGCGTTGCGCAGCTTCCAGCGCCGGGCGATCTCTTCGCGCGCGCGGGCGTCGGCCGCCAGCCGGGCGGCCGACTTGAGCAGTGACGGATCGAGCGCACGACGCTCCAGGGCGTTGTTTGCCGTCAGCTTGACGGGCAAATCCGGGCTCGACACGTCCTGGATGGCCAGGATGCTCGCCAGGAAGGCGATGCCCATGACCGTGCTGACGATCGCTCCAGCCCAACCCAACACTGAAAGGCGGGCGGCCCTGCGGCCGGTTTCGTCGAAGAAAATCGGTTTGTTGGCCATACGTCAGCGATCGGATGCCCTGATCCGTACCATACTTCTGCCCCTGGCGGTCCGCCGGGGATATATCATTTCGTGGAACAGGATGCGACGCTGCTCGCACCGTCGAAGGTTGGTTGCGGGGATAGGATTTGAACCTATGACCTTCAGGTTATGAGCCTGACGAGCTACCGGACTGCTCCACCCCGCGACACCTTCGAAGGGTGGGGGGATATAAGCCATCGTTTCCGGCCTGTCCACCCCGCGTCAACCAGCGCAAAGAAGCGGCCCGCGCCGCCGCTTGCCAGCCCCGATTCGCTGAACCCAGCAGCCGCCGCCACCCCCGGCCGAGCCGGTTGTGGAATGTCGTCGCAGCGTTACGTCAACCTTGCCGCACACCGTTCCGGAAGCGGCGCAAGGCGCTGATCGACCGGTAAATTCCGACTTAACAGCGTCTCGCAATCTTGATTGAAGCGTAACCATCCGGCCGCTATAACCCGCCCGCATCGAGCGGCACTGCGAAGGAGCGTGCATGGGTACCCAACTTCCGCCCGGCTACAAGCCGTCGGAAAGCGAGCCCTTTATGAACGAGCGGCAGCGCGAATATTTTCGGCGCAAACTTCTCAACTGGAAAGACGAAATCCTGCGCGAGAGCCGTGAGACGATTCAGAATCTGCAAGCCGAAACGGTGCCGCACGCCGACCTCGCCGACCGCGCCTCGACCGAAGCGGAACGTCAACTGGAGCTTCGCACCCGCGACCGCCAGCGCAAGCTGATCGCCAAGATCGACGCCGCGTTGCGCCGCATCGAAGACGGCTCGTACGGATTCTGCGAGGAGACGGGCGAACCGATTTCGCTGAAGCGGCTCGATGCACGACCGATTGCGACGCTGTCGATCGAAGCTCAGGAGCGCCACGAGCGTCGCGAAAAAGTCTATCGCGACGATTGAGCGATTCGCATCGCAAGACAAAGTACTGAGAACAAGAGCGGCGCCGAAGGCGCCGCTTTCGTTTGCATTCAGCGCAAATTCACCACGGCATAAGGATGTCGTAGAGCTGGCTACCGAGCCGCGGCTCCTGCACATCGCTGACCGTGCCTCGGCCACCATAGGAGATGCGCGCCTCGGCGATCTGGGTGAGATCGATAGTGTTGGAACTCGTGATGTCCTCGATACGCACGATGCCGGAGACCTGCAGGTCTCGCAATTCGCCGTTCACCTTCATCTGCTGGTGCCCCGAGATGACCAGATTTCCGTTCGGCAGGACCTGAGTCACCAGCGCCGCCAACGTGAGGTTTATCGTCTCGGACCGGTTGATCGAACCGGCGCCGACGTTCGAGGTGTCCGAACCCATCTTCACCAGATTCGACGGATCGATGTGCGAGGCCTGCAGATACCGCTCCAGGCCGAACAGGTTCGACATGCTGGCGTCGTCGCTGTTGGTGCGCGAACGGCTAGTGGTATTGGACATCTTGGCGGTGTCGGCGACCGATACGTTGACGGTGATGATGTCGCCTACGCGAGACGCGCGCGGATCGTGGAAAAAGCTGCGCGCTCCGGGCTGCCACAGCGATGCGCGTCCACGCGGTTCCGCCGGCGGCTGGGGCATGGGCACCGACACCTGCGGAGCAGGGTTGTTCATCGCTGCCATCTTTGGGCCGCTGCCAAGTTCCGTCAGGCGCTGATAACTCGTGCAGCCGGACAGAATCGCGGCAGCGGTGGCCAGAAGAAGCGTTCGACGCAGACTCATGGCGATCCTCTCAATGATGGGTGCTGGCGATCCGCGCGCCACCCGCTTGCGCGCGCACCTGTCCGGGCCCGGTCACAATTGCACTGACCTGTCGGTACGAGGCCGGATTCTGCACGGTTACCGTCTCTCCAACGCCGCCTTCGCTCATGGCGCGGCCGACAGCGGTGAGCACCAGGCCCGGCATTTCGAACGTCATCGTCACCGTAGACCCCTTGGTGACGACCACGGGGTGGCGGACATCTTCCAGGCGCAGGGTTTCGCCTGTCCGCAGCGTGCGCCTGGCCTGCATGCCGACGATGTCGTTCATGGCCGTGACGGTTCCGCTCATGACGTCGTTGGGCGATACCGCATAGGTGAGATCGCTCTCCGCGATCGTCGCACCGCGGGCGATGTCGCGCTCCGGCACCACGACGCGCACGCCGCCGAATGCGGGCCAGCACAAAAGCAGCGCCCAGATCAGGAGGAAAAGGCGGATCATGGTCAGGCTCCGAGCTTGGCGGTTTCGGCGAGCATTTCGTCGGCCGCCGAGATGACTTTCGAGTTCATTTCGTACGCGCGCTGCGCAGTGATCAGAGAGGTGATCTCCTCAACCGCGTTCACGTTGGAGGTCTCAAGGAAGTACTGTTGGATGGTTCCGTAGCCGGTCGATCCCGGCACGCCGGCCTGCGGCGCGCCAGAGGAGGCGGTTTCCGCCATCAGATTGTCGCCGAGCGCGCGAAGTCCCGCGTCATTGGGGAATCGCGTCAGCTCAAGCTGGCCCACGGTCTGCGTGGCAGTCTGGCCCGGCACGGTGACCTGCACCTGGCCTTGCGCGTTGATCGTGACCGCGGTGGCGTTGGCGGGGATGGCGATGCCGGGCTGGACGACGTAACCTGCCTGGGTGACGAGCTGGCCTTCCGGGGACAACGAGAAATTGCCGTCACGCGTGTAGGCGTCGGTGCCGTCCGGCATCTGGACGCGGAAATAGCCGGCGCCGTTGATCGCCACGTCGTAGGGGTTGGCGGTGTTCTTGAGATCGCCAGGCGTCGTGATGCGGTAGACCGCCGCGGTACGCACGCCTGCGCCAAGTTGGATTCCAGACGGCAGCAGAGTTCCGGTGTCCGACGATTGGGCGCCCGCTTGCTGGATGTTCTGATAGAGAAGATCCTGGAAGGCGGCGCGCTGTTCCTTGTATCCGGTCGTGTTCATGTTTGCGAGGTTGTTCGCGATCACTTCGACGTTGGTCTGCTGCGCCAGCATTCCGGTGGCTGCGATCGAGAGGGCGCGCATGGTCTATCTCCTTGTTACTGCACCGTGCCGAGCTTCTGGATTGCCTGGCGCTTCATGTCCTCCGCGCTCTTGTCGAGCGTGGCCGTAGCCTCGTAGGAGCGCATCATTTCGACCATCCGCGAAATCTCGATCACCGGCTGCACGTTTGAACCTTCGAGCATGCCCTGTTTCAGAGTTGCGTCCGTCGAGGGGACCGGCGTTTGGGAGGTCGAATAAAGGCTGGCGCCGCGTTTGGTCAGAGCCCGCTCGTTGGCGAACGTTACCAGGCGGAGCTTGCCCATCTGGCCCTGCTTGCCGCTGATCGTTCCGTCCGGGCCAAAACTCACATCGCCGTCGTCGACCGTAACCGTCACGGGACCTCCGTCGCCAAGCAGGGGATCGCCGTCCTGTGTGATGATGGTGCCGTCTGCGTTGAGGGTGAAGTGGCCGTTGCGCGTGTACATCTCGCCCGCGGCGGTTTGGATCGCGAAATAGCCCTGGCCGTTGATCGCCAGATCGAAAGGTGCGCCCGTGGTTTGGAGGCTGCCGCCGCTGATGTCGCGACTGATGCCGGCATCACGGACGAAAGAGAGCGTTTGAGGGCCTTTTTGATCCTCGGCCGGCGCGACGTGCTGGAGCAGTTCCTCGAACTTGACGCTTTCGCGCTTGAACCCCGGCGTCGAAACGTTCGCCAAGTTGTTCGCGATCACGTCCATCGAGCGGAAGGCCGCAAGCTGGTAGGAAAGACTCACGAGAGAAGCGTTATCCATGGAGGGGCGGATCCTTTCTGGTCCACTGCCGGGCCGATGCGGTGCAGAGCCCGTGCCAAAGGAACACCCGCCAATTCCGGGCCTTTTCACGCTCGCTTTCGGCCGTCCCGGCAAAACCTGCCGGGAGAAGTCTGCCGCGAGCCGTGTTTTGAACCACTCCTTAACCACGAGCGCCTAACGTCGCTTCAAAGTCGAGGCGGGACGAAAATGGCCAAGCCGGAAAAGCAACCTGCGCCCAAGGTGGAAGAGCCCGAAGAGGGCGACAAGAAGCCGGAGGGCGAGAAGCAAGGTTTCGTTAAGAAACTCCTCGGCAACAAGAAGCTTCTTATGATCGCCGCCGGCGGCCTGCTGCTTCTGCTGCTCGGTGGCGGTGCCGGACTGTATTTCTTCGTGTTCGCGGAGCCGACCGAGCCGGTCAAGACGGCATCCGGGATTCCGGACATGCCTGCGACGCCTCCGCAAGTCGCCTACCACGACGTGCCGGACCTGATCGTGAACATCCAAAGCTCCGACGGAACGCCCGTGTACCTGAAACTCTCGCTTTCGCTAGAGCTTTACACGAACGACGAGAATGCCGGCATTCAGGCGCTGATGCCGCGCATCGTCGATCAGTTCCAGGGATACCTGCGCGAACTGCGCTCCGACGATCTCAAAGGGTCGGCGGGAATCATGCGCGTAAAGGAAGAGCTCTTGCGCCGCACCAACGTCGCGGCGGCGCCCTACCGCGTTCGTGATGTGTTGTTGAAAGAGATGATCATCCAGTAGCCATGGCCGACGAACCGCAAAAACCCGCAGCTCCGACCGAGACCGACGCGACGCAACCCGCAGAGGCGGCCGCGGCGCAACCCGCGGCAACCGAGTCCTCGTCCGCGGCGGCGACAGCAGCCCCAGCAGGGCCGGCCGAGCGAATCCTCAATCAGGAAGAAATCGACTCCCTGCTCGGGTTCGACGTCAACACCGACCAGTCCCAGGACAAGTCCGGTGTTCGCGCCATCATCAATTCCGCGCTCGTTTCCTATGAGCGCCTGCCGATGCTGGAAATCGTTTTCGACCGCCTCGTGCGGCTGATGACGACATCCTTGCGCAACTTCACATCCGACAATGTCGAAGTCAGTCTGGACAACATCACTTCCATCCGCTTCGGCGATTACCTGAATTCCATCCCGCTGCCCGCGATCCTGGCGGTATTCCATGCCGAGCAGCTCGACAACTACGGGCTGTTTACGGTCGATTCGAACCTCATCTATTCGATCGTCGACGTTCTCCTGGGCGGACGGCGCGGGTCCTCGGCCATGCGCATCGAGGGCCGTCCTTACACCACCATCGAGCGCACGCTGGTACAGCGGATGATCGAGGTTATCCTCCAGGACATGTGCCAGGCCTTCGAGCCGCTGGCGCCGGTCACCTTCCAACTCGACCGTCTGGAGACCAATCCGCGCTTTGCCGCGATCGCGCGCCCCGCCAACGCGGCGATCCTCGTCAAGCTGCGCGTCGACATGGAAGACCGCGGAGGGCGCACCGAACTCCTGCTGCCATATGCGACGCTAGAACCGATCCGCAAGCTGCTGCTGCAGCAGTTCATGGGCGAGAAGTTCGGACGCGATTCCATCTGGGAAGGTCATCTGGCCACCGAGCTGTGGTCCACCAGGGTCGAGATCGAAGCGATCCTCGACGAGCAGATCATGCCCCTGAACAAGATCATGAACCTGGAAGTCGGCCAAACTGTGCTTCTGAACGCCACGCCAGAGTCGAAGATCGAGATGCGCTGCCGCGGGGTACCGCTGTTGCGCGGCCGTATGGGGCGTACCGGCACCTCGGTCGCGGTCCGGATCGAAGAGGCCATTGAGCGCACGGACGCTTCGCGCGCGCTATAGGAGACATGACCATGACGCTTTCCATGGCTCTCGAACTGACCCTCTCGCTGCTTCTGGCGGCCACGCTGGTCTACTGCATCGTGCTCGAGCGGCGTCTGGCCGCCGTGCGCAAGGGCCAGGACGGCCTGTCGACCATGATCGGGGAGCTGAACACCGCCATCACGAATGCGGGCGCATCGCTCAGGGCCCTCAAGTCCGCTGCGGGCGAAGCCGCCGAAACCCTGGACGACCGGCTGCGCCGGGCTCGCGCCGTCGCCGACGAGCTGTCGGTTCTGTCGTCCTCCGGCGAACGCATCGCCCAGCGCTTTGATCGCGCCGTGCCGCAGAAGCCATCGCAGCAACTGCCGTCCGGCAACGTCATGCGCCGGCTCGAGACCCTGAAAGCCGTCCGATGAAAGCCACGCCGAGACTTCTGCCGGCCGTCATTCTGGTCGGGATCGCGTTGCTGGGGCTGAAAGGCGAGGGCCTCGTGCGCGCTGCCTGGGCGCAGGAGGCGGCACCATCGAGCGCAACCGACGTGCTGGCGAAGGACACGGCGCCGGTCGCAAGCGATCCCGCCACCGAAGGCGCCCAAACCGAAAGCGCAGCGGAAGTCGATGTCCTGTCCAGCCTGGCCAAACGGCGCGCAAGCCTGGACGCGCGCGAGGCCGACATCGAGATGCGCACGCAGGTGCTCCAAGCCGCGGAGGCTCGCGTCGATTCCAAGATCGCCACGTTGAAGCAGCTACAGGAGCAGATGACCGCTTTACTGGGTCAGCGCGACGACGCCCAGAAGGCCCAATTGGCGTCGCTGGTGAAGACGTATTCGGCCATGAAGCCGAAGGATGCAGCGCGCATCTTCAACAATCTGTCCGACGAGGTGCTGGTGCCGGTGGCGCAGGCGATGAAGTCCGACGTGCTGGCGCCGGTCCTGGCGAACATGACGGCGGACAACGCCGAGAAGTTGACGATGAAGCTGGCCGGACGGCTGAAGCTCCCCGACACGGCAGCAGCCGTCGCTGCGCCTCTGCCCGCGCCCTTAGCACAACCCGCCGCGGCGGCTGCGACGGCCCAGGCAAAGACCATACCGACCCCGCAATCAAGTTCCGCGCAACAAGCCCCGCAACCAAGCTCCGCCCAAGTTGCGCCGAAAGCGGCCAAGTAGGCTCATGAAGGACTAACGGCGCACAGTGACATTCGACAGGCTTCCAACCATGCAGCGGATCGTGCGCCTCCTCTTGCTCATCTCGATCGCCGTGCCTGTCACGAGCGCCGCGCAAGCCGCGGACGCGGTTGCGTCTTCGACGGCCGGAGGTTACGGACGCCTTCTGTTCTCGCTTTCGCCCGACGATCAGGTGACGGCACAGACCACCGGCGGCGTTCTCACTATCAGCTTCGGACGCAAGGTGGCGCTCACGCCCGACGCCGTGGTGCAGGCCCTGCCGTTCTACTTCGCCAGCGGGCGTGCCGATCCCGACGGCAAAACCTTCCGCTTCGCACTCAACCAGCAGGTGCGCGTGCACTTGAGCGCGTCCGGTGCGCACTTTGCCGTAGACCTGGTACCGCAAGACTACGCCGGGACGCCGCCGGATCTGCCGCCGCCCCCGCCCACAAAACCGAATGAAGTCGATCTCGCTAAGATCCCTGTGCTGAAGGTGCGATCGGGTGCCTATCAAAACTTCACTCGCGTCGTCTTCGACTGGTCCAAGTCGGTGCCGTACAAAGTGTTCGCGGGCGTCGGCCGGGTAACCGTCCGCTTCGAAGCTCCCGCCAATCCCGATTTCTCCGCAATAGAACGCGAGGCGCCGCCGTGGGTGAAAACCGCCGGCTGGCATCTCGACGGCAACGCCACGGTGATCGAGTTCGCCACCGATACCGCCTCCCGTTATCGCGACTTCCGTGACGGGACCCACATCGCGCTCGACGTGCTTGCGCCCAAGACCGACGCCGATACCTTCAATCCGCCCGGCGCCAACAATCCCAAAGTCGTTGCTTCACCCGGCGCCGCAACGGGTGCTCCGGCCAAGCTGGCGGCCAGTGTGCCGGCACCAAAAGGCCCTCTGGCGGAGCTCAACAAACTCGCGGCGCAAACCGCGGTCAAACCCGAGCAGACGGCACCTGCACCGCCGCCACCGCCCTCGCCGCCTGCACCCGTCAGCCCCGAAGCGCAAGCCGCCGCGCAAGCGGTGCAGCCGCCGGCCCAGCCCCAGACTGCGGACTCCAAACTGACGCGCGATGGTGCGGTCCTGACTTTCCCCGGTGCGGGGCGGCGTGCGGCCGCGGTGTTCACACGCGGCCTGACGGCATGGATCGTGCTGGAGAATGCACCGGTTCTGGACGTCCCCAAACTCAAGGCCCAGCTCGGCACCTTCCCGGATTCGGTCGATGTCGCGGCGGACGACAAGGTCACGCAGCTGCGCATCACCCTGAAGCAGCCCGAAGCCATCGCGGCGATCGGTGAAGGCTCCACACTGAGGGTCATCATCTCGCCACAGGCCGCCTCATCCGCGATCGCCCTTGGCTTCGCCCGCAACCAGGAGAACCCCACGCACTCGTCGATCTCGACACTGCTGCCGGGAGCCGTGCACATCATGCGCGTGGTCGATCCGGTAGCCGGAGACGAGTTGTTCGTCATCCCGGCGCTGGCCGGGCGGCAGATGGCGGGCGAGCGCACTTTCGTCGAGTTCTCGGCTCTGCCGTCCGCCGCCGGGCTCGTGCTGATGCCGTATGTCGACGATCTGTCGGTGACGCTGAACGCCACGCGCGTGACCATTACACGGCCTGGCGGACTGTCGCTGACACCACCTTCCATGCCCGGAATGGGCACACCTGAGGCTCTGGCGGGCAGCGGCGGCGGACCTTGCTTCCTGGATTTCGCCCGCTGGGGTAGGCAGAGCGGTGGAACCTTCCTCGCCACGGAGCGGCGGTTGCGGGCGGCGACCGCAAGGCTGGCACCTCAGCAGGCGGGCAAGGCGCGCCTGGCGCTGGCGCGCTTCTACCTCGCCAACGGCTACGCGGCGGAGGCGCTGGGCCTCATCGACGTCGTGCAGGCGGGCGATCCGGGGCTGCAGGCCGACATGCAGCTCCAGACCATGCGCGCCGCCGCCGATCTCGCCATGGGCCGGCTGCACGAAGCCCGCAACGCGCTGGTGGGCGCCCAGTTCGACACCGACCGCCACGCCGCGCTGTGGCGCGGGCTGATCGAGGCCGCCATGGAGCAATGGGCGCAGGCGCGCACCGACCTGGAACGCGCCGCGCCGGTGCTGGCCGCCTACCAGCCCGAAATGCAGATCCGGGTGCGCCTGGCCGCGGCCGAAGCCGCCCTCGGCATCGGCGCGCTGGAAGTGGCCGATGCGCAGCTCGACAAGGTGCCGGAACATCCCGGCGGAACGCAGGGCCTTGAAGCGACGCTCGACCGCGCGCGGCTGGCCGCGGCCGAGAACCACCGCCGTCAGGCCGACGACCTGTTCGCCGAAGTGGAGGGCTCCAGCAACGAGCAACTCGCCTCGCAGGCGGTCTATTATCGCGTCATCGCCGGTCTCCAGAACGGCAGCATGAAGACGCCGGACGCCATCAACGCGCTCGAGCGGCTGCGCTTCCGCTGGCGCGGCGACCTCTTGGAGCTCAAGACCCTGCGCAAGCTGGCGCAGATCTACTTCGCCCAGAAACACTGGCGCGAGGGTCTCGGCATCCTGAAAATCGCCACTGCGAATTTCCCCAACGACGACGGCGCCATGCAGGCCCAGGACGACATGCGCGCGGCGTTCGTGGACCTGTTCCTCAAGGGCAAGGCCGACAAGATGCCGCCGGTGGAAGCGCTCAGCGTGTTCTACGACTTCATCGACCTGACGCCGATCGGCCCGGACGGCGACGAGATGATCCGGCGCATGTCGGACCGGCTGGTCGCGGTCGACCTGTTCGGTCCGGCCGAAGAGCTGCTCGACTACCAGATCAACAAGCGCCTCGACGGCGTGGCTCGCGCGCAGGTGGCCACCAGGCTGGCGATGGTGCAGCTCATGGACCACAAGCCCGAGGCGGTGCTGGCGACGCTGCAATCCACGCAGATCTCGACGCTGCCCGACGAAGTGGCACATCAGAGACTTCTGATGCAGGCGCGTGCGATGGCCGAACTCAGGCAATGGGACCAGGCGCTCGACCTCATCGCGGTGGACCAGCAGCCCGACACGCAACGGCTGCGCGCCGACATCTACTGGCGAAGCGCCAACTGGCCGATGGCGGGCAAGGCCGCCGAGGACGCGCTGGGGCAACGCTTCGGCGACGCCGCGCCGCTTTTGGCCGAGGAACGCCAAGAAACCATGCGCGCCGCGGTCGCCTACTCGCTGGCCAACGACGAAACGAGTCTGGAGCGCCTGCGCGCCCATTTCGGTCCGAAGATGCAGACGAGTCCCGACGCCAATCTGTTCGCGGTGCTGACCCAGCGCATCGACATGCAGGGCACCGCCTTCCGCGATGCCGCCGCCCAGATCGCCTCGGTGGATACCCTGAAGCTGTTCATGAAGGACATCCAACGCGCGATGGATTAGCGCGATGGCGTTGCGAGCCTTTCAAGAGCAATTCGCAGGATGTCTCAAATTGTGGACCGAGCAGCACGGCGAACCGCAATAGCTTGATCTTCATTTTCAGACTCTTGCCCCAATCCTTGGGTACCCCCTCCCCCTTACGGGAACGTCGCCGCGTCTGCATTTTCTATTCGCGGGATCGAACGCTCGCGTCTCGCACATGCCGAGCCGCCAAGCGCACATGGGAGTTGGACAGCGCCGTTTCAAGACCGTGCACCGATCCGCCGCGCCCATGCGGATCGCGTCAATGGGAGGGGCGGACTGGCGGGAGCGCTTGGCGAAGCCGCGCGCTGCCGCCGGCCGCCATGCACGCCCGCGCAGCTTGATTTCATGGAAGACTGCGGCGCGCCCGAATGGAGCGCGCCGCAGCGCCGGTCTCAGGTGAACGTGGGCAGTGCGAGCTTCGAGAGGTTGGTACCTGAAGACAGGTTGATGACGAGATCGGACCCGGCCGAGTACTTGCCGTCATTGTTGCAATCGACAATGAGGAAAGTCTGCCCCGAGAGCCCGCCGCCGTTCGGCGTGAACAGGATCGCCCCATATTTCGTAAGGTGCCCCGAAAGATCTGACGTGAGATCGGCGTCGAACGTGCTCGTCGACAGGGACCCGGTGGTGAGCCAAGTATCGACCTGGGCCACGGTGATCCACAAGTCGAGCTTGTCGTGGGAGCCGTCGAAGCCCGTGATGGTGTCGTACGCCGTGCTCGAGGAATCGCCGGCCGCGCCGTAGATGTAGGTGTCGGTCCCCGCGCCCCCGCTGAGCAAGTCCGCGCCGCCGCCGCCCGTGAGCTTGTTGGTCCCGTCTCCGCCCGCGATCGTGTCCGCACCCGCGCCGCCGACGAGCGTGTCGTTGCCTGCGCCGCCGGTGATCACGAACTTGCCGTTCGTCTCCGCCACTCCGTTGAACAGAAGGCGGTTGGCCGACGCCAGCGCCGAGGCGTCCACGGTCAACGAACCTCCGGAAGCAACCGTGGCGTCGTTGGTGGTCAGCTTGTAGCTGTTGCCGGCCGCCACGACGATCTTCTCGACGTTCAGCATCGTGGTGGAGCCGAACGACAGACCGCCGGAGTAGTCGCCGTTCAGATTAAGCGTGTCGGTGCTCGACCCGCCGTCGATCTTATCCGACGACGTCATGGCGGCGCCGAAGTTGAACGTGTCCTTGCCCCCGCCGCCCTTGACGACGTCGATGCCGCCCTTGCTGAGGTCGAACGTATCCGATCCGGCTCCGCCGGTGAGCGTGTCGTTGCCGGCGCCGCCGACGATGGAGAACTTGCCGTCGGCTTCGGCTGCGCCGTTGAAGGTGAGCGTGTTGGAAGCACCCAGCGCGCCGGCGTTCACCTTCAGGGTGGCGCCCGACGCCACGTTGCCGTCGCTGGATGTGAACTTGTAGCTGTAGCCCGCCGCCAGAACGAGGTTTTCGATGTTGGCGATCGTCGTGTCGGTGAACGTCTTGCCCGCGGAATAGTCGCCGTTGAGATTGAGGGTGTCGGTGCCGTCACCGCCGTCGATCTCGTCGGCCACCGAGAAGTTGCTGAGGAAGTTGAAGGTGTCTGCGCCCGAGCCGCCGGTGAGCGTGGAAGTGCCGCCGCCGTCGGTCACGCTGATGGTGTCGGCTCCGCTGATTCCGCTCGAGTCCACGATCAGACTCGTGCCGGTCCAAACGGCGAAGGTGCCGCTTCCCGAGGCCCGATTGTCGATTTCGAGCGTGCCGGTCTTGACCGTCACCGTACCGGTGTTGGTGAAGGGAACCTGGATATCGGTGGTGCCGGTGGAGTTCGATTTGGTGATGGTTCCCGCATTGACGAAGGACGTGGTGCCCTTGTCGTCGTACATCGTGGCGTCGGAGTGGATGTTGAACGTCGCGCCCGAATCGTTTTCGAGCGTCGCGTTGCCGGCATTCGTCGCGTTCGGATTGTACCCGAAGCGGATCGAGCCGTCGTTCCAGGTCAGTGTCCCCTTGTTCTCCAGGACCGCGCCGTGATCCAAGGCGATGTCCCCGCTCAGGTCGGTCGTGCCTTTCAGCAACATAGTTCCCGTGTTGCTGAAGTAGTTCCAACCGTCGTTGCCGAACGTCATCTTGCCCGTCACGGTCAGCGTACCTGTGCCGTTGATCTCACCGCGCTCCATGTCGAACACGCTGATGCTCACGGCGTTGGCGCCCAGCGCGAACTTGCCGTTGGTCATGCTCACCGTGCCGTTGCCGAGGAACGTGCCGGCGCCGAGATTGAAGGTTCCTCCGCCGAACTCGAATTTCGCGCCGCCCCATACGGTGATGTCGTCCGGATCCAACGTGCCGCCGCCGTCGACGTCGAGCGTGCCGGTCTGCACGCTCACGGTTCCGGTGTTGGTGAATGGGATCGAGATCTCGGTCGTGCCGCTGGTTGTCGTCTTCTCCAACAGACCGTCGTTCAGGAACGCCACGGTGCCGCCGTCCATCCACATCTGGTTGTCGCACTTGATGTTGAACGTCTTTCCGGCGTCGTTCTCGATTTTCGCCGTGCCGCCGCGGCTGTCGGTATTAGGGTCGTATCCGAAGTCGATTTCGCCGTCCTTCCACACCAGCGTTCCGGCATTCTCCAGCGTACGCCCGCCGTTGAGCGCGATGCTGTCGTCAATCGTCGTGGAGCCCTGCAACACCGTGCTGCCCGAGCCGTAATGGTAGCTGTTGGAACCGCCGAGGGTCGCCGTTCCGGTGATCGTGAACGTCGAACTGCCTGAGATCGTGCCGTCGTCCTGCTCGAAGGCGCCGACGGTCACCGCGTTGGTGCTGAGAGCCAGAGTTGCTCCGTCGAGCTTCGTCAGGCCCTTTCCGGCGATCGTACCTGCGGTCAGAGCAAAGGTGGTGCCGTCGCCGCCGAATTCGAGGGTGGTGCCGGTATCCAGATTGATGGCGCTCGCCACCGACGATCCCCCGCCGTCGAGATCCATCTCGCCCGTGCGCAGATGCAGGGTGCCCGTGCTCTGGTTGATGAACTGGACGTTGACGTTCGTCACACCGGACGTGCTCTTCTTGATCACGGCCCCGTAGTTCTGGAACTTCGTCGTCCCGTTTATCGCGTAAAGCCAGTTGTCGGTTTCGATGGTGAACGTCGCGCCTGCATCGTTCTTGAACGTCGCGTTGGCGGAAGAGCTGCCGAAGTCCATTTCGCCGTCGGTCCAGTCGAACGCGCCCTGGTTTTCGAGCGTCCGCCCGCCGCTGAGCGCCACGCCGGCCGCCATCGCCGTTGCGCCTTTGAGCAGCGTCGTGCCCGTGCCCTTCTGCTCGCCGCTTCCGTCGAACGTCGCGCCACCGCTTATGGTGAGCGTGCCCGAGCCGTTGATCAGCCCGCCGCTCTGATCGAACGAAGCGGCCGTCACGTTGAGCGAACCCAGGTTGAGTGTGCCGTCAGACACCCAAAGCTGGTTGCCGAAACTCGCCGACGACGAGATGGTGAGCGTGCCGCCGCTGAGGTTGAAGACGTCGTGGCTGCCGACAATCAGCGATGCGACCTTGGCGGTGGTCGAATCCATCGTGATGGTCTCGTCGGACGCCGTATTGATGCCGACGATATCCGACGAGCCGGGCAACCTCTTCGGAGACCAGGCGTTCGTGTTGCTCCAGTCGTCGCTGCCGTCGTTCCACGTGATCGTGTAGGTTGTCATCCGTAGCCCCCTGCGGTTTTGGAAAGTAAGAAGCAGTCGCTTCTACTTGTCTCGATTATACCAATAGCATGGACGCGTGCCGCCGAAACTTGGTGGATGTCACACATCGATTTGTCTCAATTTGTCGTCTTTTGCTTGTAAGTCTCCGATGCAGTTGCGAGCACCTGCAAGAGACTGCACCCTGGCGGTCGTGATGCCGGCGCGCCGAAATCGAGAATTTGTCGTTCGTATTCGACACATACGCCCTTGCCGGGTCCTGGCCGGACGCCGACACGATGCGGCCATAGGGTGCAAGCGCCGTTCGAAATACGACTGCAATTCAATAATCGCCAAGAGGGCGCGGCGCTATCGCGCTGGAGCGCCGAGGTCCCGGAAGGCGGCGATGACCTTCTTGTAGGTGTCGCGCTTGAACGGGACGATGAACGAAAGCAGGTCGTTCATCGGCACCCATCGCCATGTGGCGAACTCCGGCTCGTAGGCGGCAAGATCAATGTCCGCGTCGGTGCCAGTGAAACGCAACGCAAACCACTTCTGCTTCTGGCCGCGGTACTTGCCGTGCAGCGCCACGCCGATCAGATGCGGCGGCAGGTCGTAGGTGAACCACTCGTCGAGCTCGCGGATGATCTCGGCCTTGCCGGTGCCGACCTCTTCCTTCAGTTCGCGCAGCGCCGCTTCTTTCGGCGTTTCGCCCTTGTCGATGCCGCCTTGCGGCATCTGCCAGCCTTCCACGGTCTGGTCGATGCGGCGGCCGACGAAGACATGGCCGTCGCGATTGATCAGCATGATGCCGACGCCGGGACGGTAAGGCAGATCTGCGTGTGAGGGCTTCGGTTCCATCGCGGCGCGCCGACGTCGCGGCGGCGTTATTGCTTCTTCGGCGCCGAGACTAGGGCCGATATGGGCGCCAGAACAAGGCCCCGGCCGGAAAGTCCGCGCGCCCAGACGTTCACGCGGTCGACCGTGACGGGATAAAGGAACCCCGACCCGACCGCGCTGCCTTTGGCGCGCGCCTCGGTCTCGAGATCGGAGAGGCGATGGTCGATCTCCATCGCGGCCTGGATCGAATCGATCGTCAGGCTCGCCTGGCCGAAGGGGGTGCCGACGCGGCTTGCCACATCGCCGGCCACCGAATGCTGAGACGTGCCGTTGTCGTAGAACAGAAGCCCGCGCCGCGACAGGTAGGCCAGCATCGGTTCGAGCGCGTTGGCATCCGTCAACATGCGCCCGCCCAGTAGATTGGTGACGCCGACATAGCCGGTGAAGCGGGTGAGCGACCAGACGAGCTTCTTGGTGTTGGTATCTTCGCCCACGCCGGTGCGCAGGGTGTACTGGCCGGGATCACTGTCCGGAAAGTCGTAGGGTTCCATTGGCACTTCGAGCAGCACCTCGTGACCCTTCATGCGCGCGGCCGAAACCCAACGCTGCACGTCGTTGGCGTAGGGCGCGAAGGCGAGCGTGACCGGCCCGGGCAGGTTGTCGATGGCGTACTCAGTCGCTCTGGCTGAGATGCCGAGCCCGCCGATCACGATGGCGATCTTGGGCCGGTTGTCGGAGGCAACCGGCACGGCATAGGCGCGCATCGGCGGCAGCCCATTGTCGGCGATGCGGGGCAAAGGTCCTTGCGGCGTCTTCTCGATCAGGGCGGGGTTGGCGATGTTGAGGCCGGATACCAGCGGCGGCGGAACCACAGGCGGCGGGGCCACAGGAGCAGCGGGCGGAACGGTGGCGCCCGGCGGCGCGGCAGGCGGCTGGCTGGACGGCGGCGGAGCGGGCGCTTGCGCCGGCGGATGCGCGATGAGGGCCAGTTCCTCGGGCGAGAGAGTCGCGGTGACGATGCCGCCCCGCGGAGTCTCGACAATGTCGATCACGGGCGGAGGCGGGGGCGGCGGCGGCGCTGCCTTGGCGATCTTGCGGATTTGGATGGGCACGGTGGCGACCACGTCGCCGCCATTGCGGTCGCCGAACACACTCACGGCGACGGCGATCGAAGCCAGGCCCACGACGACGAAAGCCCACGCGAGCGCGAGCACGAACGCCCCGCGGCGCGGCGGCTGCCCAATCATGCTGCTCGCGGCCATGGCCGCAAGCTAACGGCGATCATGGTTTCGCCCGCGTTAACGCCGGACTTGAAGAGCCCTCTTAACGGTCCGACGCAGCCTTTGCCGCGGCCATACTGACCTTGCCGTGCAGCAGGTCAAGGGCGTAGCTCAGCTGGAAATCGTCGATCTTCTTGCCCGCCGGCGGACGGATGATCGCCTGCTGCGCTTTCGCCTTGGCCGCGTCCTCGGGCATCAGGTGGCCCGGCAGGTCGGCTTCGCTGGGACGCTCGATCTTGGTCGACGCGTCGTCGGCGTTCTGGGCGACGGCGATGTTCGGCACGATGCCTTCGGCCTGGATCGAGCGCCCGGATGGCGTGTAGTAGCGCGCCGTGGTCAAGCGCAACGCCCCGCCGCCTTCGCCCAGCGGAATGATGGTCTGCACCGAGCCCTTGCCGAAGCTGGTCATGCCCACGATGGTGGCGCGGCGGTGGTCCTGCAGCGCGCCCGCGACGATTTCGGAAGCCGAAGCCGTGCCGCCGTTGATCAGAACCACGAGCGGCTTGCCGCCGCTGATGTCGCCGGGTTTGGCGTCGTAGCGCTGGGTATCTTCCGGATGACGGCCGCGGGTGGAGACAATCTCGCCCTTTGTGAGGAAGTCGTCGGCCACATACACGGCCTGTTCGAGCAGCCCGCC
>DATKOE010000193.1:0-12758 GCA_035524815.1 Rhizomicrobium sp.
ATACCTTTTTCTTGCGCCGGAGCCAAATCAGTAGAAGTCTTTGCCCGAACGGAAATCGGGTTGGCGGCATGACACGGTGGAGATGGATCTGGAGCGCGCTGGCAATAGCGTTCGCGGGCTGCGTGCGGGCGCAGGTCGCCGTCAGCGTGGACCTGAACAAGCCCGAGGGCACGCTGACGCATCCATGGAGCCATTTCGGCTATGACGAGCCGAACTACACCTACAGCCCGCACGGGCAGAAGCTGCTGCGCGAGCTCGCCGCCTCCGATCGCGCCCCGGTCTACATCCGCACTCATAACCTGTTCACCAGCGGCGACGGCACCGGCGCGCTGAAGTGGGGCTCGACCAACGTCTACACTGAGGATGCGCAAGGCCGTCCCGTCTATGACTTCGCGATCGTCGACCGCATCTTCGATGCTTATCGCGACGCGGGCGTGCGCCCGCTGGTCGAGCTCGGCTTCATGCCGCAAGCGCTCACCACCGGCCCCGCGCCCTATCGCCACGATTTTCCGCGCGGCACCATCTTCACCGGCTGGAGCTATCCGCCCAAGGACTATGCCAAGTGGGGCGCGCTGGTGTTCCAGTTCGCGAAGCATCTGCGCGAGCGCTACGGCGACGCGTATGTGAAAACCTGGCTGTGGGAAGTCTGGAACGAACCCGACATCCCATACTGGCATGGCACGCCTGAAGAGTATTTCCGCCTTTATGACGTATCCTCCGACGCGGTGCAGCGCGCGATCCCGTTCGCCGAGGTCGGCGGGCCGGACTCCACCGGTCCTGCTTCGCCGCAGGCCGAAGCGTTTCTGCGCGCATTCCTGGAGCACTGCGCGCACGGCAAGAACTACGCCACCGGCAAGACCGGCTCGCCGCTCGCCTTCGTCAGCTTCCATCCCAAGGGCAAGGCCCAATGGGTCGACGGACATGTGCGGATGGGCATGGCCGAACAGCTCCGCGCTGCCGACACCGGTTTCAAGATCGTCGCGAGTTTTCCGCAATGGCGCGATACGCCCGTGATCCTGGGCGAAAACGATCCCGAACCCTGCGCCGGCTGTTCGCCGAAGGATCATCCCGAGGACAACTATCGCAACGGGCCGATTTACGCCGCGTACAACATCGTGGATTTCCTGCACACGATGGCGGCGGCGCGGCGCGACGGCGTCACGCTCAAGGGCATGGTCACTTGGGCCTTCCAGTTCGACGACCAGCCGCTCTTCGCGGGCTTCCGCGATCTTGCCACCGACGGCATCGACAAGCCGGTGCTGAACGGCTTCCAGGCGCTCGGCCTGCTGGGCGCCGTGCGCGTGGCGGCCACAAGCAGCGCGGCCGCGAAGTCCATCGAAGAAAACGGCGTACCAAAACCGGTCGTCGAGGCGGTCGCTTCGCGCGGCACCGATGAGGCGACGGTCTTGCTGGTGCACTATCGCGACGATGACGTCGCCACGCCGCCCGCGCGCGTGAGACTTTCGGTCGCCGGCCTGCCCGGGAACGCGCGGCAGGTTCAGGCGGAGCGGTTCCGCGTCGATGAGACTCACGCCAACGCCTTCGCGGTATGGAAATCGATGGGCTCGCCCGCCTCGCCCACGCCCGAGCAGTACGTGGCGCTCGAAGCGGCCGGACAACTGCATCGCGACGGGCAGGCGCAGAGGGTTGCGGTGCGCCGCGGCATTCTCGGATTGAGCGAAACCGTGCCGGCCGAAGGCGTCGAACTGGTTCGCCTGCGCTGGCACTGAGCCGCGCATTAACTTTGTTTCCGGCGCGCCCAGATGTCCCGCTGCCGCGCCTGTGCATGGCGGCGCGCCCGCGATAGGATCGGCGTGCGGGGGGGCAGTCATGCGCGGATTTCTGGCGCGGGGCGTGTTGCCATTCTTGGCGTTCGCGGCGGTTGTTGCCGTTCTGATGGCCTGCGCCTGCGGCTTCATCGAAGGTGAATTGGCGCTCGCGGCGACGATGAAATACGCCGGGATCGAGGACGCGTTGAAATCCGCCTTCATCGGATTCCTGTTCGTGTTCGCGACCGGAATTCCGGTCGCGATCGCGCTCAAGAAACTCCGCATACGAAGCATCGCCGCCTACCTGCTGGCGGGCGCGGTGTGCGGGGTGCTGGCCGAGCACTGCTATTTTCTCGAGATGGACATCTGGGATGCGTGGGATTTCACCACGCCCCGCTTCGCGTCGGTCCTTGAGGCATCCGTGCAGAACATGCCCGCGATCGTTGCGGGGATGGCGACGATGCTGCCCGAATCCGCCATCCCGGTCGGCGTGGGGCTTTTGACGTGCGGGCTCTATTGGCTTGCCGCCGGGCGAAGGCGAATGCCGAAGGCAGCGGCGGGGACCGCAGGCGACTCCGGCCCTTCGGCGGAGCAGCTGTTCCGAACCCCCTAAACCGCCTGAACGCTACAACTGCGCAATAATCGTTCAGGTTGCCAGCCAACCCGGCAACATGCCGCGTTGAAACCGCCGCCTATTTCTGCATCGTGCCTAACCCATAAGCAGCTATCTGCGAGGGGATCGCAATGATAAACGGCGGCGACACCGCTTGGCTTCTGATGTCCAGCGCGCTTGTGCTGATGATGACGCTTCCGGCGCTCGGGTTCTTCTATGCGGGCCTGGTGCAGGCCAAGAACATCCTGTCGATCCTGTTCCAGTGCTTCGCCATCGCGGCTGTGGTTTCGCTGTTGTGGTTCGGCTTCGTTTACAGCGAGGCGTTTTCCGGCACCGGTGCCTGGATCGGCGATCTCAACGCCGCTTTCCTGGTGAACATGGCGCGCGGGGCGGTGCATCCCGGCACGGCGATTCCCGAAAGCGTGTTCGTGATGTTCCAGATGACGTTCGCGATCATCACCCCGGCGCTGATCATCGGCGCCTATGTCGAGCGCATTAAGTTCGGCGCGGTGCTGCTGTTCTCGTCGCTGTGGCTGATCTTGGTCTATGCGCCGGTGTGCCATTGGGTGTGGGGCGGCGGCGTCTTCGCGGCCGCGGGCGTGATGGATTTCGCCGGCGGCATCGTCGTGCACCTGACCGCCGGGCTGTCGGCCATCGTCGCCGCCTGGACGCTCGGCCCTCGGCTCGGTTTCCCGAAATCGATCCAGCCCCCGCATGCGCCCTGGATGGTGATGGTGGGCGCGGCGTTCCTGTGGGTCGGCTGGTTCGGATTCAACGCCGGCAGCGCGCTCAAGTCGGGCGCCGATGCCGGCATGGCGATGCTGGCGACGCATCTGGCCGCCGCCACCGCGACTTGCGTATGGGTCGCCATCGAATGGGTGAAGTACGGCAAGCCGAGCCTGGTCGGCGCGGTGACGGGCGCGGTGGCTGGCCTGGCCACGATCACGCCCGCGTCGGGCTTTGTCGGCCCGCTGGGCGCGGTGGCGCTAGGCATCGTCGGCGGCGCGGTGTGTTATGTGGCGGTGATGGTGGTGAAGCGCGGCTTCAAGGTGGACGACGCGCTCGACGTGCTCGGCGTACACGGCGTCGGCGGCGCGCTCGGCAGCCTTCTCGTGCCGTTCATGGTCGGGCTTGGCACCGGCGGCGTGGCCCTCGCCCGCCCGCTGCTGGCGCAGTTCGCGGTGCAGGGCGAGGCGGTGATCGTGGTCGGAATCTGGTCGCTCGCCGTCACCTACCTCCTCATCCGGGTGGTCAAGCTTGCGGCAGGCTGGCGCATCGGGCAGGAAGCCGAAGTGCAAGGACTGGACTTCGCAAGCCACGGCGAAACAGGCTATCACACGGCCGGTTAGGGAGAACCCCATGAAGCTCGTCATCGCCATCATCCAACCGCACCGCCTCGATTCCGTGCGCGACGCTCTCATCGCCATCGGCAACGAAGGCATGACCGTGTCGGAGGTGCGCGGCTACGGCCGCCAGAAGGGCCACAAAGAGGTCTATCGCGGCGCCGAATACACCATCGCCTTCATCCCCAAGCTGAAGGTTGAGGTCGCCGTGTCCGACGAACGCGCCGAGACCGTGGTGGAAGCCATCCGCAAGGCGGCGCACACCGGCAAGATCGGCGACGGCAAGATCTTCGTGGTCGATCTCGAAAGCGCCCTGCGCGTGCGCACCGGCGAACGCGACACCGACGCGCTGTAAGGAAGGCAGCCGGCGCCATCTGCCGGTTTCTTTAACTCCGCGCGTCCTATAAACCTGTCTTGAATCTTGGATGGGGGTGTCTGCCGTGGTGAGCCAGACACGCTTTGGGCCCGGCCGCCTGATGGCTGCCGCAACGATCTTCACGGGCGCCTTCCTGCTGTTCGAGGTCGAGCCGCTGATCGCCAAGGCGATCCTGCCGTGGTTCGGCGGCTCGGCGCAGGTGTGGACCACGTGCCTGCTGTTTTTCCAGGCGGCGCTGCTCGCCGGCTACCTCTACGCCCACATTCTCAATACGCGCGTGCCGTTGCGCTGGCAGTGGCGCATCCACGCCGTGCTGCTGGCAACGAGCCTCGTGTTCCTGCCGATCGTGCCGGCCGACTATTGGAAACCGGCGGGCGGCGAGGACCCCCTCTGGCTGATCCTGGGGCTGCTGGCCTCGACCATCGGCCTGCCCTTCGTGCTGCTTTCCGCGACGAGTCCGCTGGTGCAGGCGTGGCTCGCGCGCCGGCCCGACGCGAACGAACGCCCGCCCTACCGTCTTTTCGCGCTGTCGAACTTCGGCTCGATGCTGGCGCTCTTGTCCTATCCGGTCGTGGTCGAGCCGTATCTGCCGATTCGCGGACAGGCGGTGACATGGTCGGTCCTGTTCGCCGGTTTCGTCGTCGTATGCTCGCTCACGGCCTGGCTGCATCGCACCGGCGAGGATGCGCCGCGCGCGGCCGTGACGGATTCGCCGTCCTGGGGGCGGCGCGTGCTGTGGTTCTGCCTCGCGGCTGCGCCGTCGGGCCTGCTTTTGGCGCTGACGAACTACATGCTTCAGAACATCGCGGCGATCCCGCTGTTCTGGGTCGTGCCGCTGGCGCTGTATCTTCTCAGTTTCGTTTTCGCCTTCGCCAACACCCGCTGGTATGCGCTGCCGCTCTGGTACGTGGGCTTCGCGGTGGCGATCGGCATGCTGCTGATCGTGCTGAGCGGCTTGGCCGGTTCGAGCGAGATCGCCCTGTTGCCGGTGATTGCCTGGGTGCTCCTGATCCTGTGCTACGTCTGTCACAGCGAGCTGTCGCTGCTGCGGCCCCCGCCGCGCCATCTCACCGAGTACTATCTGATCCTGTCGGCGGGCGGCGCCGCAGGCGGGCTGTTCGTAGCCGTGGTGGCGCCGACCCTGTTCGACGCGCCCTACGAACTGCCGATCCTGGTGCCGTTTACGGTCCTCGTCGTGGCCCTGGCCGCGGCGCAGCATTATTGCGAATGGGTGGATACGATCCGGCCCGTCTGGCTGGCTCTCGGCGCGATGGCGGCGTTCGCCGTGACGGCGGTCATCATGGGGAACATCGCCTACACCACCGTGTCCAAGTCGATTCTCCTGGCGCGGAATTTCTACGGCGCGCTGCGGGTGGAGGAAGGCCCGCTCCACTTCGATCTCGAGGCGCCGACGCGTTATTTGATGAACGGCAATATCCTGCACGGCATCGAGTTCGTCGATCCCGCGCGGCGGCGCCAACCGCTCAGCTACTACGCGCACGAAAGCGGCATCGGGCGCATGCTCGACGAGTTGGCCAAGGACGGTCATCCGCTGCATGTGGGCGTGATCGGGCTCGGCGTCGGCACGCTGGCGGCATACGGCCGGCCGGGCGACGACTACCGTTTTTACGAGATCAATCCGCTGGTGGAGAAGATCGCGCGCAGCCATTTCTGGCATCTCGGCGCCAACCCGGCCCGCCAAAGCGTCGTGCTGGGTGACGCGCGCCTGTCGCTCGAGCGCGAACCGGCACAGCATTTCGACGTGCTGGTGGTGGACGCCTTCATCAGCGATTCCATTCCGATGCATCTTTTGACGAAGCAGGCGTTCGCGCTCTATTGGCGGCATCTGAAGCCCGGCGGAGTTCTCGCGGTCCACGTCACCAACCGCTTCGTCAACCTCGGGCCCGTGGTGGCCCAGGCCGAGGCCGGCTCCGGCAAGACCGTGCGTGTCCTGAGCGTCGAGACCGATTGGAGCCGCGGCGTCGCCTCCTCCGTCTGGGTGCTGGTCACCGATCGCACCGAACTGTTCCGCCGGCCCACGCTGTGGATCGGCCGGCCCGTGCAGGTGCCGCCCGGCCTGCACGCCTGGACCGACGACTATTCGAGCATCTGGAACGTGCTACGCCTCTGACGAGGGCGGCTTCGACTTGCCGTTGCCGCCGATCATCGAGTAGGCCGGCCGCCGGATGAGCCAGATCAGCGGGAACGCGATCAGCGATATCCAGAACATGAACAGGAAGTCGTTGGCGAACGCCTCGGTCGCGGCGCGGATTTCTATCGCCCCGTTCAACATCGCGCGCGTGGTCGGCAACTGAGGGTTGAAGAACAGCGACGGGGCGTTGACGCCGAGCGCGCGGTTGAAGGGCGTAGCGAAGCGCGTCAAGTGCGCGTGGATCGCCTGGACGCTGTCGGACAGCACCGTTGTGGTGATCGAAATGCCGATCGCCGCGCCGATGTTGCGCACCAGGTTCAGGATCGACGTGCCGTCGGCCCGGTAGCGTCCCGGCATGGTCGCGAAACTGACCAGATTGAGCGGCGAGAAGATGAAGCCCAGTCCGAAGCCCTGGACGACCGTCACGAACAGCAGATGGGCGTCGTCGATTGAGGGCGTCCATGTTGCCATCTGCCAGAGCGACCACGCCATCGCGGTGGCGCCGAGCGTCATCTGCCAGCGCGGATCGACGTGGTTGGCTATCCGCCCGGTGATGGACAGGGCCACGATCGTGCCCAGGCCCCGCGGACCGAGCAGCAGTCCGGTCTGGAGCACGGAATGGCCGCCCAGGTTCTGCAGGTAAGGGGGCATCAGCGCCGTGGACGCCAGCAGGACCGCACCGACAATGAACATCAGGAACAGCCCCAACACGAAGTTGCGGTCCTTGAACACCGCCTTCTGCAGAAAGGTGTTTTCGGCCGTCAGCATGTGCACCAGGAACAGATACAGCCCGAAGCACGCCAGTGCGCACTCGACGACGATCTCGGTCGACGAGAACCAGTCCTTGGTCGTGCCGCGGTCGAGCAGGAGCTGCAGCGCGCCCACCCCCAGCGCCATGAAACCGAACCCCAGCCAGTCGAACTTCAGCGTGCTGTCGCTCTTGTCGTCCTTGAAGAACAGCCAGAGACCGGCTGCCGCCGCGAGGCCGAACGGCAGGTTGACATAGAAAACCCACCGCCAGTTGTACATGTCGGTCAGGTAGCCGCCGAGCATCGGCCCCAGGATGGGTCCCAGCATGATGCCGATGCCGAAGGTCGCCATCGCCTGGCCGCGCTTCTCGATAGGATAGAGGTCCAGCATCACGGTCTGCGACAGCGGGGCCAGCGCCGCCCCGCACACGCCCTGGAGCAGGCGGAAGGCGATCATTTCGTCCAGGCTGTCGGCCAGTCCGCACAGCATCGAGGTGAGCGTGAAGCCCAGCATGGCGGCGATCAGCACGTTCTTCTTGCCGAAGCGGGCGGCGATCCAGCCGACCGGCGCCGTCGCCACCGCGGAGGCGACGATGTAGGAGGTCAGGACCCAGGTGATCTCGTCACGCGAGGCCGAAAGCCCGCCTTGCATGTACGGCAAGGCGACGTTGCAGATGGTGGTGTCGAGCGTCTGCATGATGACGCCCGACATGGCGCACCAGACCACGACGGTCAGCTCGAACCGGCCGGTGTAGTGGGTGTGGCTGTAGGTCTCGGAAGCGGCTGTCATGTTCGGCTCGCTCCGGCGCCGGGCGCCAAGCGGTGCGGAGGATACCCCTCGCTCGCCCCCCGGGGTCGTGCGACAGATGGCAGCGAATTGGCCCGGAACACCTCTCGACCCCCATTGGTTGCGGGGCCGGACGAATGCTATGAAAAAACCGTCAGCCTGCCCCGCTCATCCCGAACCGGATGTGTTACTCATGAAGGCACAACAGATGTCGAAGCATGTCTCAGAACGTGCTCAAGGGAGCAAACCGCCGATGGAGCGCAGACACCCGCTCGCGCGCGACACCATGGCCTACGTGCTGGCCGGTGGGCGCGGCGCCCGGCTCAACGAACTGACCGACAAGCGGGCCAAGCCCGCGGTCTATTTCGGAGGCAAGTCGAGGATCATCGACTTCGCCCTGTCGAACGCGGTCAATTCCGGCATCCGGCGCATCGCGGTGGCCACCCAGTACAAGGCGCATTCGCTCATCCGCCACCTCCAGCAGGGCTGGGACTTCTTCCGCCCCGAGCGCAACGAGAGCTTCGACATCCTGCCCGCCAGCCAGCGCGTCGAGGAAGGCCTCTGGTACCAGGGCACGGCCGATGCCGTGTACCAGAACATCGACATCATCGAGAGCTACAAGCCCGAATACATGATCATCCTGGCGGGCGATCACGTCTACAAGATGGACTACGAGCTGATGCTGATGCGCCACGTCGAAACCGGCGCGGACGTCACAGTTGGCTGTCTCGAGGTCCCCAAGAAGGACGCAAGCGCTTTCGGCATCATGGGCGTCGACGAGAAGGACCGCGTCACGAGCTTCGTCGAGAAGCCGGCCGACCCGCCCACTATTCCGGGGCACCCCGATCTTTGCCTGGCTTCGATGGGCATCTACGTTTTCAAGACCACGCGGCTGTTCGAGGAGCTTCGCCGCGACGCCGCCACGCCCGGATCGAACCGCGATTTCGGCAAGGACATCATCCCTTATCTCGTCAAGAACGCGAAAGCGGTGGCGCACCGCTTCTCGGATTCCTGCGTGCGCGCCGGCGCCGAGGCCGAACCCTACTGGCGCGACGTGGGAACCATCGACGCCTATTGGGAAGCCAACATTGATCTCACCGACGTGGTGCCCAAGCTCGACCTTTACGACACGAGCTGGCCGCTATGGACTTATGCCGAGATCACTCCGCCGGCCAAATTCGTGCACGATCTCGAAGGCCGGCGCGGCAGCGCCGTGGCCTCGCTGGTGTCGGGCGACTGCATCATTTCGGGATCGCACCTGCGCCGCTGCCTGTGCTTCACCGGGGTGCGGGCGAACAGCTTCTCCGTGCTCGAGGACGCGGTGGTCCTGCCGCGCTGCTGGATCGGACGCAGCGCCCGTCTGCGCCGCGTCGTGCTCGACCGCGACGTGCACATTCCGGAGGGCCTGGTGGTGGGCGAGGACCCCAAGCTTGACGCCCAGCGCTTCCGCCGGACCGAAAAAGGCATCTGCCTCATCACCCAGCCGATGATCGACCGTCTGATATGACCATGCGCGTCCTGTCCGTCGTTTCCGAGGCCTATCCGCTCGTCAAGACCGGCGGGCTCGGCGACGTGGCCGGAGCGCTGCCGGGGGCGCTGGCGCCTTTCGACGTGCAGATGACGACGCTGATCCCCGGCTATCCCGCGGTGATGAAGGCGCTGGAGAACCGCAAGGTCGTCCGCCCGATGCATTCGCTGCTGGGGGTCCAGGCGCGCCTCGTCGCCGGCACGGCCGCCGGACTCGATCTTGTCGCGCTGGATTCGCCCGAGCTTTTCTCGCGCGAGGTCGGCCCCTACACCGATCCGGTAGGCAAGGACTGGGCCGACAACTGGCTGCGCTTCGCCGCACTGGGGCGCGCCGCCGCCGACCTTGCGCAGGACGCGGCGCAGGGTTTCGATCTCGTCCATGCCCACGACTGGCAGGGCGGGATGGCGCCGGCTTATCTGCGGTTCGACAACGCACGCGTGCCCAGCATCTTCACGATCCACAACATCGCCTTCACGGGCTGGTTCCAGGCGCAGATGTTTCGCGAACTGTCGCTGCCGAAAGCGGCCTTCGCGATGGAGGGCATCGAATACTACGGCGGCGTGAGCTATCTGAAGGCAGGACTGTGGGCCGCGGACGCCATCACCACCGTCAGCCCGACCTATGCCGAGGAAATCCGCACGCCGAAATTCGGGATGGGCTTCGAGGGCCTGATCCAGGCGCGCCGCGACCGCGTGTTCGGCATCTGCAACGGCATCGATACGGCCGTCTGGAATCCTCTGACCGACGGCCACCTCGCCGCGGCGTACGACGCGCGCTCGCTGCACCAGCGCAAGGCGAACAAGCGCGCCGTCGAAAGCGCGTTCCGGCTGGCCGAGGGCGACGGCCCCATCTTCTGCGTCGTCAGCCGCCTCACCGCGCAGAAGGGCATGGACGTGCTGGCATCCGTCGCGGACGGCCTCGTCGCGATGGGCGGCCGGCTGGCGCTGCTCGGTTCGGGCGATGCCAAGCTGGAGGGCGCATTCAAGCAGGCGGCTGCCCGCCACGCCGGAAAGATCGGCGTGAAGATCGGCTACGACGAGGCGTTGTCGCACCGGCTCCAGGGCGGCACCGACGCCATCCTGATCCCGTCGCGCTTCGAGCCCTGCGGGCTGACGCAGATGTACGGCCTGCGTTACGGCTGCGTGCCGGTGGCGGCGCGCACCGGCGGGCTTTCCGACACCATCGTCGACGCCAACGAGGCCGCGCTTGCGGCGGGCGTGGCGACCGGTTTCCTGTTCGATCAGGTCACGCCCGAGGGGCTGATGCACGCCCTGCAACGCGTCTGCGCGGTTTTCGCCGACCGCAAGACCTGGCGCGCGATGCAGGAACAGGGAATGCGCGCCGATTTCTCCTGGGCCCGCAGCGGACAGAAATATGCGGATTTGTACAGCCGCTTCGCCGTCGCCCGCCCGGCGCCGTCCAAGACCGCGGCGCGCCGCTGATCGTTCGCCGCGCGGCACGTCCCGAAAATAAGTACCGGCAATGGCACTTATGCGCTGATTTGTCCTTCTGTTTTTTGTGGGTTTAATGGCGTATTCGCGCTGCATCTTTCACCGCCGGCAACGACCGGCATTTCGCGGGAGGTGTGCGTGTTCTGCTATCAGTGTGAACAGACCCAGTTCGACAACGGCATCCACGGCTGCTTCGGCAACAAAGGCGCCTGCGGCAAAGACGCGCCGACGGCCGATCTGCAAGACGTGCTGATTCACCTCTGCAAGGGCATCGGCCAGTACGCAATACGGGCACGCGCGCTCGGCGCCACCGAAGTCGAAGCGGACCGCTTCCTGCAATTCGCGGTCTTCACCACGCTCACCAACGTGAACTTCGACGCCGACAAGTTCGTCGCCTGGATCGCCGAGGCCGCGGCGGTGCGCGAGCGCATGAAGGCGCTCTACGAGAACGCCGCGCGTGCGAAGGGACAGATGCCCGAAGCGCTTGCCGGCCCGGCCGCGTTCGTGCCGGCCAAGGACAAGGCGGGGCTGCTCGCCCAGGCCAAGGAAGCCGGCGTGAAGTTCGGCGTGGAGCGGATGGGCGAAGACGCGGTGGGCTTGCGCAATCTCTTGCTTTACGGGCTCAAGGGCGTCGCCGCCTATTCCTATCACGCCAGCGTGCTCGGCCAGGAACGCGACGCGGTGTTCGCGGGAATCGAACGCGCGCTCGACCGCCTCGCGACCGAAACGAGCGATCTCGGCGTTCTGCTGGAAGAAGGCCTCGAACTAGGCCGCGTGAATTTCGCGGCGATGGAAGCGCTCGATGCCGCCAACACCGGTACCTTCGGTACGCCCGAGCCGACGCAGGTCCGCATCACGCCGGTCGCCGGCAAGGCGATCCTGGTTTCGGGCCACGACCTCAAGGACCTGCTCGCCATCCTGAAAGCCACCGAGGGCACGGGCGTCAACGTCTATACCCACGGCGAGATGCTGCCCGGCAACGCCTATCCCAAGCTCAAGGCGTTCGCGCATCTCAAGGGCAATTTCGGCGGCGCCTGGCAGGACCAGCAGACCGAGTTTGCCGACTTCCCCGGCCCGGTCGTGCTCACGTCGAATTGCCTGATCAAGCCGCAGCCGAAATACCGCGACCGGCTGTGGACCCTCGGTCCAGTCGGCTGGCCGGGCATCCGCCACCTCGAAGGCCACGATTTCGCGCCCATCGTCGCGCAGGCCAAGGCCCTGCCCGGCTTCGCCGCGACCGAACCCGAGAAGTTCATCACCGTGGGCTTCGGCCGCGATACCGTTCTTTCCGTGGCCGACAAGGTGATCGATGCGGTCAAGTCCGGCGCCATCAAGCACTTCTTCCTGGTCGGCGGCTGCGACGGCGCCAAGACGGGCCGCAACTACTTCACCGACTTCGCCGACAACGCGCCGAAGGACACCGTCATCCTGACGCTCGGCTGCGGCAAGTACCGCTTCAACAAACACGAGTTCGGCTCGATCGGCGGCATCCCGCGCCTGTTGGACATGGGCCAGTGCAACGACGCCTATTCGGCGCTGGTCGTGGCGACCAAGCTGGCGGAAGCGTTCGGCTGCGGCGTCAACGAGTTGCCGCTGTCGCTGATCGTGTCGTGGTTCGAGCAGAAGGCCGCCGCGATCCTGCTGACGCTCTTGGCGCTCGGCGTGCGCAACATCCGGCTGGGGCCAACCCTGCCCGCGTTCCTCACGCCCGCGTTGGTGAACGTGCTGGTCGAGAAATTCGGCATCGCACCGGTCGGCAACGCCAACGACGACATCACGGCGTGCATGAATAGGGTGGCGTGAGCAGTTCTAAAATCGTCAAGGCCGGGCTTGACCCGGCCATCCAGCCAAATGATGCATCCTTGTGCCGAACCGGCAACCCTTCCTTGGTCACACTCGCTATGCCTTGCTTTGGCGAAAGAGGTCTCGTGTTTCCTCCACGAGAAAAGCAGAGATGGGAACCACATCCTCCATCGGAAAGAAGTTTATC
>DATKOE010000194.1:0-26779 GCA_035524815.1 Rhizomicrobium sp.
CCGGTGATGGCCCGGATCGAAGAGTTCCACAACCTGCTTCTCGTCATCATCACCGCGATCTGCGCTGTGGTGGCGATCCTGCTGATCTGGGTGATGGTGCGCTACAACCATCGCGCCAACCCGACGCCGTCGCGGACCCAGCACAACACGCTGCTCGAGGTCGCCTGGACGATCGTTCCGGTGATCATCCTGGTGGTGATCGCGATCCCGTCGTTCCGTCTGCTCTATTTCGAGGCGGAAATCCCGAAACCGGACGTCACCGTCCAGGTGATCGGGCGGCAGTGGTACTGGACCTACGCTTTCCCGAAAGACGGCGGCTTCCAGTTCGATTCGAACATCCTCCAGGATGCGGCTGCCAAGCAGAGGGGCGAACCGCGGCTTCTGGGAGTCGACAATCCGCTTTACGTGCCCGTCAACAAGGTGGTCGAGATCGACACCACGGCCTCCGACGTGATCCACTCGTGGTCGGTTCCGGCCTTCGGCGTGAAGATGGACGCCGTTCCCGGCCACATCAACCGCACCTGGTTCAAGGCCACCGAGCTCGGCACCTATTACGGCCAATGCTCGCAGCTCTGCGGCGCCAACCACGCCTTCATGCCGATCGAAGTTAAGGTCGTCACCCAGCCGCAATACGACGCCTGGCTCGCCCAGGCGAAGAAGAAATACGCGAGTGACGGCGCGACCCTCGTCGCCTCAAGATAGTGCGGGAATTGAACATGGCGGAAGTTGCACTCGACCACGAAGATCATCCGCACGGCTGGCGGCGCTTCGTTTATTCCACCAACCACAAGGACATCGGCACGATGTACCTTGTGTTCGCGATCTTCGCGGGGCTGGTGGGCGGTTTCCTCTCGATGATGATCCGCGCCAACCTGATGTATCCCGGCATGCACGTGTTCGCCACGCCCCACGCCTACAACGTGTTCGTCACCGGCCACGGCCTGATCATGATCTTTTTCATGATCATGCCGGCGATGATCGGGGGCTTCGGCAACTGGCTGGTGCCGATGATGATCGGCGCGCCGGACATGGCCTTCCCGCGCATGAACAACATCTCGTTCTGGCTGCTGCCGTTTTCCTTCACGCTCCTGATCCTGTCGATGTTCGTCACCGGCGATTCCAACGGTATGGGCGCGGGCAGCGGCTGGACCTCGTATGCGCCGCTGACGACCACGGGTTCGACCGGCCCGGCGATGGATCTCGTCATCTTCTCGCTTCACATCGCGGGCGCGTCGTCGATCCTGGGCGCCATAAACTTCATCACCACCATCCTCAACATGCGCGCGCCGGGAATGACGCTGCACAAGATGCCGCTGTTCGTGTGGTCGATCCTGGTGACGGCCTTCCTGCTACTTTTGTCGCTGCCGGTGCTGGCGGGGGCGATCACCATGCTGCTCGCTGACCGTCATTTCGGCACCAGCTTCTTCAACGCGGCGGGCGGCGGCGATCCCTTGCTTTACCAGCACCTGTTCTGGTTCTTCGGCCATCCCGAGGTCTACATCCTGATCCTGCCGGGATTCGGCATGATCAGTCACGTCGTGGCGGCGTTCTCGAAGAAGCCGGTGTTCGGCTACCTCGGCATGGCCTATGCGATGGGGGCGATTGGCTTCATCGTATTTCTGGTCTGGGCTCACCACATGTACACGACGGGTCTGTCAGTCGACACGCGGGCATATTTTGTGCTCGCGACGATGGTGATTGCGGTGCCCACGGGCATCAAGGTGTTTTCGTGGATCGCCACCATGTGGGGCGGTTCGATCGAGTTCAAGACGCCAATGCTGTACGCCATCGGCTTCATCTTCCTGTTCACGATCGGCGGGGTTTCCGGCGTCGTGCTGGCCAATGCGGCCGTGGACGTGTCGCTGCACGACACTTATTACGTCATCGCGCACTTCCACTATGTGCTGTCGCTCGGCGCGGTGTTCGCGATCTTCGCGGGCTGGTACTTCTGGTTCCCGAAGTTCACCGGCTACACGTACAACGAGACGCTGGCCAAGATTCAATTCTGGATCATGTTCGTCGGCGTCAATCTCGCCTTCTTCCCGATGCACTTCCTGGGGCTGGCGGGCATGCCGCGCCGCACGGCCGATTATCCCGATGCCTTCGCCGGCTGGAATTTCGTCTCCTCGATCGGCGCCTTCATAGCCGGCGTGGGCGTTTTGGTGTTCATCGCCGTTCTGGTGGAGGCGTTCGTGCGCAAACGCCGGGCGGGCGACAATCCGTGGGGCGTCGGCGCCACGACGCTGGAGTGGACGCTGTCCTCGCCGCCGCCGTTCCATACCTTCAACGAACTGCCGAGGGTGCATTAATGGTCGAACATCTGACTGTTCAGAGCAAGCGTACCGGGGGGAAACCCATCACGCGCGGACACGGCAAGGCCGGCTCGCGTTCGGGCAAGCCCGCGTTCAAGAAGCGCTCCGGCCGCGCGGTCCGGCATTTGTCGAAGCAGACGCTCGACGAAGTGGCGCTCGAAACCGACGACAGGGCGGAAGCCAGGCTGGCGGACCAGATCTACCGCGTCGCCCATCCCGAGCCGCTGATCGAGGCCATCGTGCTTTCGAGCAAGCCCGGCAAGAAGAAACGCTCGCCCAAGGATGTGCAGACAGCCAAGAAGCGGGCGGCCGAGGCGCTGATGAAGGAATTCGAGGACAAGGCGCGGCAGAAGTCCAAGCGCAAGGCCAAGCGCCGGGCATCGGCGCGGGCGCTGCAGAAGGCAAGGAAGGCGTGAGCTTGGTTTCGCTCGAACTCTACCGTCCCGCTGCCACGGTCGGCGATTTCTTCGCGCTGTTGAAGCCGCGGGTGATGTCGCTTGTGCTGTTCACGGCGTTGGCCGGCTTGATCGCCGCACCGGGACACGTGCATATCCTCGCCGCCTTCTGCGGCCTGCTTTGCATCGCGGTCGGTGCGGGAGCGTCGGGCGCGCTCAACATGGGTTACGAGGCCGATATCGACCGGCTGATGACGCGCACCGCCGCCCGTCCCGTCCCGGCGGGGCGCATTGCGCGCGAAGACGCGCTCGCCTTCGGCTGGACGCTGGCGGTGGCGTCGGTGTCGATGATGGCGCTGTTCGTCAATCATCTCGCGGCGGCGCTGCTCGCCTTCGCGATCTTCTTCTACGTCGCGGTCTACACGCTCCTGCTCAAGCGCCGGACGCCGCAGAACATCGTCATCGGCGGACTGTCCGGTGCGCTGCCGCCGGCGATCGGCTGGGCGGTGGTGACCGGCTCGCTCTCCTGGCAGCCGCTGCTTCTCGTCGCGATCATCTTCCTGTGGACGCCGCCGCACTTCTGGGCGCTGTCGTTGTTCCGTGCGCAGGATTACGCCCGTGCCGGCCTGCCGATGCTGCCTGTTGTCGCTGGCAAGCGCTCCACGCGGTTACACATCCTGGCGTACGTCCTTGTGCTGGTACCCCTCGGTTTGGCGCCGTCCGCGTTCGGCATGGCGGGTCCGCTCTACCTTACGGCCGCGGCCGGGATGGGCGCGCTACTGTTGTGGAAGACCGAGCCCGTCATGCACGAGCACGACGAGGCGCGCGAGCCCGCAGCGCGCAGGCTTTTCACCATCACCATCTTCTATCTGTTCAGCCTGTTCGCGGCGCTGATCGCCGAACGGCTGGGAGGGATCGCGCCGCTTCATGCCTGGATCTGACATCATGCTGCAACAAGTCGAGCGCAACGCGCGCGCTCGCCGCATGCGCAACTACGCCATCGCCGCCGTTCTCGGCGGACTGGTCGTTCTGTTCTACGTCATGACGATCGTGCAGGTTCGTCCATGAAGCGCTTCCCGAAATTCGGAGCCGACAGCGGCCGCATGTTCCGGCGGGTTTCGGGCAAGACACGCAAAAGCAGAATCTAGGGGCAATCGATGGCGCACGGCGAAGTCAAGCACGACTACCATCTGGTCGATCCCAGCCCCTGGCCGATCGTAGGCTCGATCGGCGCATTCACCATGCTGGTGGGCGCCGTTCTGTGGATGAACAAGAGCTACGGGATGTTCAGCATCGGCATGCTGGCCGGCATTCCGTGGGTATTCGCGATCGGCCTGGCGCTCGTGCTCTACACGATGGCCGGCTGGTGGCGCGACGTCATCCAGGAATCGGTCGTACGCGGCGATCACACTCCGGTGGTCAAGCTCGGCCTGCGCTTCGGCATGGTGCTGTTCATCGCCTCCGAGGTGATGTTCTTCGTGGCGTGGTTCTGGGCATACTTCAATTTCCGGCTGTTCCCGCAGGACGTCTCGCTGGGCCAGTGGCCGCCGAGCGGGATCGTCACCCTTGATCCTTGGCATTTCCCGCTGCTCAACACGCTGATCCTGCTCACCTCTGGCACGACGGTGACGTGGGCCCACCACGCCATCCAGACCGGCGACAAGAAGGGTGCCGTGCAGGGTCTGCTGCTCACCGTGCTCCTCGGCATTTCGTTCACCTGCATCCAAGCCTACGAGTACAGCCATGCGCCGTTCACCTTCGGCTTCAACGGCGCGGCGCTGAAACCGTTCACCGACACAGCGCACGCCGTGCTTTCGGCGGGGCAGGGCGATCTCGGCGCCATCTACGGCTCCACCTTCTTCATGGCGACGGGCTTTCACGGCTTCCACGTGATCGTGGGCACCATTTTCCTCACGGTATGCCTTGCGCGTGCGATCCTCGGCCACTTCACGCCGGCGCGGCACTTCGGGTTCGAGGCTGCCGCCTGGTACTGGCACTTCGTCGACGTGGTCTGGCTGTTCCTGTTCACCTGCATCTACGTGTTCGGCCAGGGCCTGGCGACCTCGGCGTAGCGGTTACTTCCTTCACCTTCCCGTTGCGGGGAGGTCGAATGCGCGCAGCGCGTTCGGGTCGGGGTACATGGACACAAGAACGCTCCGCTCGATCTTGTTCTGCCGCTGCCCCCGTTGCGGCAAGGCACCCCTTTTCGACGGCTACTTGCATCTGGCGGCGCGCTGCACTTCTTGCGGCCTCGACTACGCGATGTTCGACGCCGGCGACGGCCCCGCCGTGTTCGTGATCTTGATCGTCGGCGCCATCGTCTGCACCGGGGCGCTGTACGTCGAGTTCGCCTTCCAGCCGCCCTACTGGGTCCACGCCGTGCTGTGGATTCCGGCGACCGCCGTCCTTTCGATGGTCCTCCTGCGCCTTGTCAAATCCCTGCTGCTTGTGCTGCAATTCCGGAACAATGCCGGCGAAGGCAAGCCAACGCACTGAATCTCCGGCCACTATGGAAAAGCGATTGGTGCCGCATACGATTGCAGGAACGTTGTTCCGCAGTAGACCGGGTGCCGTCGGGGTGAGATAATCGCCCCGGGCTATTCCGGGGAGTTGCCATGCGACTTGGAACTGCTGCGATCACCTTCATTTTGTGCGCCACCAGCGCCGATGCCGCCATCACCGTGGTCGGCAACGGGCGCGCCCATGCCTGCTACGCAGCGGCGGAGAACCAGTTCCGCTCCGCGGACAGCGAAGACGTCTGTACCGCCGCGCTCGAGAACGATCCGCTGACGCCGCGCAACCGCGCCGCGACCTACGTCAACCGCGGCGTCATCCGCACCGGTGCGCGCCATCTCGATGCCGCGCTTGCGGACTACGAACAGGCCATCGCAATGGGCGGGCATCTGTCGAGGTCCGACCTCGGCGTGGCTTACGTCGATCGCGCGTCGGTGCTCTGCGCCATGACGCGGTATCGCGAGGCAATCGACAGCGTGAATCAGGGTCTCGGCCTCGGCACCTCCAGGCCGGAGATGGCCTTTTACGTCCGCGCCGTTGCGGAAGACGAGATGGGCGATCTCAGGTCCGCCTATTTCGATTACAAGCAAGCGGTCGCGATCCGGCCCGATTTCGCCGCCGCCGCGCGCCAGCTAACGCGCTTCCACGTCGAATACAAACCGGCGGACGGTTCGTAGCTTCACCTTGCCGTGAGCCGCAGACCGGTTCGGCGAAGCCGGCCCCGCGAAAGCTCGTTCTGGCATGCGCCGGCGAAGCGCTTCGCATTTGCACGCCGCATTCGCACCGGATTTGCCGCGCAGTCGCACGAGCTACGGTAGGGAGGCCCGCATGACAGCGCCCGTTCATCAGCCGACATGGTTCATCGCCTTACGCACGCTCGTCGTGGCGACGTTGTTCACTGGGTTCTGGGTCGGCGGCCTCGTCTGTGCGAGTCGTTTCGACATGGCCGGTTCGCTGCCGGAATGGGTGTCCGCCGTCGGCCTCGTTCTTGCCGTGGCGGGTGGACTGCTCTGCAT
This sequence comes from Rhizomicrobium sp., assembly GCA_035524815.1. Lineage (GTDB taxonomy): Bacteria > Pseudomonadota > Alphaproteobacteria > Micropepsales > Micropepsaceae > Rhizomicrobium. Next base: position 6,238 of record DATKOE010000194.1, read on the forward strand.
TGCTTGCGTCGCGATGTTCACGGTCGTCGGGCGCGGCACGCCGGCGCCGTTCGATCCCCCGCGCGAGTTCGTCGTCACCGGCCCATACAGATACTGCCGCAACCCGATGCTGCTCGGCTTCTGCGTGATGCTGCTGGGCCTCGCCGTGGTCCTGCGCTCGCCGGCGGCGATCGGCCTCGCCGCCTTCGCCTTCCTCTGCGGCCATCTGATGGTCGTGCTGTGGGAGGAGCGCCACCTGCGCGCCAAGTTCGGCCGGCCCTACATCGACTACTGCGCCCGCGTTCCGAGGTGGATGCCGAGGTTCTGACTTAACCTTCCCACCGGGGGGAGGTAAAAAGCGGGTAATGTCCCTCCGTTTCCGTCCTCTGCCCGTCTACAGCCTCGTCACCGCGATCATGTTCGCGATCCTGGTGTCGCTCGGCGTATGGCAGATCCAGCGCCTGCACTGGAAGCTTGGTCTCATCGCGGCGGCGGACCGCAGCTTCGCTCTGCCGCCCGTGCCGCTGGACCAGGCGCTGGCGATGGGGCAGGGCGCGGAATACCGCCACGTGGCGCTCGTGGGCCGCTTCGATCATGCGAAAGAAGCCTATGTCTACGCGGTGGCGGAGGGCGGCACGCCGGTCTATCACGTCGTCACGCCGTTCACGACGCACCGCGGCCGCGTGCTGCTGGTCGATCGCGGCGTCGTGCCGGTCGAACTTCGCGATGCCGCCAGGCGCCCGGCCGGCCAGGTTGCGGGCGATACCATCGTCATTGGCGTCTGGCGCACGCCCGATCCGCCCGGCCTGTTCACGCCGCCGCCCGACGCGGCACACCGCATCTGGTATGCGCGCGACGTGAAGGCCATCGCCGCCGCCGATCGCGTCAAGCTCGCCGCGCCGGTGATGGTCGAGGCCGATGCGGCGCCCAATCCCGGTGGCTGGCCGCTGGGCGGACAGACGGTTGTGACTTTCCGCAACGAGCATCTGCAATACGCCATCACCTGGTTCGGCCTTGCCGCCGCGCTCATCGGAATCTACGTCGCGTTCCACATCAGCAAGGGCCGGCTCAAGTTCTCGTGATCGGGCGCAATTCCCTGTCGCGGGACTCTGGCGGAATGTTCGCGTCGGCAACAGTCAATCGCCTATGCAGGTTGAACGCTGTTTCCGCCCGCATACGCTCCATTCATGCCCGGCCAATTGACCTGGACGTTTCGGCAACCTACTTCTCCGCCCCCAATTCGAGGACCTGGCCGTGAGGATTTGCGTTTATGCCGGTTCCAGTATGGGCCGCAGCGGCGTTTACCGCGAGGCCGCGCAGGCGCTCGGCGCCTTGCTGGCACAAGAGAGCATCGGCCTCGTCTACGGCGGCGGCAATATCGGGCTGATGGGTGTGGCGGCCGACTCGGCGCTGACGGCGGGCGGCGAGGTCGTCGGCGTCATCACCGAACAGCTCAACGCCCACGGTCTCGGTCATGCCCGCCTCACACGGTTGCATGTCGTGCCCACGATGCACGATCGCAAGGCGAAGATGGCGGAGCTGTCGGATGCCTTCATCGCGCTTCCGGGCGGCATCGGCACGTTCGAGGAGCTGTTCGAGGTCTGGACGTGGTCCCAGCTCGGCGTGCACGCCAAGCCGGTAGGCCTGCTCAACGCGGCAGGCTTCTACGACACGCTGGCGGAATTCCTGGACCACGTGGTTGATGAGAAATTCCTCAAGCCCCTCCACCGCAATACGCTGGTGATCGAGGCCGATCCGCGGCTGCTGCTCAAGCGCCTGCGCGAGGCGGAAGTGCCCTATGCCCCGAAATGGCTGGATACGGTGGCGGTCGAAGCGGCGGTGGATACGCCGAAGGATTAGGGCAAAGGCGCCGTCAAGAGGTTGATGCACGGCGCCCAAGGGGCACGATTTTGTCCCGCGGCCAAATCGTGCTTTTAGTCACCGCATGAAATCGCTCTGAACAACATTCTTGCCGAGACCATGCGCTACATCAGCACCCGTGGAGCTGCCGCTCCGCTTTCCTTCGCCGACATGCTCCTGGCGGGCCTGGCGCCCGACGGCGGCCTCTATCTGCCGGAAGCATGGCCGCAGTTCACGCCCGCGGAGATCGCAGCCTTCGGCAAACTGTCCTATCCGCACGCGGCGCGCACGATCATCGGGCGGCTGGTGGGAGATTCGTTCTCTGACGAGGAACTAAACGCCGACATCGGAGCGGCCTATGCCGCGTTCGACGATCCGCGCATCGCCCCGCTGGTCGAGATCGCGCCCTGCCTGCACATGTTGGAGCTGTTCCACGGCCCCACGCTGGCGTTCAAGGACGTGGCGCTACAGGTGCTCGGGCGCCTTTTCGCGCGCGCCCTGAAGCGCAAGGGGGGGCGGGTGACGGTGCTCGCTGCGACTTCCGGCGATACCGGTTCGGCCGCTATCGCCGCGTTGGGCGGCCTCGAAAACATCGAGGTGTTCGTGCTGCACCCGAAGGGCCGCGTCAGCGAGGTCCAGCGCCGCCAGATGACGACCGCTCCGTACGCCAACGTCCACAACGTCGCGGTGGAAGGCACCTTCGACGATTGCCAGGCGATCGTGAAGGCGCTGTTCGCCGAAACCGATTTCGCCGGCGCGGTGAATCTCACGGCGGTGAACTCGATCAACTTCGCCCGCATCGCAGCGCAGGCGGTCTATTACTTCACCGCCGCCGCCCAACTCGCGACCGCGCCGGTGTTCGTGGTTCCCACCGGCAATTTCGGCGACGTGTTCGCGGGAGAGGCGGCCATGCGCATGGGCCTGCCTGTGGATAAGTTGGTCGTGGCCACCAACTCCAACGACATCATGGCCCGCGCGCTCAACGACGGCGTTTACGCCGCCGGTACGGCGCATCCCACCCTCAGCCCCTCGATGGACATCCAGGTGGCGAGCAACTTCGAGCGCGCCCTTTTCGAGGCATGCGGCCGCGATGCGCGCTGGATCGCGAATGCGATGGAATCGTTCTCGAAAACCAGTCGCATCGACCTGCCGCCGCTCGTTCTTGCGGCCTTGCGCACGCGCTACGCCGCGACACGCAGCGACGATGCCGAGACGATTGCGACCATCGCCCGGGTTCACGCCGAAACAGGGCGCTTGATCGACCCCCATACCGCCGTCGCCGTGGCGTCCGCCTACAATCTGAGATTGCAGAAAAAGGTACCGGTTGTTGTCCTATCTACCGCCCATCCGGCCAAGTTTCCGGATGCCGTCCGACAGGCGACGGGGCGGATTCCGGAGGCGCCGCCGAGGCTTAAAGAGGCCCTTTCGGGCGCCGAAAAATGTGAGGTCATAGCGGCCGAAAAGCGCTTGGTGAGGGGTCTGATCGAGGCTAGATTGCCCTCGCCATGAACACCAAAATGTCTCGGTTAAACAACGGGTTGATCGTGGTGACCGACCCGATGATGCAGCTCGAATCCGCCGCTGTCGGCGTGTGGGTGAATGCGGGCGCGCGCAACGAATCCGAATCGTTGATGGGCATCTCGCACATGCTCGAGCATATGGCCTTCAAGGGCACGAAGCTGCGCAGCGCTCGCGCCATCGCGGAGGAGATCGAAGCGGTCGGAGGTTTCCTCAACGCGTACACCAGCAGGGAGCAGACCGCCTTCCACGCCCGGGTGTTGAAGGAGGACGTCGCGTTAGGGCTCGATATCCTCGCCGACATCCTCACCGAGCCGACCTTCCAGCAGGATGAACTTGAGCGGGAGCGGCAGGTCGTCCTGCAAGAAATCGGGCAGGCGAAGGACACGCCGGACGACATCATCTTCGATTACCTGCAGACGGTTTCCTATCCGGCCCAGCCGATGGGCTGGCCCATCCTGGGGGAGGAGCACACCGTTTCGGCGTTCCGGCGCGAGGACCTGTTCGCCTATATGGGTGCTAGCTATCGCGCCGGGGGCATGGTGATGGTGGCGTCGGGCGCCGTCCGGCACGAGGACATGGTTCGGCTGGCGGAGGAGAAGCTGGCGCGTCTTGCGCCCGGCAAGCCGCAGGAACCGCCTCCGGCCCGCTACGTCGGCGGCGAGGTGCATATCGGCGGCGATCTCGAGCAGGCCCATATCGCTTGTGCTTTTCCGGGCGTTTCGAACGTCGATCCCGACTTCTATTTGGCCCAGGTTTATGTCACGGCGCTGGGCGGGGGCATGTCTTCGCGCCTCTTCCAAGAGGCCCGCGAAAGGCGCGCGCTGTGCTACTCGATCTACGCCTTCGCCCATTCCAACAGCGATGACGGCGTGGTGGGCGTCTACACCGGCACGGGCCAGACCGAGGCGGCCGAAATCGGGGCACTGGTGGCCGGAGAGATGGCGAGTCTGGCCGAAACCGCGACCGAGGAGGAGGTCGCCCGCGCCAAGGCCCAGCTCAAGTCGAGCTTTCTGATGGGCCTGGAGCGTCCTTCGGCCCGCGCCGAGATGATTGCCGGTCACATTTTCAATTTTGGCCGCGTGCTGTCGGTCAGGGAGATGACCGAGAAGCTCGAGGCGGTCGATGCGGCGGCGGTCCGCCGTTTCGGCTCCCGAGTGATGGAGTCGGCCGCCCTTCCGTCGGTCGCGACCCTCGGTCCCGCTGGCAAGCTGGAGCGCTATGGCATATTTGCTGGGCGTTTCGGATCGAAGCCTACGGTGCGCGCGGCGGAATGAAACAAGGACCAATGGCATTCATGCGCGGGCTGACGTTCCCCGGCGGCCAGCAGCCGGTGATACGCGGCCGAAGCGTGTATCTGCGCTATCCGCGGGTCAGCGATTTCCTGAATTGGTCGCGTTTGCGGCAGGAGAGTCGCGAGTTCCTCACGCCCTGGGAGCCGCTGTGGCCCAGCGACGAGCTCGCCAAGGGTGCATTCCGGCGGCGCATCAAGCGCTACCAGAAAGAGACCCGGCAGGATTCGGCCTACGCCTTCTTCGTGTTTCGTGCCGCCGACAACGTGCTGATAGGCGGCTGCACGCTGTCCAACGTGCGGCGTGGTGTCACTCAGTGTTGTGCCCTGGGATATTGGATCGGCGAACGGTTCGCGCGTCAGGGCTACATGTTCGACGCCGTCCGGGCCTTGATTCCGTTCGTTTTCTCCACCCTCGGTCTGCACCGGATCGAGGCCGCCTGCCTGCCCACCAACGAGGCGTCCCGCAACCTGCTCACCAAGGCGGGGTTTCGCCAGGAAGGGATCGCGCTTAGGTATTTGCAGATTAACGGAGAATGGCGTGATCACGTCCTGTTCGCTTTGCTCGAAGACGAGGCGCAGCTAGGTTAGCGCGCCGGCCAAGAAACACATTCCGGGGAATGAAGCGCCAGTGATCAGACGAGTGGCCGTCGCCTTTGCATTAGCCGTTGCGTTTTTGGCGGGCGCCGTTGTGGCCGACATGCCGAGCGAAGTGAATTTCGGCGCGGCCTCGGGCGTGATCGAACTCAAGCCGCTCTTGAAGCCCTACGTGCCGCCCGCGGTCGCCAGGCCGGACTCTTCGAACTGGTACGTCTTTTCGGCGCTCAACACCTCCGAACGGGCGGCGACGCGTGTGTTGCAGGCCGGCCAGCCGCCCTATGTCGGTTTCAGCATCATCCCGCGGCCGCTGCGCCCGACGATCGAGCAGGTGGCGAGCACCAATCCCGGCGTCGTGATCGAGAGTTCCAATGCCTACGGCCGCAAGGGCTACCGCATCACCATTCCCGCCACGGCCAGGGTTTCGGTCGCCGTGCGCGTGGCCGGCGCGGAAGCGCCCCCCTCGCTCCTGGCTTGGACCGAGCCCGCGCTTGCGGCGCACAACCGCGAGGTCGCAATCTACGTGGCTGCGGTCGCGGGCCTGATCGCCGCCGCGGCGGTGATCCTCGGCGCGTTTTCGGTGATGACCCACCACGCCGCACCGCGCTGGGCTGCCGCGGCGCTGGCAAGCGTTCTGCTCACCCGTCTCTCCTCCATCGGAATGTTCGACGGGAGCATCGTGACCAGCATCGGCGGGCCCTACGGCTTGACGGCGATGTTCGGCGGACTGGCGCTGGCCGCGTGTATACGCTTCGTCGACGAGGTGATGCCGTTCCGCGAGGTTTGGCCGCCCGCCGCCCGCTGGCTTGATCGCACGGTCCTCACTCTGATCGGGGTGTCGATTCTGGCCTATGTTGGGCTGCCGGGCGCGACGCTGCTCACGGATATCCTGCTTCTGGTCGGGCCTCTCGCGCTGTTCGCCTATCTGGCCTGGCGCCGGCGGCTGGGAGCCAAGCGCGCACGCATGTTGATGCCCGCCGCTGGGCTGTTCAGCGTGGTGTCGCTTATCGTTGCCTTCTCTGCGCTCGGCGTCTTCGGTCGCGCTTCGTTGACGCCCGATCTGGCCGGCGGTTTCGCAGCAGCCGGATCGATCATGCTGGCGCTTGCGGTCACGGCCGGCGAGGGGATCGCCGTCAATCCGTTCGGCCGCCATTCGCTCGTGCATTTTGCGCCTGCGCCCGCCCGTGGCGCAGCGCCAGCCGCCGCTCCGCCGGCTGCGCCTGTTCCGAAGGCGGCAGCCCCCGCGACTCTGGATTCCGCGCTGGAAGCGATCGGCGCCTCGCGCCAGGGCGTTTTCGAGCTCGACCTGAAGGACGACGTGCTCTTCCTGTCCGCCGACGCCGCCGCGCTGCTGGGGATGGCCGAGCAGAAGCTGGCGCACCGGGCCTGGATCGTCCGCGTCCATCGCGACGACCGGGAGGTCTACGAGCAGGCGATCTCCGAATTCCGCGCGCAATCGGGGTTGGCGTTTCGCATCGAGTTCCGCGTCCGGGCCGAGGATGGACGCTATCCGTGGTTCGAGCTGCGCGCCACGATGAAGGGCACAGAAGGAGCGGCCGCCGAACGTTGCGTCGGCCTGCTCGCCGATGTGACCACGCGTAAGGAGGCCGAGGCGGAGATGATGGACCGCACGTTGCGCGATCCGCTCACTGGACTCGGCAATCGCGTGGCGCTGATGGAAGAGCTGGAGAACCTCGGGGAGAAGCTGCACGGAGCGGCGTTCGCGGTGCTCGACATCGATCGCTTCAAGTCGATCCACGCCAGCCTCGGCGATGCCGGCGGCGACGACATTCTGACGCGCGTGGCGGAGCGGCTGACTAAGCACTTTCGCGGGATCGCGCAGGTATTCCGCATCGGCGGCGACGGCTTTGCGGCGCTCGTGCGCTCGCCGGCGAAGTCTGCGGCGGAGATCGGCGCCGATCTGGTCAAGACCTGCGGCGCGGCCTATCAGATCGAAGACCGCAGCGTGTTCGCGCCGGTCAGCGTGGGCGTTGCGCTCGGTTCCGATGCGCGCGATCCGCTCGACCTCTTGAAGAACGCCGAGCTTGCGCTGACCCAGGCCAAGCGTCACGGCGGCGATTGCGCCCGGGTCTATTCGCCGGAGATGGAAGCGTTCGCCCCGCGCGATGCGGTGGCGCTTGAGGCGGAGCTGCATCGCGCACTCGACGGCGGTGAGATCGAGGTCTTCTATCAACCCATCGTGCGCCTCTCTGACCGGACGGTCGCAGGCTTCGAGGCGCTGCTGCGCTGGCGTCATCCGGCCAAGGGCCTCGTCGAGCCGGGCGAGTTCATCGCCCACTCGGAAGAGACCGGACTGATCGTGTCGCTCGGCCATCTGGCGCTGATGCGCGCCGCCAGGGATCTGGCCCAATGGCAGCGCTACTTCCCGCTGGCGGAGCCGCTGTTCGTCAGCGTGAACCTGTCGCGGCGCCAGTTGCGCGATCCCGAGCTCTTGAACTGCCTCTCCAATCTGCTGGCGGGCGCGGGCCTGGCGCCGGGAACCCTGATGCTGGAGATCACGGAAAGCGCGATCGCGTCCGAAGCCGACGCCCGTGCGCTTGCCGCCCGCATCCGCTCGCTGGGCGCAGGGCTCGCGATCGACGATTTCGGAACCGGCCTGTCGAGCCTCTCCCAGCTTGCCGACCTGCCGTTCGACACGGTCAAGATCGACAAGAGCTTTCTAGCCCGCCACGGCGGTACCGATACCGAGGCCAACGGCGATGTCGTGCTGGCCTCCATCGTTTCGCTGGCGCACGAGCTGAAGCGCAGCGTCATCGTCGAAGGCGTCGAAACCGAAACCGATGCCGCCAAGGTCGCCGAGCTGGGCTGCGAATATGCCCAGGGGTTCCATTTCTCCGAGCCCGTAACGGCGGTGGATGCGATGACCTACATCGCGCGCACGTTCCGCGCGCCGGAATCTGCGGCGTCAGGCGCGTCCGGCGTCGGCAGACAGGCCTGACACCGCCGCGCCCAGCTTGGCGATGGCGGTCTGCCATTTCACGTCGTGATCGGTGTCGAAGATCAGCTTGGGATCGGCGTCGCAATGGATCCAGCCGTTGGCCAGGATCTCGCCCTCGATCTGGCCTTCGCCCCAGCCGGCATAGCCGAGCGCCAGCATCGATTTCGACGGTCCGTTTCCGTGCGAAATCGCTTCGAGGATGTCGGTGGTGGCGGTGAGCGAGATTTCGCTCGTGATCGCCAGCGTCGCCTCGTTGGAGCCGTAATCGGAGCTGTGCAGCACGAAGCCGCGCCCGACATGGACCGGCCCGCCGAACAGGATCGGGGTGCGTTGCAGCCCCGCTGTCACCTCGATGTTGAATTTCGCCATCAGCTCGGGAAAGGTGAGCCCGTCGATCGGCTTGTTGATGATGAGCCCCATCGCTCCCTTGGCGGAATGCGCGCACATGAAGATCACGCTTTTTTCGAAGCGGGGATCGGGCATGCCCGGCATGGCGATGAGGAGCTTTCCTTCCAGGAAGCTCTCGCCCGATTCGGTCTTGGGTTTGCCCGATGCCATGGAACCGACGATAGCACGGCGTCTTCACCCGCGCACGGCATTCCGCTAAAACCTCGGGCTATCCAGCGGCAAGGAGATGTTCATGACAATCAAGGTGGGCGACAGGATTCCGTCGGCAACACTGATGCAGATGAAGGACGGGGCGCCTCGTCCGGTGAAGACCGACGAGTTGTTCGCGGGCAAGAAGGTCGTCATGTTCGCGCTGCCCGGCGCCTTCACGCCGACGTGTTCGGCCAAGCACCTGCCCGGGTTTGTCCAGCATGCTTCCGAGGTCAAGGACAAGGGAGTCGATACGATCGCGTGCCTGTCGGTCAATGACGCTTTTGTCATGGGCGCCTGGGGCAGTGCGCAGAATGTGGGCGACAAAGTGATGATGCTGGCCGACGGCAACGGCGATTTCACCAAGTCGCTCGGCTTGGAGATGGACGCCACCAAGTTCGGCATGGGCACACGCAGCCAGCGTTACTCGATGCTCGTCGATAACGGCATTGTGAAGCAGCTCAACGTCGAGGAGCCCGGCGCGTTCTCGGTCTCCAGCGCCGAACATATGTTGAAGAGCCTGTAGAATCCTTCTACCCCGCGCAGCGGGGTAGAAAGCGTTCGTCACTTCTCCGGTATCGCGGCGACGGCGAGCCTGTCTGCCCGTTCGTTCTCGGGATGGCCCGCATGGCCGCGCACCCAGCGCCAGGCGACCTCGTGCGGGGCGGCGGCGGCTTCGAGGGCTTTCCACAGGTCGTCGTTCTTGACCGGTTTCTTGTCGGCGGTCTTCCAGCCGTTGCGGTTCCACTTCGTCATCCACTTGGTGATGCCGTCCATCACGTAGCGGGAATCCGTGTAGACGGTGACCGAAGAGGGCTTTTTCAAGGCCTCCAGGGCACGAATCGCCGCGGTCAGTTCCATGCGGTTGTTAGTGGTCGCCTTCTCGCCGCCGGACAATTCCCGTTCGTGCCCGCCCGAGCGCAGGATCACGCCCCAGCCGCCGGGTCCGGGATTTCCGGTGCAGGCGCCGTCGGTGAAGATGTCCACGCGCGGCCTGGTCACAAGCCGTACTCCGCCGGGCTGCGCACCTTGCGATGGAAGCGCAGGCGTTTGGAATACTCCCGCGGGTCCTTGGGCCGCACCAGCGCCTGCGGATCGTGGTTCAGCCGGTCGTAGAGCCGCGTCAGCAGGAAGCGCAGCGCCGCGCCCGCGGCCAGCACTGGCAGCGCCTCGCGCTCCGCGGCGCTCAAGGGGCGCTTCCTGGCATAGGCGGCGATCAGGTTCTTGCTTTTGGTCACGTTGAAGGCGGCATCGGACTCGAAGCACCAGGCGTTGAGCATGACGGCAAGGTCGTAGGCGAGCGCGTCGTTGCAGGCGAAATAGAAGTCGATCAGCCCGGACACGCCGCCGTCGATGAAGAGCACGTTGTCGGGGAAGAGGTCGGCGTGGATCACGCCTTCGGGAAGCCCGTCCGGCCAGTTCGACGCCAGCTGGCCGAGCGAGGACGCGATCAGCTCTGCCAGCCCTTTCTCGACCTCCTCGGCGCGCGGAATGCACGCCTGCGCCAGCTCGCGCCAGCCGTTGTGGCCGAGGGCGTTGGGCCGCTTCAGGGCGAAGTCCTTTCCGGCGGCATGCATCTCGGCCAAGGCTGCTCCGGCCGCCGCGCAGTGCGTTGCCTCCGGCCGCCGCAGCGAGAGCCCGTCGAGGAATGTCAGCAGCGCCGCGGGCCGCCCGCCCAGGATCGTCGACTGCGCGCCGCTGCGGCTGCGCACGGGCAGCGGGCAGGCGATGCCGCGCGCCGCCAGGTGTTCCAGAAGACCCAGGAAGAACGGCAGGTCGTCCGCCCGCACGCGCTTTTCGTAGAGCGTCAGGATGAACGAGCCTGCGCTCGTCTGCAGGTAATAGTTCGAGTTCTCGACTCCTTCGGCGATGCCCTTGAACGTGCGCGGCACGCCGATGTCGTAATCGGCCAGGAAACCCTCAAGCTCTTCGAACGAGACTTCGGTATAGACGGCCATGCGCTCTTACACTGCCAGCGCGCGGGGGACGTTGAAGGTCACGTCTTCGCGCGCCGTGCTCGATTCTTCCAGGCGGACTTCATAGCGCGCACGGAATGCGTCGACTACCTCCCGGACGAGACTTTCCGGCGTCGAGGCGCCCGCCGAGAGCGCCACGGCAGCCGCGCCCTCGATCTGCGGCCAGTCGATGCCGGCCGCGTCTTCGATCAGCTGCGCTCTTCGCACGCCCCCGCGTGCCGCCGTTTCGACCAGCCGGCGGGCGTTGGAGGACGAAGGCGAGCCGATGATGAGGATGACGTCGGCGTCGGCCGCCACGCCTTTGACCGCCTGCTGGCGGTTGGTGGTCGCATAGCAGACATCCTGCTTGCGCGGCCCCTCGATGTCGGGAAAGCGCCGGCGCAGCGCGGCGACCAGATCCGCCGCGTCGTCGACCGACAGCGTGGTCTGGGTGGCGTAGGCCAGCCGCCGCGGATCGGCGGGCTCGAAGGAGGCGACGTCCTGCGGCGTTTCGATCAGGGTCGCCGAACCGGGCGGAAGCTGTCCCATCGTGCCTTCGATTTCGGGGTGCCCCGCGTGGCCAACCAGCAGCACGTGGCGGCCGGCGGCGTGATGGCGCTCGACCTCCGCGTGCACCTTGGAAACGAGCGGACAGGTGGCGTCCAGCACGTTCAGCCCGCGGCGGCGTGCCTCTGCGAACACCGCCTTCGGTACACCGTGAGCGGAAAATATTACCGTGCTGTTATCCGGCACTTCGTCCAGCTCCTGCACGAATACCGCACCAAGTCCCTTCAGCCGCTCGACGACGTGGCTGTTGTGCACGATGGCATGGCGCACGAAAACCGGCGGCCCGAACTTCTGAAGCGCCAGTTCGACAATGCGAATTGCCCGTTCGACCCCCGCGCAGAAGCCGCGCGGCGCCGCCAGGACGAGCCTGATCTGCGGCTTTTGGGCGAGGCGATCCGAGCTTCCCATGAAGAGCCCGCTTGGATACAGTCCGGCGCTCCCCGGCGCTGAATCAGGAGTCCGCCGCGCCATGTTAAAAGTCAAGTAACATGCGCCGGCGAATTGCATATTTGGCGCGTTTTCCGCGGCAGGATGTCAAGGCATTTTGAAAGCACCATGAAACGCAACAACGTTGCCCGCATCGCGATCGTCTCGGCGTTTGCTGTCGTGCCCTTCTCGGGCTGCTCGATGTACCAGTCGGCCGTCAACTACATCCGGTCGGACAGTGCGGCGACGTGCCCCGACGCGGCCATCCTGGCCTCGACGGCCACGCTGCCGGCGTTCGATCCGGCCAAGGGCGACGATCCCTCGAACGTGCTCTACACGATCAGCTTCAACAACGTGACCACGCGCTGCGATTACTCCAAGCGCGACTTCACGGCGGATACAAGTCTCAAGCTCTTCTTCAAGGCGACGCGCCCGCCGGGCGGCGAGGACGCCCAGTACAAGGTGCCTTACTACGTCGCGGTCACGAACAACGGAGCGATCCAGGACAAGCAGGTGCACTGGCTCGCCTTCTCGTTTTCGAAGGGCGACAGCGTAGTGTCCGGAGAGGATGACGTCGACTCGACCGTCGTCCGGGTGGACAGGGCCAAGAAGCCTTACGAATATCACGTGATCGTCGGCTTCCAGCTCACCAAGGCGCAGCTCGAGTACAACAAGAAGATGGGACAGTTCGAGCCATGACGGCTCTGACAGGGGAACTGAGCGCGATCGCGGGACGCGCGTTCGCGGCCGAGGGGATGTCCGCGGCGTTCGGCGCGGTGCAGCCGTCCGACCGCCCCGACCTCGCGCAGTTCCAGTGCAACGGCGCGCTCGCCGCCGCCAGGGAGCTGAAGGCAAAGCCCCGCGACGTGGCACAGAAGATCGCCGCGCGTCTGGCGGCCGATCCCATCTTTGCGAAAGTGGAGATCGCCGGACCCGGCTTCATCAATCTCGATCTCACCGATGCTGCGTTGGCGGAACGTGCCGGCGCGATGGCGCGGGACGAGCGTCTTGGCGCGCCCGAATCCGGCGCCGGCAAGACGATGGTGATCGATTACGGCGGCCCGAACGTGGCCAAGCCGATGCATGTGGGCCATCTGCGCTCGGCGATCATCGGCGATTCGCTCAAGCGCCTTTTCCGCGCCGACGGCTGGACCGTGTTTGGCGACATCCATCTCGGCGACTGGGGCCTGCAGATGGGCCAGCTCATCAGCGAGGTGGGCCTGAGGGGCATCGCGCCCGTCTACTTCGACGAAAGCTACAAAGGTCCGTATCCGGAAGAATCGCCCGTCAGCATGGACGACCTGGAGGAGCTCTATCCGGCCGCCTCCGCCGCCTGCAAGACCGATCCCGCGCGTCTGGAGCTGGCGCGCAAGGCCACCGTCGAGTTGCAGGCGGGCCGTCCGGGCTACGTCGCGCTGTGGAAGCACTTCATCGCGGTGTCCGAACGCGGTCTGAATCGCGAATACACCAGTCTCGGAATCGAATTCGACCTGTGGAAAGGCGAGGCCAGCGTGGATCCCCTGATCCCGCCGATGATCGAGGATCTGAAGGCGAGGGGCCTTGCGGTCGAAAGCAAAGGCGCGCTCGTCGTTCCGGTGGCGGAGCCGGGCGACAAGAAGGAGATGCCGCCGCTCATTCTGCTCAAGTCCGATGGCGGCGCGCTCTACGGCACGACCGACCTCGCCACTATCGTCGACCGCGTGAAGAGCCAAAATCCCGACCTGATGCTCTATGTCGTGGATCAGCGCCAGCACGGCCATTTCGAGCAGGTGTTCCGCGCCGCACGCAAGGCGAAGCTCAACGGAAGTTCGGAACTCGAGCACGCCGGCTTCGGCACCATGAACGGTCCCGACGGCAAGCCGTTCAAGACGCGCGCCGGCGGCGTGATGAGGCTTTTCGATCTCATCGCCATGACCACCGACGAGGCGCGCAATCGCCTGGCCGAGGCGGGTCTGGCGGCGGAATATCCGCCGGAAGAACAGGACGACATTGCCAGGAAGGTCGGCATCGCCGCGCTCAAGTTCGCGGACCTCTCCAATTACCGTCTCACCGATTATGTGTTCGATCTGGCGCGGTTCACGAAGTTCGAAGGCAAGACGGGGCCGTATCTGCAATATGCCGCCGTCCGCATCCGCTCGATCCTGCGCAAGGCAGGCGAGGAGGGTTTCGCGTCCGCGCCGCCTCTCGTGCGCTCGCCCGAGGAGCGGACGCTGGTGCTGCAGCTTCTGGCGCTGCCCGACGCCATGGCCTCCGCGGAGGACAAGCGTGCGCCCAACATTCTGTGTGAATACGTGTTTACCCTGGCGCAGATGTTCAGCCGCTTTTATTCCGAGCATCACATCCTTTCGGAGAAAGACGCGGAACTGAGGGCGGCGCGGCTTGGCCTCTGTGGATTGGCGTTCGCGGCGCTGGAAAAAACGCTTGATTTGCTGGGAATCGAGATTCCCCAACGGATGTGAACGGGCCGCCGCGTTGACTCTGCAAGGGCCCAACCTACAATGGCTTTGACGCACGGGCCCGCCGGGAGGCGCGTCCGCGCGGTTCGCAAACGATCCCTCGCGGGAGACGTATGCCCAGCTTCAAAGGCCGACCTGTCGGCCGAAGCCCGAAGGGCGTAGGCCGAAGGAGCAACCGCCCCGGAAACTCTCAGGCAAAAGGACCGCGAAGGTGATGAACTTCTGGAAAGCGAGGCCGCGGATGCGGTCTCCACCGAAGGGGTAATCCCCTGCGAAGCCTCGGCGGAGCAGGGGGGAAATCTCTCAGGTCCGATGACAGAGGGGCGCGGGTTTCGCCGTGAAGGCGATCGCGCCGTCTGGAGCTATTCGGGCCGCCATGAACCACACAGACCAGCCGCTCAAGCGTACGCCGCTCTACGCCCTGCATGTCGAACTCGGCGGCAAGATCGTGCCCTTCGCGGGCTACGAGATGCCGGTGCAATACCCTGCCGGCATCGTCAAGGAGCATCTGCACACCCGCGAGAAGGCGGGCCTGTTCGACGTCTCGCACATGGGCCAGGCGTTCCTGCATGGCGCCGATCCGGCCCGCGCGATGGAGCGTGTCGCGCCGTCGGATTTTGCCGGCCTCAAGGAAGGCATGCAGCGCTACGGCCTGCTGTTGAACGATGCCGGCTGCATCAAGGATGATTTCATGCTGACGCGGCTGAAGGGCGAGGCCGCTCTCTACCTCGTCGTCAACGCCGCGACCAAGGAAGGCGATTTCGCCTACATCGCCGATCGTCTCAAGGGGCTTGCCACGCTCGAGCCGCGGCCCGACCGCGCCCAGCTTGCGTTGCAGGGTCCGCTGGCCGGCCGCGTGCTGGACCGCCTGTCGCCCGGAATCGACGCACTCACCTTCATGCATGTAGCGCGCGCGAAAGTGGCCGGCGTCGACACCATCGTCGGGCGCACCGGATACACCGGCGAGGACGGCTTCGAGATCTCGATGGCGAACGAGGATGCGGAGAAAGTCGCCCGCGCGCTGCTCGATCAGCCCGAAGTGGCGCCCATCGGCCTCGGCGCGCGCGATTCGCTGCGCCTGGAAGCGGGCCTCTGCCTCTACGGCCACGACATCGACGAAACCACCGATCCGGCGGAAGCCGATCTCGTCTGGGCCATCGGCAAGCGCCGCAAGACCGAAAAGGGTTTTCCGGCCGCCGACAAGATCATGGACCGCGTGCTCAACGGCACGGCGCGAAAGCGTGTCGGCATCCGTCCGGAGGGCAGGGCGCCCGCCCGCGACGGCACCGAGATCGCGGACAAGACCGGGCGCATCGTCGGACGCATCACCAGCGGCGGCTTCGGCCCGTCGCTGAACGCGCCTGTCGCGATGGGCTATGTCGAGACGACCTATGCGGGCGACGGAACCAAAATTGATCTTCTGGTGCGCGGCAAGGCTTTGCCCGCCCGCGTCGCACCGATGCCGTTCGTCCCCCACCGCTATAAACGAGGAGCAGCGTAATGAGCGAAACCCGGTACACCGAGCAGCACGAATGGGTCCGCGTCGAAGGCGACGAGGGGACGATCGGCATCACGCGCTACGCTACTGAGCAGCTCGGCGACGTCGTGTTCGTCGAGTTGCCGGACGTCGGCAAGACCATCGCCAAGGGCGGCCAGGGCGCGGTGGTGGAGAGCGTGAAGGCGGCAAGCGAGGTCTACGCGCCGGTCGGCGGAACCGTCACCGCAGTCAATGAGACGCTCAACGGCGACCCCGCCACCGTCAACGCCGCGCCGGAAGAAGCCGGCTGGTTCTTCAAGCTCAAGATCGCCGACAAGGGCGAACTCGCCTCGCTCATGACGGAAGCGAAATACCAGGACTACGTGAAGGGTCTGTGAGATGCGTTACTTGCCGCTGACCAAGGATGATCGCGCCGCGATGCTCGCCAGGATCGGCGCGCGCGACGTCGATGCGCTGTTCCGCGATGTACCCAAGTCGGCCGAGGCGCCGCTTGAGAGCTTCGACCTGCCCGATGCCAGAGGCGAGCTGGAGGTCGAGCGGGCGTTTTCTGCGCTCGCCAAGCGCAACGTCGCGGCCGGAGATGTGCCTTCGTTCTGCGGGGCGGGCGCCTACCGTCACCACGTCCCGGCGGCGGTGGATCATCTCATCCAGCGTTCGGAGTTCCTGACCTCCTACACGCCCTATCAACCGGAGATTTCGCAGGGCACGCTGCAATACCTGTTCGAGTTCCAGACCCAGGTTGCACTGCTCACCGGCATGGACGTGGCGAATGCCTCTCTCTACGACGGCTCGACGGCCACGGCCGAAGCCGTGCTGATGGCTTTCCGCCTCACCAAGCGGCCCAAGGCGATCTTCTCAGGCGGCATCCATCCCCATTATGCCGCCACCACCGAAACCATCGCCAACCTCCACGGCAAGGTGGTGCGTGCGCCGGTGGCGCCGGGACGTGTGGCCGATCTCACCTCGATGATCGACGAACAGACAGCCTGCGTCATCGTCCAGACGCCGGACGTGTTCGGCCTGATCCGCGATCTGCGTCCCATCGCCGAAGCCGCCCATGCCAAGGGAGCGCTCTTGATCGCGGTGGTCACCGAGATCGTTTCGCTTGGGCTCATCATGCCGCCGGGCGAGCAGGGGGCCGACATCGTGGCGGCCGAGGGCCAGTCGATCGGCAACGGCCTCAGCTTCGGCGGGCCCTATCTCGGCCTGTTCGCGACCCGCGAGAAGTTCGTCCGCCAGATGCCTGGCCGCCTCGTCGGCGAAACCGTCGATGCCGACGGCCGCCGGGGTTATGTGCTGACGCTTTCCACCCGCGAGCAGCACATCCGCCGCGACAAGGCGACCAGCAATATCTGCACGAATTCAGGGCTCTGTGCGCTGGCCTTCACAATCCACCTGAGCCTGTTGGGAGAGGGCGGACTGGCGAAACTGGCCGCCGCCAACCACGCCCGCGCTGCCAGGCTGGCCCAGATGTTGACAGCCGTCAAAGGCGTCGAACTCGTTACGCCGCAGTTCTTCAACGAGTTCACCCTGCGCCTGCCACGGCCGGCGGCGGCGGTCGTGGAGACGCTGGCGGCGCGGGGGCTTCTGGCCGGCGTGCCGGCCTCGCGGCTGATGCCCGCCAACCCGGATGTGCGCGACTTCCTGATCGTCGCCGCCACCGAAACCAACACCGACGAAGACTGTGCCGCCTTCGCCAAGGCGCTCGGAGAGGTTCTGTCATGAACATGAACGTGAAAACGCCTCCGCAAGCCGCTCCGCTTCCCACCATCTCCGGCGACCGCGGCCTCGACCACGAGGAGCCGCTGATCTTCGAGCTTGGCCGTCCCGGCAAGACCGGCGTCGATCTTCCCGACGTGGAGGTTTCCGACGCGCGCCTCGGGGGCTTGCGCCGCCGCGGCTCCATCGGGCTGCCGAGCCTGTCGGAGCCAGAGGTCGTGCGCCATTACGTGCGGCTGTCGCGCATGAACTATGCGATCGATGCCGGGCTTTATCCGCTCGGCTCCTGCACCATGAAGCACAACCCGCGCCTCAACGAGAAGATGGCGCGGCTGCCCGGTTTCGCGGACCTGCATCCGCTGGCGCCGCAATCGGCCGCGCAGGGCGCGTTGACGCTGATGAACGAGCTGGCGCGCTGGCTCATGAAGCTCGCGGGCATGCCCGCGGTCACGCTGGCGCCCAAGGCGGGCGCGCACGGGGAGCTGTGCGGCATCCTCAGCATCCGCGCCGCGGTGGAGGCGAGCGGGCAGAAGCGCACGCGCGTGCTGATCCCCGAATCCGCCCACGGCACCAATCCGGCCACGGCCGCCTTCGCCGGGTTCACGGTCGACGAAATCAAGGCCACGCCCGACGGCCGAGTCGATCTCGAATCTTTGAAAGGCAAACTCGGGCCCGACGTCGCCGCGCTGATGTTGACCAACCCCAACACATGCGGCCTGTTCGAGCGCGACATCGTCGAGATCGCGCGCCTCGTTCACGAAGCGGGTGCGTACTTCTATTGCGACGGCGCCAACTTCAACGCCATCGCGGGGCGCGTGCGTCCGGGCGACCTCGGCGTCGATGCCATGCACATCAACCTGCACAAGACTTTTTCCACGCCCCACGGCGGCGGCGGTCCGGGCGCGGGGCCGGTGGTGCTGTCGGCGCGTCTGGCGCCGTTCGCGCCGCTGCCGCTGATGGTGCTGGAACACGGCAAGATCCGCCTCATCGAAGACGTGAGCGAAGCACCGGCAGGTGCGAAGCCGTTCGGTCGCATGTGCGCCTTCCACGGCCAGATGGGAATGTTCGTGCGTGCGCTCGCCTACATGTTATCCCACGGCCGCGACGGCATCCGCCAGGCCAGCGAAGACGCCGTGCTGAACGCGAATTACGTCCTGGCCTCGCTGAACGACGTGCTGCACGCCCCGTTTGAAGGCCCCTGCATGCACGAGGCGCTGTTCGACGAGAAGACGCTGCATGAGAACGGAGTCACCACGCTCGATTTCGCCAAGGCGATGATCGACGAGGGCTATCACCCCATGACCATGTATTTCCCGCTGGTGGTCCACGGGGCGATGCTGATCGAGCCGACGGAATCGGAATCGAAGGAAAGCCTCGACCGCTTCATCGCCGTGCTGCGCACAATGGCTCTCGACGCCGCGGCCGGCAGGAAGGAGCGCTTCGAAGGCGCCCCGCGACTTGCCCCGCGCCGCCGCCTCGACGAAGTGGCGGCTTCGCGCAAGCCCGTGCTGCGGTGGAAACCGGCGCCGGCGAGGGCGGCAGAGTGATTTCCTCCCCTTTCAGGGGGAGGAAACAAAAAAGAAAGCCCCGGTTTCCCGGGGCCAGTCTCCATGTCCACTGGAGGTGAAAGCGTCAGTCGCAAGTCTTCACGCGCAGACCGGGCGGCAGCTTGGTGTCGCCGTCGCCGCAAGCCGCGTCGAGCTGGGCCTGGGTCAGTCCCTTGGCGCCCGAAAGATCGGCGCCTTTGACCGACGTGATCGTGAACACCGCGTAGGTCAGATCCGCGCCGTCGAGGTCGGTCCAGCCGAGGTTCGCTCCGGAAAAGTCGGTGTGGCGGAAGCTCGCGCGCTCCAGTTTGGCGTGGCTGAGGCAGGTGAGCACGAGCTTGGCGTTGTCGAGATCGGCGCCGGAGAAATCGGTTCCTTGCAGGCACTGGTTCGAAAGGTCCGCGCCCGCAAGCTGGCAGTTCGGGCAGCCGTGCTGTCCCGCCTTGACTGCGGCGAGCGGGTCGCTGCCGGCGGCATAGGCGGCGGCGGAAACGGCGAAAAGGGCGGCAAGGGCGAAGCGGACCATGAATCCTGTTCCGTTGAGAGACGTGCGCGCCTGCCGTCGCAAACGCCATGCCAGCGCGGGCGAGGTTAATCGCGGCCTTTCTGCCCGCGCCCGATTGGGTTAATTCTCGCGGCCGGAACGCAAGGCGCAAAAAACCATGAAAGTCCTGTTTATCGGCGGCACGGGCATCATCTCGACGGCATGCACCAAGCTGGCGGTCGAGCGCGGCACCGAGCTGACGCTCGTCTGCCGCGGCCACCATGCGGCCGATACGCCCGCGGGTGTGCGGATCGTGAAAGCCGACATCGCCGATGAAGCGGCGACCGGTAAGGCACTGGGCCGCGAGGTTTACGATGCGGTGGTCGATTGGCGCGCGTTCGTGCCGGCTGACATCGAGGCGGACATCCGCCTTTTCCGCGACCGAACTATGCAGTTCGTCTTCATTAGCTCGGCCAGCGCATACCAGAAGCCGGTTTCGCATTACCTCATCACGGAATCGACGCCCCTCGCCAATCCGTACTGGCAGTACTCGCGCGACAAGATCGCCTGCGAGGAGCGGCTGATGCGCGCCTATCGCGAGGAGGCGTTTCCCGTGACTATCGTGCGCCCGTCGCACACCTATGGCGACACGCAGATCGTGCTCGCGGTGAACAGCTGGCAGAAGTCATACACCGCCATCGACCGCATGCGCCGCGGCAGGAAGATCATCATTCCCGGCGACGGTACCTCGCTGTGGGTTGTCACCCACAACAGCGATTTCGCCGTGGGTCTCGTGGGCCTGCTGGGTCACGCCCGGGCGATCGGCCACGCCTTCCAGATCACGTCCGACGAAGTGCTGACCTGGAACCAGATCGCCACGATCATCGCCGATGCCGCGGGCGCGGAAGCCAAGCTCGCGCACATCCCGTCGGAGTTCGTGGGCCGCTGCATCGCCGACGAGGTGGGGGGCTTGACCGGCGACAAGGCCAACAGCGTCGTGTTCGACAACACCAAGATCAAGCGCTTCGTGCCGGAGTACTGCGCCAAGGTCCCCTTCGCGAAAGGCATCAAGCGGACCGTCGCCTGGTT
>DATKOE010000195.1:0-9042 GCA_035524815.1 Rhizomicrobium sp.
GGCAAGCAGCGTCTCGAGCCCGTTGAGGTAGGCGCCCATCGCCAGGAACGAGCGCGGCAGCTCGCCTGCGAAAGCTCCCACGATATTGCCGGAGCGGTCGCGGTAGGTCTGGTCGTTGGTGGCCAGGAACAGCTTGGCGAGCACGCCGACCATGGCGCCGTTGGCCGACATCGAGGCCTGGTCGAAGACCGTCCGTACACGGTGCAGCAGCGGGCCGTCGTCGGCCGCGGACTGGCAATAGCCGCCGCCGTTGGCTTCCCAGAAGAACTCGTTCAGCACCATCGTCCAGTGCTTGGCGCGATCGAGGTATTCCTTGTTGCCGGTGGCTTCCCACAGCGCGAGCGCCGCGCGCGCCATTTGCGCGTAGTCGTCGGCGAAGCCCATGTGGCCGCGCTTGCCGTCGCGCCAGGAGTGGAACAGGCGGTCGCCCTCTCCCATCGTCTTGACGACGAAAGCGAACGCCTTCTCGGCTGCGGCGATCCAGGCGGGATTTGCGAAGGTGGCGCCGGCATTGGCGAGGGCCGTGATCATCATGCCGTTCGAATCGGCGAGCACCTTGTCGTCGCGCATGGGCGCCTTGCGGGACTGCTGGCGCGCGGAGAGAAGAAGCTCGCGCTGGCGCTTCAGGAGCGCTTCGTCGGCCTCGGGCAGCGGATAGGGGAAGCCGCCGGTGCGCGCGATGATGTTCTTGCCGTTGAACGCGCCTTCGGCACGGATCGCGTAGACGTCCTTGAAGCGCTGCGCGAACGTGCCCATCAGGGTGGCGTCGATCTCGGAGGCGGTCCACAGGTAGAAGGCGCCTTCCTCGCCGTCGACGTCGGCATCGAGGCTGGAGGCGAAACCGTCGCCCACCATCATCTCGCGCAGCACCCATGCGATCGTCTCTTCCACGCGGGCGCGATAGAGCGGCACGCGATTGTGGACGCCGACCGTGGTCAGCACGTCGACCATCAGCGCGTTGTCGTAGAGCATCTTCTCGAAGTGGGGGATCATCCAGCGCTCGTCGACCGCATAGCGATGGAAGCCGCCGCCGACATGGTCGTAGATGCCCGACAGGCACATGGTGTCGAGCGTGATCTGGACGAGCTGCGGGAACTGCATCGCGCCGGTGCGCAGGAACGCGCGCCACAGGACTTCGACCAGCGGCGCGTTGGGGAATTTCGGCGCGCCGGAGACGCCGCCGTAGAAGATGTCGAAGCGTTGCGCCACGTGGACCGAGAGCACGTCGAGCAGGCGCGGATCGAACGGCCCGCGCAGGTCGCGGCTCCATTGCGCGCCGACCACTTCGGTGATGCGGGTGGCGTCGGTGCGGACCTGGTCGGGCTGCTCCTGGTATTTCTTGGAAACGTCGCCGAGCACGCGCTTGAAAGGAATCTGGCCGAAGCGCTCCTCGTTCGGGAAATAGCCGCCAACGAAGAAGGGCTCGCCCTTGGAATTGAGGAAGATGGTGAGCGGCCATCCGCCCTGATAGCCCATCGTCTGCGCCGCGACCTGGTAGATCTGGTCGATGTCGGGCCGCTCCTCGCGGTCGACTTTCACGTTGATGAAATTCTCGTTCATCAGCGCCGCCGTCTCGGCATCGGCGAAGCTCTCCCGGTTCATCACATGGCACCAGTGGCAGGCGGTGTATCCGATGGACAGAAGGACCGGCTTGCCGCTGGCCTCGGCTTCCTGAAAGGCCTCGGGGCCCCAGGCGTACCAGTGAACGGGGTTGTCCTTGTGCAGGAGCAGGTATGGGCTTGTTTCCTCGGCGAGGCGGTTCGTGCTCATCTTTTTGGTTTCCAATCGCGCGTGCGCGCGTTGCGTTGCAGGACTGACGGGGCCAACCTTTACGCGGGGAAACAGGACCTCACAAGCTGGAAGGCGGTCGCGCGTGAGCGCGGTCGCGGACAGCGGCGGGACGGCGCAGCGTGCGGGCGCCGACGGCGACACGGCGGACGAAAGCGGCAGGAATTGGCGATGCGGCGGACCGATACGATTTTCGCACTGGCCTCCGGCGCGGGGCGGGCCGGCGTGGCGCTCATCCGGGTCTCGGGACCGGCCGCGGGCTTCTGCGTCAAGGGATTGACCCGAAAACAAATTCCGCCGCCGAGGCGGGCCGTCTTGCGATCCCTCAAGGCCGGCGATGGCACACTCATCGACCGCGGTTTGGTGCTGTGGTTTGCAGCGCCCGCCAGCCTCACAGGCGAAGACGTGGCCGAATTCCACGTTCATGGCGGGCGGGCCGTCATCGATGCGGTCGCGTCGGAGCTCGCCGCGATTCCGGGCGTGCGGCCGGCCGAGCCGGGCGAGTTCACGCGGCGCGCCGTCGAGAACGGCAAGTTCGATCTGACTCAGGCCGAGGCAATCGCCGATCTGGTTGACGCGGAAACGGAAGCGCAGCGCCGCCAAGCCCTGCGGCAATATGACGGGGCCCTCGGCGTGCTCTACGAATCCTGGCGCAGCGAACTTCTGAGGGCGTTGGCGTGGGCGGAGGCGGTGATCGACTTCAGCGATGAAGAACTGCCGGGTGATGTGATCGCCGATGCGCGACAGATCGCAGAAAACGTAAGCGGTGCGGTGAATGCGCATTTGGGCGATGCACGGCGCGGCGAACTGGTGCGCGAGGGATTGTTCGTGGCGGTGATCGGGCCGCCCAACGCGGGCAAGAGCTCGCTGGTCAACGCGCTGGCCGGCCGGGACGTGGCCATCGTGTCCGAAACTGCGGGCACCACGCGCGACGTGATCGAGGTGCGGCTCGACCTCGGCGGCTATGCGGTGGTGCTGGCCGATACGGCGGGGCTGAGGGCGGCGCGAAGCGCGGTGGAAGCGGAAGGGGTCAGGCGGGCACTGGCGCGGGCGGAGGCGGCGGACCTGGTGCTGCTGATTCGGGACGGCAGCCAAGTCATTTCCCAAGTCGATATGCCGGAAAACATGGTTAATAAACCATCTTTGACGGTGTGGAACAAAGCGGATCTGCGCTGGCCCGAACCGCGCGAGGGCCTGCACCTATCGCTGAAAACCGGGGCAGGCTTGGACTGCGTCGTAAATGCGATTGCGGCTCAGGCGAAGAAGCAGTTGGACGCACCCTCGGAAGCCCCTCCCCTGACCCGCGCCCGCCATCGGGCCGCGCTGGTGGAGGCCGCCGGACACTTGGCGCGAGCCCGGAGCGCCACCGAGCAAGAGCTGTTCGCGGAGGACCTTCGACTGGCAACGAGGGCCATCGGCCGGATCACCGGCCGGGTCGATGTGGAGGACCTGCTGGACGTCGTTTTCCGGGACTTCTGTATCGGGAAATAGTTGTCGTTCCACGTGAAACAGCGGACTTGCCCCTGTCCTTCGCCTCGCTTATGCAGCCCCGCATGAGTGGGTACGACGTGATCGTAATCGGTGGCGGGCATGCCGGGTGCGAGGCCGCGGCAGCTTCCGCGCGGACGGGCGCCAGGACCCTGCTGCTCACCCACAAGCGGGCCACGCTGGGCGAGATGTCCTGCAATCCCGCGATCGGTGGCGTCGGCAAGGGCCATCTCGTCCGCGAGATCGATGCCGCCGATGGCCTCATGGGCCGGGTCGCGGACGCCGCCGGAATCCAGTTCCGCATCCTGAACCGGCGCAAGGGTCCGGCCGTGCGCGGACCGCGCGCCCAGGCCGACCGCAAGCTCTATCGCTTGGCGATGCAAGCGGCGCTCGATGCGACACCCAATCTGACGATCCGCGAATGCGCCGTCGAGGCGCTGATCCTGCGCGAGGGACGGGTCGTGGGCGTACGCACGGCCGACGGCGAGCGACCGGGCGCGGCCGCGGTGGTGCTGACGACCGGGACTTTTCTGAAGGGCCTGATCCATTGCGGTCAAAAGAAATTCCCGGCCGGACGCGCGGTCGCAGGCACCTCCGGCTTCGAGGGCGACGGTGCCGAGCCGCCCTCGACGGGATTGTCGGATTCGCTACGCAAGCTGGGGTTCACGATGGGCCGGCTCAAGACCGGGACCCCTCCCCGCCTGCACGGCCGCACGATCGACTGGAAAAGCCTGGACATCCAGCGCGGGGACAACCCGCCCTCGCCTTTCTCGTTCCTGACGGAGGCGATCTCCAACCCGCAGATCAACTGCCACATCACCCGCACGACGCGGGCCACCCACGCGATCATCCGGGCCAATCTGGACCGCGCGCCCCTCTTTTCCGGCCAGATCCAAGGCCGCGGACCGCGCTACTGCCCTTCCATCGAAGACAAGGTCGTGCGTTTTGCCCAACGCGACAGCCACCAGATCTTCCTGGAGCCCGAGGGCCTGCGCGACGACACGGTCTATCCCAACGGGATCTCGACCTCCCTTCCCGAGGACGTGCAGCGCGCACTGCTGAAGACGATTCCGGGCCTGGAAAAGGCCGTCATGTGCCGACCCGGTTACGCTATTGAGTACGATTACATCGACCCGCGCGAGCTGAATCCCAGCCTGGAAACCAAGCGGGTCAAGGGTCTGTATCTCGCCGGCCAGATCAACGGCACGACGGGCTACGAGGAAGCCGCGGCCCAGGGCCTGATGGCTGGCCTGAATGCAGCGCGCGCCGTGGCCTGCGAGGAGCCGATCGTGCTCGATCGCGCTTCGGCCTACATCGGGGTGCTGATCGACGATCTCGTCACCAAGGGTGTGACCGAGCCGTACCGGATGTTCACATCGCGGGCCGAATACCGCCTCAGCCTCAGGGCCGACAACGCCGACCAGCGCCTGACGCCGCTATTCGCGCGCGCTGGGATCGTCGGCCCGGAACGCACCAACGCCTTTGCTGCCAAGATGGTCCGTCTCGAGCGCGCACGCGAGCGCTTGCGGACCCTGACGATGACGCCGAACCAGGCCCAGCGATACGGAATCGCGATCAGGCTTGACGGAAATCGCCGCACCGCGCTCGAACTTCTGAGCCTGCCGGGCGTGGGTTTCGGACAGCTCGGTGAAATCTGGCCGGATCTCAGGGAGTACGGCCCCGACATCACGGAGCAATTGGAGGTCGACGCCCTGTATGCCGGCTACCTCGACCGGCAGGAAGCCGACATCCTGGCGTTCCTGCGCGATGAGGGCCTGAAGCTGCCGAGCAAACTGGACTATCATGCCGTCAACGGGCTTTCGACCGAGGCCAAGCAGAAACTGACGGACATTCGTCCGGCTACGCTCGGGCAAGCCTCGCGCATCGACGGGGTGACGCCCGCCGCTCTCACGCTCGTGCTCGCCCATGTCAAATCCAGTGCCGCCTGAGCCGTTCGGTCCGGACGAGTTTGCCAAGGCAATGCGGGTTTCACATGAAACATGCGCCCGCTTGAAAGCCTATGTCGCTTTGCTCCGCATCTGGAACCAGAAGCGTAACCTGGTGTCGGAAGCTTCCCTCCAAGATGTCTGGCACCGCCACATCTACGACAGCGCCCAACTCGCGTTCCTCCTCCCGGAAGGCGCCAAAACCTTGGCCGATATCGGCAGCGGGGCAGGGTTTCCCGGTCTGGTCATCGCCATCATGCGTCCCAGGATCAGGGTGAGCCTGTTCGAAGCAACCCGGAAAAAGGCCGAGTTTCTCGCTGCCGTCGCCGAGCGCCTGGGCCTGAAGAACGTCCGGGTGCGCAACGAACGGGCCGAAGACGCCGCGCGCCAGGACTTCGACGTGGTCACCGCCCGGGCCTGCGCGCCGCTGCCCAGGCTGCTCGACTACGCACAGGATTTCATCGGTCCGGAAACGGTTTGCCTGTTCCTGAAGGGTCAAAATCTGGTGCTTGAATTGACCGACGCCCGCAAATCCTGGAGGATGAATGTGAGGCAGCACCCCAGCGTGACCCATCCGCTGGGGGCGGTTCTCGAGCTCCGGGACCTCGTGCATGGACGCCGTCACGCCTAACAAACCGCGGGTTCTGGTGGTGGCCAACCAGAAGGGCGGGGTCGGCAAGACCACAACCGCCATCAACCTCGGCACGGCGCTGGCGGCCATCGGCGAGCCCACCCTCATCATCGACATCGATCCCCAGGGCAACGCCTCGACCGGCCTCGGCATCACCAAGTCCGAGCGCAAGGTCACGATCTACGACGTGCTGATGGGACAGGCCGCGTTCGAAGAAGCCGTCATGCCGACGCGCATCCCCAAGCTGTCGCTGGTGCCGTCGACGGTCGACCTTTCGGGCGCCGAACTCGAACTCATCGGAGTGGACCGGCGCAACCACCGGCTCAAGGACGCGCTGGAGCAATATTCCGTACACGGACAATCGCCGTTCCGCTACGCGCTGATCGATTGCCCGCCGTCGCTCACGCTGCTCACGGTCAACGCGATGGTGGCGGCCGACGCCGTGGTGGTGCCACTGCAATGCGAATTCTTCGCCCTGGAGGGCCTCACCCAGCTGATGAACACGATCGAGCTGGTGCGCGAGAACCTGAACCCGTCGCTCGAGATCCAGGGCATCGTGCTCACCATGTTCGACAAGCGCAACCGCCTCTCCGACCAGGTCGCGGCCGACGTGCGCGAGCACATGGGGCCCAAGGTCTACAACACCATGATCCCGCGCAACGTGCGCGTCAGCGAGGCGCCGAGCCACGGGCTGCCGGCGCTGGTCTACGACCTGCGCTGCCCCGGCAGCCAGGCCTACATCAAGCTGGCGGGCGAACTGATCCAGCGCGAACGGACGAGGGCAGCGGCATGACTCCGGAAGCCAAGCCGGAGGACATCCGGCACCGCGGACTGGGCCGGGGCCTGTCGGCCTTGATCGGCGAGGATGCCAAGCCGGGGACGGGCGCGCGGGCTCCCCGTACGGTGTCGACCGCGTTCCTGAAGCCCAACCGCCTGCAGCCGCGCAAGCGCTTCGCCGAGGACGATCTGAACGATCTTGCATCCTCGGTGAAGGAGAAGGGCATCCTGCAGCCGATCCTGGTGCGCCCGGTGGCGGGGGAGGCGAACGCCTACGAGATCGTCGCCGGCGAGCGCCGCTGGCGGGCCGCCCAGCTCGCCAAGTTGCATGACGTGCCGGTCATCGTCCGCGAGCTGTCCGATGGCGAGGCGCTCGAGCTTGCCATCGTCGAGAATGTCCAGCGGGCCGACCTCAACGCCATCGAGGAGGCGGCGGGCTACCATGAACTCATCGAGCGTTTTGGCTACACCCAGGACAAGCTGGCGGCCGAAGTCGGCAAGAGCCGCCCGCACGTCGCCAACACCCTGCGCCTGCTCAAGCTGCCCGAAACCGTCCAGACCATGGTACGCGAGGGAAGGCTGACCGCGGGCCATGCCCGAACGCTGGTCGGCGATCCCGACCCCGAAGCCCGGGCGCGCGAAATCATCGCCGGCGCGCTCAATGTCAGGCAGGCCGAACAGCGTTCAAGGGTCAAGAAAAAGGGGATTCACAGGGCGGCTGTGGAAGACCCGAATATCAAAGCGGTAGAGACAAGCGTTTCCAATGTCTTAGGGCTGCTTGTTAAAGTCATTCTCCGCGGCGACAAAGGCGGAGAAGTGCGGATTTCCTACAAAAATCTGGAGCAGCTCGACGACCTCATCCGCCGTCTTAAGAACGTTGGATAACTCACTTATCCACAGATACTTTCATTTATGCACAGCCGCTGCCGCTTTCAGCGAACACCGTTCGCGACGTTAAGGGCTTCCGCCGCCTTGATCCGCCCGTCATAGAGCGCCCGCCCGATCACGACACCCTCGATGTTGGGCTCGCCTGCCGCCACCAGGGCCTTGATGTCATCGATGCCGGAGACGCCCCCGGATGCGATCACGGGAAGGGCGATCTTGTGCGCCAGCGCCGCCGTTGCGGCGACATTGACACCGCGCATCAGGCCGTCGCGGTCGACGTCGGTGTAAAGCACTGCCGCCACGCCGAAGCCTTCGAAGCGCTCACTCAGCTCGGCAGGCGTTAGTTCGGTGGTCTCCGACCAGCCCTCGGTCGCGATGCGCCCGCCGCGCGCGTCCGCCGCCACCACGATGCGCCCCGGGAAGGCGCGGGCGGCTTCCTTGACCATGGCGGGGTTGGTCAGCGCCACCGTGCCCAGGATCACGCGGGTGATCCCGGCCCCAAGCCAGAACTCGATCGCCTTCATGTCGCGGATGCCGCCGCCGAGTTGGATCGGCATGCTGATCGCTTGGCGGATGGCGCGGACGGCCTCGGCGTTTACCGACTGGCCCTCGAAGGCGCCGTTGAGGTCGATGCAGTGCAGCCACTGGAACCCAGCCTCGGCGAAGGCGCGTGCCTGGGCCGCCGGCTCGTCGCTGAACACCGTGGCGGTGTCGAGCTCGCCGCGTGTGAGCCGCACGCAGCGGCCGTCTTTGAGGTCGATGGCGGGGAAGAGGATCATGGTTTCCAGCCCAGGAAGTTGCCCAAAATCGTCAATCCGGCATTCTGGCTTTTTTCCGGATGGAACTGCGTGCCGGCGATATTGTCGCGTCCGACCGCCGCGGCAAAGGGCCCGCCGTAGTCGGTGACGGCCAGGATGTGCGCCGGATCGGCCGGGCGGATCACGTAGGAATGCACGAAATAAGCGTGCGCGCCGGGCTCCAGCCCCGCGAACAGCGGATGGGGGCGGGCGAAGGCAAGCTCATTCCAACCCATATGGGGAATTTTCAACGCCGGGTCGGCGGGGGCCATTTTCACCACCTCACCGGGAATCCAGCTCAGGCCCTCGTGGTCGCCGAACTCGCGGCCGACGCCGGCGAGCAACTGCATGCCGACGCAGATGCCCAGGAACGGGGTGCCGCGTTTCAAGACGGTTTCGGCCAGAGCCGCGACCATGCCGGGCAGGGCCTTGAGACCGGCCATGCAGTCGGCAAACGCACCGACGCCGGGCAGCACGATTCTTTCCGCCGCCGCCGCAACGGCCGGATCGGAGGTGACCACGATCTTGTGGGCGAAGCCGCGCTCGCGGGCGGCGCGCTCCAGGGCCCTCTCGGCCGAGCGCAGGTTTCCACTTCCGCAATCGATCAGCGCGACGTGGGGCATGCCTCGTGCTTAGCGCAAATGGCCGAATAGGCCAACCTATCTGCAGGAATTCAGCCTGGATTGGATCAGAACCCTACGACCCTTGATCAGCAGATCTGGCAACGGAT
>DATKOE010000196.1:0-26527 GCA_035524815.1 Rhizomicrobium sp.
TGCGCGCGGGTTGGGAGAGTTTCGTCGGCGCGGGGCCGATGCCGATGCGCCACGGACTGACGCTGGGCGAGATGGGCCGCTGGTTCATTGCCGAAAGCAAGCTCGACGTCGCCTATCGCGTGATCGCGATGGAAGGCTGGCAGCCCGACGCCGCGCCGGGATACGGCTGGCCGCTGGGCGAACGCGTCTGGATCAATCCCAGCCCCAATGCGGCGAACCTGTGGATGGCGCGCGCCTACGCCGGGACCGTGATGGCGGAAGGCACCACGCTATCCGAAGGGCGCGGCACGACCCGGCCGCTGGAAATGTTCGGTGCGCCCGACATCAACATTGCGCACATGATCGACGAGATGCGGCGGCTGGCGCCGCAGTGGCTTGCCGGTTGCATGCTGCGCGAATGCTGGTTCGAGCCCACCTTCCACAAGCACACCGGCGCCTTGTGCCACGGCGTGCAGGTCGTCACCGAAGGACCGGCCTACGATCATGCCGGCTTCCGGCCGTGGCGGCTGTCGGCGCTGGCGTTCAAGGCGATCCGGCGGCTCTACCGCGATTATCCCTTGTGGCGCGACTTCGCCTACGAATACGAACGCGGCAAGCGCGCCATCGACGTCATCAACGGCGGCCCGCTGCTGCGCCAGTGGGTGGATGATCCGGTAGCCACGCCGGGCGATCTCGACGCGCTGGCAAAGCCCGACGAGCAAGCGTGGGAAGGCGAGCGTCGCGCGTTTCTGATCTACTGAGACATTCCCCTCATCCCGCCCATCGCGCGGAGCGTTCGGCAAACGGGCGCGGGCGGACGTGCTATGGCGGCAAAGCCTGTTCGCCGTCGATCTTGAAGCCGGTGGCGACAATGGCCCTGGTGAAACCCCTCTGGCCGCCGCCGACGCTGAGGGCGTAATCGCCGGGCTGCACCTTGACCTCGCCCGCTTCGGTGACCGAGCTCAAGTCGCGCGGCTTCAAGTCGAAATGGATGTGCTTCACCTCGCCGGGCGAAAGATGCAGGCGCTGCACGCCCCGCAAGGCGCGGATCGGGGTGCCCGGAATTTTCGGGAAGGCGAGATAAAGCTCGGCCACCTCGTCGCCTTCGCGTTTGCCGGTGTTTCTGACATCCACATCGACGCCTAGCGTGTCGCCGGCCTTCACCTCCGGGTTCGAGAGCTTGAGCCCGCTGTACTTGAACGTCGTGTAGCTGAGGCCGTAGCCGAAGGGATAAAGCGGCTTACCCTTGAAGTAGCGATAGGTGCGGTTCGCCATGGAGTAATCGTCGAACGGCGGCAGCTGGTCCACGCCGGTGTAGAACGTCACCGGCAGGCGGCCCGCGGGGTCGTAGTCGCCCGACAGGACGTCGGCGATCGCGGTGCCGGCCCCCTCGCCGCCGTACCACGCCTCCACGACGGCGTCGGCGTGCCTGGCCGCCCAATTCACGCCGAGGGCGCTGCCGCTGTAGAGCACGACCGCGAGCGGCTTTTTCGTCGCGGCGCGTACCGCCTTCAGCAGATACTCCTCGTCCTTCGGAAGATCGAGGCTGGTGCGGTCGCCGCCTTTGAAGCCGGGCACGTCGACGAACATCTCCTCGCCTTCGAGCTGGGACGTGATGCCGACGACGGCGACCACAACATCGGCCTTCCTGGCCACCGCGACGGCGCGAGCCAGGGCATCGGGAATCTGCCTGCACCACACCAGCCGGATGGCGAGATTGTGCGCGAAGCCGCGCTCGATCTTCACCGCATAGTGGCGGCCGGCCTCCAGATGGACCAGGACCGTCTTGGCCGTCTGGTCGCCGGGGCCGCCGACGTTGACGATCTGCTTGCCGTCGATTGACAGCCTCCCCGTCGCCGTGTCGAGGCCGACGCGGTAATCGGCCGTCTCGGCCGGTGTCAGAATGCCGGTCCAGCGCACCGCGAACGGGGTCGGGATGGCGGGCATGACCGACAACTTCTGGAGCCCCACGTCGCGGGTGTAGTCGATGTTTGCGTCGGTGCGCGTCAGCAGCGGCGCACCCGCGAACTGCTCGTTGTTGAAAAATTCGGCCTTGAGTCCCGGTTTGCCGTCGGCGGTGGTGAGCACCGAGCCCGGCACGGCCTCGGCTATGCGCAGGAAATTGGTGCCGGGCTCGAAGGTGATCTGCGCGCCGGGAAACCGCTTCCTGAGCCCTTCGAGGGCGGTGACCGCGTGCGACGGCGTGCCGTTGTAGTTGCCGAGCAGCGGCAACACCTGATCCGCAAGCGGCCCGATCACAGCGATGCGCTTCACCTTCTTGCCGATCGGCAGCCCGCGCCCGTTCTTGAGCAGGACAATGGACTCCCGCGCCAGCTTGAGCGCGAGATCGCGATGCGCCTGGGAATCCAGCTCGGAATCCGGCACCTGCGCGTACTTCACCATCGATTGGGGATCGAACATGCCGAGCTTCATGCGCGCCGTGAACAACCGTTCCAACGCCTGATCGACCACGGATTCGGAAACCAGCCCCTGCTTCACCGCATCGACGTAGCGCTGATAATCGGAATTGTCGGAATTGGGTATCGAGAAGTCCGCACAGTCGTTGTC
Organism: Rhizomicrobium sp.; assembly: GCA_035524815.1. Classification (GTDB taxonomy): domain Bacteria; phylum Pseudomonadota; class Alphaproteobacteria; order Micropepsales; family Micropepsaceae; genus Rhizomicrobium. Next base: position 2,548 of record DATKOE010000196.1, read on the forward strand.
GACGCCGTGCTTCAGCGAAACTGCGGCAGCTTCCGCCAGCGTCTTGGTGTAGCGGTGCCCTCCCGTCATGAACATGGACAGGCCGCCGTCGATGTCGGCGATGGCGTCGCAATCCGACACCACGTAGCCCTGGAAGTTCCACGCGTTGCGCAACGTGTCGATCAGGAGGAAATCGCTGGTGCAGGCCGGCTGGCCGTTGATCGCGTTGTAGGCGCACATCACCGATCCGGCGCCGGCTTCGACAATGGCGGCGCGGAACTGTGCGAGATAGGTATCCTCCATGTCGTGCAGGGAAACCTTCACGTCGACGGAATGACGCGTCGGTTCGGGCCCGGAATGGACCGCGTAGTGCTTGGGCGTGGCGATCGCGCGCAAGTATTTCGGATCGTCGCCCTGCATGCCCGTGACGAACGCCTTGGCGAATTGGCCGGTGAGCCAGGGATCTTCGCCGTAGGTTTCCTGGCCGCGGCCCCAGCGCGGATCGCGGAATATGTTGACGTTGGGCGACCAGAAAGTGAGGCCTTGATAAATACCGTGGTCCTTGTCGTAGCCGGCCTGATTGTATTTGACGCGCGCCTCGGTGGAGATCGCCACGCCCATGTCGTGAACCGCCGCCGGATCGAAGGTGGCGGCAAGGCCGATGGCCTGCGGAAACACGGTGGCGATGCCGTTGCGCGCCACGCCGTGCAACGCTTCGTTCCACCAATTGTAGGCGGGCACGCCCAGGCGCGGAATTGCGCGCGACTGGTTGACGAGCTGCGAAGCCTTCTCCTCGAGGGTCATGCGCGAGACGAGATCGCTCACGCGTTGATCGATGGGAAGCTGCGGATCGGTGTAGGCGGGCGGCGGCGGAGGCGGCGGCGCCTTGGGAGCGCTATCATCCCAGGGCCAGTCAAAAGCGTGCGCGCTCTGCAACGACAGCACCATCAGCGCGCTCGCCGCAGCGGCGCAGCGCAGAGCCGACACGTAACCAGACATCGGGGCCCTCCCTCGGGGAATTTTGAGGCAGGTATAAGCCCTGGGCCGAAGTGTGGCTACGGCGAATCAGCCGGAGCGGACGCAAGTGCCTGCCCGCGGAACCTCAGTCCTCGTTATCGTCCTTGAGATCGTCGTCGTCGCGATGGCGGCGGTAGTGGCGGCCGCAACGGCGGTCGTAACCGCCGCGGCCGCCGTGATCGTGCCAATAGGGGTCGCCGAGATCGAGATCGCAGGGATTCGTCGCCGCCCCGATCGCGGCGCCGCTCAGCGCTCCGATGGCCGCACCCGTTGCCGCGGTTCCCGTCGCCGCGCCGATAATCGCGCCGGCACCGGCGCCGATCATGCCGCCCGATACGGCCCGATCGCCCGGATCGGTACCGCACCCCGCGAGCAATAAAGCCGACGTCAGCGCCGCCGTCTTGGCGAACGTCATGCTGCCTTTCAACGTGCCCATGTTCCGCTCTCCTCGCCAGTCGCCCCGCAAGGGTGAAACGCCTGGGAAGCGTCAGGGTGCCAATTCAAGTGGAACTCCGAAAGGGCATTGGTGGGGTGCGGCATCATCGTGCCAACCGAGGGGGCTGTGGGGGAGAGCCGGCACCGACATCACCACCGCCCCACCAATTCCGTTCGCGGCGCCCGTGACGAGCGCCGCGGGCCATGATTCAAATCACTGTGGCGCAGCGGTGCTGCCACCCGATTTCGCCAGCGACTTGATCTGGGACGCCGTGAGGCTGGTCGAGTAGCCGCCGCTCGATCGGGCCTGAAGAGAGCTGACGGGAATGGCCACCGTCTGGCCGCCCATTCCGAGGAACCGTTCGATGCTGACGGAGGCCGCCTGCTGGCCTTGGGCATCCGTCGTCATGGCGGAGACCTTGCCAATCGCCCGCCCTTTCGATGTGTAGATCGTTTGGCCCGTGAGGTCAGTCGCCGTCGTCTGGCTTTGGGCCGGGCTGGATTGCATGTCCGTCGACGGTGCGGGCGTCGATGGTGCGGACATTCCCTGATCCTGCGATGGCGGTGCCGACGACGGCTGGTTCGTGGTCTGCGCCAACATGGGGACGCTCAGGCATGTGCTCAACGCCAGCAGTGTGTATGCGGTGATAAGTCTCGACATGTTTTCCTCTTCGGTTTTGCCCGTTTTTGATGGGCTTTTCTCCCGTTCGCACGACCGCGACTACGAAGCTAACCCGCGTTTAACGTGCGCTGTGTGATTTGTATGGGACAACAATGAGGTGCCAACAGGGCGCCGTTCCGCATGCGATTGAAGACGCTGAGTTCGCTATCCGCCGTTTTGATTCTCGTCGCGGCCGTACCGGCGCGCGCGCAGGACACCTATAGATTGCTCCTGATCGACGAGCATCCGGTGAAGTGGGGAGCTCCGGAACGCGGCACCGGCGCGACCATCACCTACCATCTTGCCGGCGAAGCCTCGAAAGGCGGCAACGTCAATTGCCGCGGGATCACGCCGCTCGCTCCACTGCTGTCGTACTCGCACATCGGACGCAGAACTTTCGGCGAAGCGCTCGACGCAGCGGTGCGTGCCTGGGAATCCGCGGCCGATGTGCGCTTCGTCCGTGTCGGCGACGACCAGCCGGCAAACCTCACCATCAGTGCCGAACAAATACCCGACGGTGTCGCATTTACGGACGTGACGACGGCGTCATCCGCAACATCCATCACTCCGCTCGAAAGCGCAATCATCTGTCTCAACCCGCGCGTGCGCTGGAGCGCGGCGCCGCACGACAAACACGCCAAGGCGCTCACCTATGTTCTGGAGCACGAGATCGGGCACGCGCTCGGGCTCGATCATCCGGGGCCGGAGGGAGAACTAATGTCGTTCGAGTACAGCGACACGATACGAACGCTTCAGCCCGGAGACATCGAAGGCATCGTTTCCCTATACGGCAGGGCCGCACACGCGGTGGCGCTTGCATCGCCCGTCCATTGACCTTCGGCATGGAATACCCAAGCGTAAAGTAGGCGGCACATCTGCCGATTTCTTCCGCACGAGCGGAATCGCGTGCTAGCCTTTGCGGCGTGGTGCAATCTCGAGCGTCGGCGTGGTCGGCATGACGCGTGATCATCTCTGGCGGGCAAACGTCGGGAGAAATTCGCGCATGGGCATCGGAAGGGGCGGCGGAAACCGCAGCCGGACGGGCGGAGCGAGATTCGTCGCTTCGCCGGTGCCCCAGATTTGCCTGGCGGCCGTATTGCTGCTCACGACCAGCGGATGCGCGGTATGGGAACGTTTGAAGGGCAAAGGCCACGCCGAGCCGCCTGCCACGGTGGAAAAGCCGCAAGCTGCGATCAACCCACCTCCGCCTCCGCCACCGCCGCCGCGGCCGAAGCACGTCGCGCGCGAAGCGCCGCCGCACGAACCGCCGAAGGAGCCGGAACGTATTGCCTCAATCGACCCCAACTCGCTCATCGGGCTGCAGCCGGCCGCCGTGGAGAAACTGCTGGGCTCGCCCTCGAACGTCACCAAGAGCGACCCGTCGCTGGTGTGGACCTACGCCGGCCAGGGATGCTCGTTCCAGATCTTCTTCTATCCCGATCTCAAAACAGCATCGTTCCATGCACTCAAGTACGGGAGCACGGGGGCAGAGCAATCGGAAAACTGCGTGCGCAGCATCCTGACGGTGAAGAGCAATGGACCAGGTTAGCCGGCAATCCTCCCGCGGTCACATCCTCGTCGTGGACGACGACGAACTGTTCCGGGAATCGGTGAGCACGAACCTGATCGACGCGGGCTACTCCACCGACGCGTTCGCGGACGGCGGCACGGCGGTGCGTTACCTGACTTCCGGCCCCAGCGCCGACATCGTGCTGCTCGACTGGAAAATGCCCGGCATGACCGGCATCGAGGTGCTCCAGCGCCTGCGTTCCGAAAAGATCGACATCCCCGTCATTTTCCTCACCGTGCTGAACGACCAGATTTTCGAGGAAGCCGGACTGCTGGGCGGAGCCGTCGATTTCATCGAAAAATCACGCAGCTTCTCGATCCTTCTCAAGCGGATCGAACTCATCATGAGCGGCCAGAAGGCGCGCAACGCCCCCCAGAGTTCCTCCGATAACCAGGAAATCGTCACAACCGGCGACATCACGCTGCGCTACGATTCCAGGCGCGCGCTGTGGAAAAACCAGAACGTCGGGTTGACGCTGACCGAGTTCAACATCGTCGCCTATCTGACCGAGCACTGCGACCGGGATGTCAGCTACCGCGAAATCTACGACATCGTCCACGGCGAAGGCTTCGTGGCGGGCGACGGTGAAATCGGCTATCGCACGAATGTGCGCGCGTTCATCAAGAGAATCAGGCAGAAATTCCGCGACATCGACAACGAGTTCTCGCAAATCAAGAACTACCCTGGCTTCGGCTACAGGTGGAAGAATGGAAGCGACTAGCGGCAGACTTCGCCAGCTCTCGTGGCACATCGTCCACTCTTTCACCCTGAAGCTCTTCCTTCTCGCCGCCATCCTCCTCGCCATTCCGCTGATCCTCTGGTGGCAGTTCGAGGTTTCCGAAAAGCAGCAGTCGGAACTGCTGCACAATGCGGTCGACCAGACCGGGCGCGTGATCGCCGCCATGCTGCGCCCGCACTTCGCGAATTTCCGCAACGAAAGGCCCAAGGCGCTGCGCGACGCGCTCGAGGGCGCCGCGCTCGTCAACACCAATGTGAAGGTGCTGGTGCGTCCCGCCGGATCCAAGCCCGACGACTTCCTCTACATCGCTTCGGTCCCCCCGCTCTCCGCGAAGTTCCTGCAGCAGGAACGGCACGACCTGCTGCAATCGGGAATCCTCCAACGCCTGGCGCCGACATGCGATCGCGCCACCGATCTGGAAGTGTCGTTCGTGAACCCCGCCGGTCACCATGAAATTCTGACGTCGATGACGCCGGTGCACGCCGGGGGCAACTGCTGGATCGTCATCACTTCGCAGAATGCCGCCGAGCTGGCGCCGCCGGCCCTTCGCCTTTCTTTCTGGAAGCTGCCGTCGCTGCCCATCGCGGTCGTGATCTACATCCTCAGCACCGCGCTGGTCATTCTCGTCTTCGTCCATTTGTGGCGGAACGTGAAACGATTCCGCGCCGCGGCGCGGCGAATCCGCATGCGCGGCGAAGGCGTCACCTCGTTCCGGGAGCTCAACACCATACCCGAGCTGACCGGCGTGGCGGAGGACTTCGACGGACTGGTGCGGGCGCTGACGGAATCGCAGGCGTTCATCAAGCAGACCGCGGAAGAAAGCTCGCACGCCTTGAAGGCGCCGCTGGCAGTGATCGCGCAATCCATCGAACCGTTGAAGCGCGCGGTCCCGCCCGCAGACGCGGCGGCGCGGCGCAGCATCCAGCTCATCGAGCGATCGGTCGCCAAACTCGACGCGGTAGTCTCCTCGGTGCGCGACCTGGAGCAGGCCGCGGCGGAAGTCGTCTATCCCGAGCGGCGGCCGATGGACCTCTCGCAATTCCTGACGCAGTTCCTCAAGGACTTCGAGGAAACGCTCGCATCGCAGGCAAAGCGCCTTTCGGCTTCGATCGCGCCGAACGTCACCGCATTCGCCAACGAAGACCTCCTCGAACCCGTGATCGAGAACATCCTGGAGAACGCCGCCAGCTTTACCCCCAAGTTCGGCACCATCGAAGTGGCGCTCGAGAAGAGCGGCGACAGCGCGCGCGTGCGGGTGGCGGATCGCGGACCTGGCGTCGTGCCTGACCGGCTGCCCCGCATCTTCGGCCGCTACGTCAGCTATCGCGACGAACTCGACGTTGAAGGCGACACGCTCGCCGCCTCCGAACAACACCAGGGATTGGGTTTGTGGATCGTCAAGCGCAACGTGGAGGGCCTGGGCGGCAAGGTCACCGCGCAAAACCGTCCGGACGGAGGATTCGAAATCACCGTGACATTGAAGACAGGCAAGTGAAGACCGCCGCCGTTGGACGGTAAGGGCTTGCCTCAACCTTGTCACAACCGCTCTTGGTGTCTCATGGCATGGTTGGTGCCTCGCGGTGTTCAAATCAGGCTGCGAAGAGCGCCGCGTACTGCTCGGGTTTGCACCCCAGCCCCACGGAGCCGGAGGCGGAACAGCCGTCTCCGGCTCTTTTTTTGCCGCCACGGTTTGGGGCCCTCTCGCTTTACAGCGCCAGGCGGCGGGCCTCTAATCGAGCGATGCCGACGCTCGCCGAATTGAAAGTCCGACATCCCGACATCGCGGACGACTTCACCATCCCGCAGCACTGGGAACGCTACGGCGCGGCGGAGCACGCGATCTGGCGGACGCTGTATCAGAGGCAAGCCGAAGTGCTCCCGGGCCGGGCCTGCGACGAATTCCTCGACGGACTCGAGAAGCTGAAGCTGAGCGGCGACGCGATCCCCGATTTCGAGCGGCTGTCGGACGACCTGGCGGCCCTGACCGGCTGGCGCGTCGTCGCGGTGCCGTCGCTGGTGCCGGACGAGATCTTCTTCGATCATCTGGCCAACCGGCGTTTTCCAGCCGGGCAGTTCATCCGCAAGCCGGAACAACTCGATTACATCGAGGAGCCCGACGTGTTCCACGACGTATTCGGGCACGTGCCGATGCTCGCCCATCCCGTGTTCGCAGATTACATGCAGGCTTACGGCAAGGGCGGCCAGCGCGCGCTCGCCGAATTCGGAGCGCTCAAGAACCTGGCACGTCTCTACTGGTACACGGTGGAGTTCGGGTTGATCGCCGCGCAGGAGGGCCTGCGCATCTACGGCTCGGGGATCGTCTCATCGAGCGCGGAAACGGCCTATGCGGTCGAAAGCCCCTCACCCAACCGCATCGCCTTCGATCTGGAGCGCGTGATGCGCACCGAATACCGCATCGATGATTTCCAGGAATCCTATTTCGTCATCCGCTCGTTCGACCAACTATTTGCGGAGACCTACAAGGATTTCGCCGCGCTTTATGCCCGGCTCGCGCAGGGACCGGCATACCGTCCCGGCGACATCGTACCGGGCGACGTAGTTCTCACCCGCGGCACGCATGCCTATCGTGCCGGCAGCCATGCCGCGGAGTGAGATCCAGTCCGTCCGTCAGGCCGTCTTTCCGCCCAGCGGATCGGGCCCGAAGCGGTTGTCGCCCGCTGTGCCGCGCAGGAAGTACATCCAGACGATAAGGACGATGGCGCCGATGATCGGGATCAACGCGATGAATATCCACCAAGCCGACTTGTTGCGGTCATGCAACCGCCGGAAGCCGAGCGCCAGGCTCGGCAGGAACAGCGCGAGGCCCGCAAGGCAATAGATGTAACCGTAGGGCAGCGGTATCGGCGTGCCATCCGGACCAGGCAAAACGAAGTTCAGGCCCAAGGCGCGGTCGAGGATCATCGCAACGATGAACACGATGAGGTTGAACAGCAGAATCCACCACATCATGATCCGCGGCGAGCGCCCGTCGAATTTCACGTAACCGCCTAGATAAGATTGAACAGCCTCAACAAATCCCATGACGTCCTCCCGATGGCGCCCAGCGCGCCAGTCCCGATTCGCATGCTACTGCACCATCTCCTCATGACGGAACCGATTCGATCGCTCCGCAAGTGAAACCCACTCGCGCAACACCGGCCGATCCGAACTTGACGCCCGGTGACAGGAGCCCGCGATTTGCGGATGAATCGGCCCGCAGACGATTCGGGGCGCTCCGATGGCACCGCAGGCGAGCAAGTGGACTTCTTCCCAGCGGCACGTCGTGGCGGCGGCCTATCTCGGCTGGATGCTCGACGCGTTCGATTTCTTCCTGCTGGTGTTCGTGATCAACGACGTCGCGCGCGAGTTCGGCACCAAGAACAGCGCCGTTGCGATGGCGATCACGATGACGCTGGCGGCACGGCCGGTGGGCGCGTTCGTGTTCGGGCGGCTGGCGGACCGCTTCGGCCGGCGGCCGATCCTGATGCTCGACGTGGCGCTTTATTCCGTCTTCGGATTCGCCACGGCCTTCGCCCCCAATCTCGCCGTTTTCCTGCTGATCCGCGGGCTGTTCGGCATCGCGATGGGCGGGGAATGGGGCGTCGGCGCGTCGCTGACGATGGAGACGGTGCCGCAGTCCGCGCGCGGACTCGTGTCCGGCATCCTGCAGTCGGGCTATCCGTCGGGATACCTGTTGGCATCGCTGGTGTTTGCGGTCTTGTACCCGCTGATCGGCTGGCGCGGAATGTTCATGGTCGGTCTCGTGCCCGCCCTTCTCATCCTCTACATCCGCACCAAAGTGCCGGAGTCGCCCGCTTACCGCGAAGAACGCGCGGCGTCGGTGACGACCCTGGGCGTCCTGCGGCGGCATTGGAAGCTGGCGCTATACGCCATCCTGCTGATGACCGCGTTCAACTTCTTCAGCCACGGCACGCAGGACATGTACCCGACCTTCCTGCAGAAGCAGCGCCATTTCGACCACGCCACGGTGAGCGGCATCGCCATCCTCTACAACATCGGCGCAATTCTGGGCGGGCTCACCTTCGGCACCGTCAGCCAGTGGCTGGGGCGCAAGCGGGCGATCATCGCGGCCGCATGTTTCGCCGTTCCGGCGGTGTGGTTATGGGCGTTCTCGCCGAACGTGGCGCTGCTGGCGCTGGGCGCCTTCATCGTCCAGTTCTTCGTGCAGGGGGCCTGGGGGGTCGTTCCCGCCCATCTGAACGAGCTTTCGCCGGCGGAAGCGCGCGGTGCGTTCCCCGGAACGGTCTACCAGCTCGGCAATTTCATCGCTTCCTATAACGCCACGCTGCAAACGACCTTCGCCGAGCGCAACGGCGACAACTATGCGCTGGCGCTGGCCGGCGTGGCGGTGGCGGCGGCGTTCGCCATCATCGTTCTGGTTGCACTCGGCCGCGAAGCCCGGGACGCGGCGATGTCGGAACCCATCCCCGAACGGCCGCCGGCCTGACGCGTTACCTTTCGGGCGCGGCAGGCTGTTGAAGCGCGGGCGCAAGGAGAAGCTGCTTGTGATACGCGACGGCGCAATCCGCGGCGGCGGACGCAAGCATGTCCTTGAGCAGAGCACCTCGGCCGGCCAGCAAGTCGTCGTAGGTGGGCGCGTCCTTCAGGTTGGATTCCCATCGGCAAGGCACGGCGGCGATTTCACCGTTGTCCGCCGCGTGCAACAGGCGGGCGCGGCCCATGTACTTGACCTGATAATGCGCGGGGTCCGAGCCGATATAGGTGAACGCCCAGCCGTCGGTGACGACGTCGAGCACCAGTCCGCTGCCGTCCGCCGAAGCATCGGCGGGAACGGTTTTGAGCGAGCTAGACAGCGCGGAAGCCAGCGCGGCGGAGATCGCCCGGGCGGGATCGGGAACGCCGAACTCCGCCACCAGATCATTGCCTTCGGCCACCTCTTCCCGGCCGCCTGCCGGGGCGTTCATCATCATCGTGCGCGTCCAGGTGACGGCGGAGAAATCGGGCGGCCGTGGATGCGAAGCGGTGACGAGCGGCAGTCCTTCGTAGGCGGTCGTGACCACGGGAGGCTTTGGTTCGCTCGCGCAGCCGCACAACAACGCCAGCGCGCAGGTGATCATCAGTGTGCGCATCATATCCCGCCCTTTGGTGAACCGCCCGCACCCATTCTATGTGAGCACATCTGCTCACGTCCACGCATCAACATGATGCTTCCGTCACCGTAAAGACACAGAATCTCTGGCGTTTTTATCGCCCCGCGGCGCGGTTATTGCTGTTGCGATTCGAACGCGAGCGCCGATTCGAAGCCGATGGACGCGGACATCGCTCCGCGACGCGTACGGAGTGTGCTCCGCGCTTTCTGGATATCCTGGAGGGAGGACCGGTCATGACGTCCATCCGGTGCAGCATTATCGCTGCCGCATTGTTGTGGGGATTGACGGGCTCCGGTCCGGCGATCGCGGGACCGCACGCGGTGGTGCCGTCCAACTGGATCGGCATCAAGAACCTTCCCGTCGTCGTGGCGTGGCCCGGGACACTGCCGTTCTTCCCGCCCCCCGAACACATCACTCCGCCTTATGGGCTTCAGATCGTCTATTCCACCACGACGCCCGCGACTTCGGCGTTCCATGCCGGACAGCCCACAACCGTCCATCTGCCCGCGGTCACGTTCGATTTTCCGATCACGCCCTACATCGACGGCTATCTGTCGAGCGGACTGCATTACGCCTACAAGGCAGTAGGCTGGGCCGGTCACATCTACACCGAGGTGTGCCTGACGGCGAACGAAGCGCAGTCCTGGCCGGCCAGAACTCAGGAAGCGGCCGACACCGCGACCTGCCCCGATGAAGCCGATACGGTGAAGAACACCTTCACGCCACGTACCTGGTACCAGATCGGCGACACCAGGACGGACATGTACGTCATCCAGAACCAGACGTTTCAGTACATCCCGACGCCGGTGCCCGTCGCGTTCTATCAGGTGTCGTTTCCGATGAGATTCCACCTCAACGGCTACACCTATTACTACACGAACAATCACACCGGACCCAACGACTACAACGCCGCCTGCCCCGCCAACGTCTGCGGCGGCGAGGAGGACGTTCACACTCCGGCGTTCAATCTGGTGGTGCTGCCGACCGCGATGGTCCAGCTCAAGGTCATCCCCGAGAACATCGTGTACATGCCGCCCGGCAACAAGAGCACCGCGAACCTCAAGATCACCCGCACCTTCTCCACCACCATCACCGCTGGCGAGACGGCGGAAGTGGACAACTCCTCCAGCAACGATCAGTGGATGGAACTGGTCTCGGAGGGCGGCATTTCGGCCGGAATCGGCAGCGTCTTCAAACTGGGCTTCAACGGCTCGTCCGACACCAAGTGGGACAACACGACGGTCTTGAAGAGCGGACAATCGCTCGAACGCGACTTGACCGGCGCGAACGAGCAGGCCATCGCGTTCACGCGCACGATCACGGCCGATCCCGCGAGCGTGCCGGGCGCCGCCGGGGCTTTTGCGAAGGAGCCCTTCTGGAGCGATCTGGTGGTGGTTCTGGTGCATCCGCAGCTCGGCATCTGGGACTTCTTCGGCAACCAGAAGGTCCAGCTGATCGCGGCGCAAAGCGCGGCGGGATTACCCAACGACATCGCCGTCACCGTGGGCGAACTCGATGCCTGTGCCAATCACAAGGCGCCGTTCGCCAATGGCTACAGCTTCACCACTGCGAGCCAGCAGCAGGAAACACTGACCGCCGACGACTGCAAGGCGCTGGCCAAGCTCGATCCGTTCTGGGGCATCGGCCAGTCCGCCGACGTCACTTCGCGGGCGCAGCTCATGGTGCCGAGCCAGGAATACGGCATTCCGCTCACCGGACCGGCCAGCGACAACAGCCTCGACATCCAGGTGATCACCAGCAACTCGGAGACAGTCACCGACACCAATACGACCACCTATACCTCTACCGTCGACGACATCGTGTCGACGACGTCGAGTTCCGGCATCACGTTGGGCGGGGGACCGGGTGGGGGCATCCCGGTCGTCGACATCGGACTGAGCAACAGCGTGACGTTGAAATCGGGTTCGGTCACCGACACGCAACTGACCATGCAGCTGACCTACAAGAACTCGAGCGCCACCACCAACCGGCTCGACGTCCAGACCGAGGGCCTGATCGACGACGGCATCAAGCGCGCGGCCGCCCCCCACGTGGAAGTCTATTCCGACGACGCCTTCGGCAGCCTGATGTTCCGCGATCCCGACGCGCCATGTTCGCCCATGCCAGCCTGCCGGGCGACGCTGGCGCCGCTGGGGCCGACAAGCGAAGCCCCGCATCTCAAGAAGAAGATCATCCGTCCCATCATCACGAGGCTGCCCACGCGCAGACAGCCTTGAAGCGCTCAGGGCGCGGAAATCGTCTTGAGCACTTCGCCTTCGGTGAGAATCTGGGGAAGGGTCTTGGGCCCCGATGCGCCCGGCGCGTAGTAGAGGTAGAGCGGCACGCCCGAGCGGCCGTGCGCTTCCAGGAGCGCGGTGATCTCCGCGTTGCGGTTGGTCCAATCGGCGACCAGAAGCGCAACCTTCCGTTCGGCGAAGGCGGCGCGCACGGCGGGACGCGACAGTGCCGCCTCCTCGTTGACGAGGCAGGTGATGCACCATGAGGCGGTGGCATCCACGAACACCGGCCGGCCCGCCTTGCGCAGCGCCTCGAGCCGCGCCGGCGTGTAGGGCTCCGATTTCATGCCGGCATAAACCGTCTCCGCGGCCGCTGCGGGCGCAGGTGCGGCGGCAACGAGGCTGAGGCCGTAAGCGGCGCCCGCAAGACCGACCAGCGCCGCCACCATGCCGGCCGCGCGCAATCGCATGCGGGTCGCGCCCCAGGCGGCCAACGCAACCCCGAGCGCAACCATAGCCGCCAAAGCGGCAATGAGGCCGGCACGGTCGACTTGCTGCGACAACACCCAGATCAGCCACGCGGCCGCGCCGTACATCGGCAGCGCGAGAATCTGCTTCAGCCGTTTCATCCAGAGGCCGGGCTTGGGCAAAACGCGGTGCAGCGCGGGCCAGACGCCGAGCAGCAGGAACGGCAGCGCAAAGCCGAGGCCCAACGCGACGAACACCGCCAGCGCCACAGCAGGGGTTTGCGTGAAGCCGTAGCCGATCGCCGTCGCCATGAACGGAGCGGTGCAAGGCGCTGCAACCGCCACCGCCAGCACCCCGGTGAAGAAGGCGCCCAACAGCCCGCCGCGGCGCGCCAGCGCGTCGCCCGTGGAGATCGCCTGCACTTCGAACACACCGGAGAGATTGAGGCCGACCGCGAACATCAGCAGCGCGAAAGCCGCCACGACGACGGGCTGCTGCAATTGGAAGCCCCAGCCGACGGCGGCGCCCCAGGCGCGCAGGGCGACAATGACAAGCCCGAAAACGACGAAGCTGAGCACCGCTCCGGCGGAATAGGAGAACGACTCCACGCGTGCATGTCGGCGGTCCGCCCCGGCGTGACCGGCGAGCGCCAGCGCTTTCATCGCCAGGATGGGCAACACGCACGGCATAATGTTGAGGATGAGCCCGCCGAGGAACGCAAAGGCGAGCGCCAGCGCGAAGCTGATCTCGCTCCCGGTGCGGATTTCGGGGACCGGGCCCGGGCGGGCGGAAACCGTGAGCGCCTGAACGGAATTGTCCGCCGAGGTCAGCACCAGCACACCATCGAGCAGGCCGAGCCCGGCCAGCCTGGCGCCGCGCGAAAGGCGCATCACGAGGCCGTCCGCGGCGAAGCCGAACGACTGAGGCGCGGCATCGGCCACGAGGCCCGAACGGACCGGGAAGAACTGCGCATCGACGGGCTTGGCGACGCCCGCAAGCGCCGGCGCCTGGACAAAGAGGCCGGCGTAATCTCCGTTCAGTGCATACCGCACCGGCCAGGGCGACGGCGCCGGAATTCTCGCACGTGCGGCGGCGAAATCGGCCGCGGCGACTGCGTCGGGTCCGGAGGCGGCGGGATCAACCACCACCGGCGCGGACACGTTGGCATCCTCCGGAATGCACACTTCGCGGCAAACGAGGTACTGCACCAGCGCCTTGAGCTCGACCGAGCCGGGCACGGCATCGGCCGGCACGGTCAGATCGACCAGCAGCCAGACCTTGCCCTCGTAGCCGTAATCCATCAGGGGGCCTACGGGCAGGCGATGGGGATAAGGCCATTCGATCGCCCCCGCCTTCCAGCCCGGCGGCAGAGTCCAATGCACCTCCGTGGCCGCGCCGGCATCGCCGGGATTGATCCAGTAGGTGTGCCAGCCGGGACGGATATCCTGCTCCACGGCAACCGTGAAGGTGCCGCCCGGGCGCACGCCGTCGCGGTCCGTTAACAGCCGAACGTGGTTTTTCGGAAGCTGATCGACCTGCGCCGCCGCGGGGACGGCGAACGTCAGCAAGGCCAGAACAACGAGCAGGATGCGACACATGACGGACGTGCTATTACCCTGCCCCAGCGTGCCCCGCCAGCGGGCGCGGATCAACTCAGTGTCAGGAGGCGGGGATGCGCGTCACGGCAGGCAGGTTCGGCGGCCGGACGCTGGTCGCGCCTCCCGATGCGCGGGTGCGCCCCACCGCCGACAAGGTGCGCCAGGCCGTCTTCAACATCCTCAGCCACAATGACTTCGGAACCGGCTTTCGGATCGAGGGCGCGCGCGTGGCCGACCTGTTCGCGGGCACCGGCGCGATGGGAATCGAGGCCTTGAGCCGCGGCGCGGCCTTCTGCCTGTTCGTGGACGACTCCGCCGAGAGCCGGGCGCTGATCCGCCAGAACGTGGAGGCGCTGGCCCTGACCGGCGCCAGCAAGATCTGGCGGCGCGATGCCACCAGGCTGGGCCCCATGGCGGCGGGCGCGGGCGGACCGTTCGAACTCGCGATCCTCGACCCGCCCTATCGCGAAGGCCTCGTCGCTCCGGCGCTGGCCAGCCTTCTCGAAGGCGGCTGGCTGGCGGAAAACGCCGTAGTGGTGGTGGAAGCGGCCGAGGATGACAAGCCGGCCGAAGCCGCCGGATTTCACGAACGGGATCAGCGGGTTTACGGCGATACAAGGGTCCGCATACTGACCTGCCCGCGGGGATAAGTCGCCTCGAAGCGGGCCGTTGGATTTGACACGATCGCTGCAGCATTGGGGGATCAACGCATGACAATCTCGGTTCGCGCTTTGACGATTGCGGCAGCCACAGTCTTGCTTGCGACAGCCGCGCAGGCGCAAGCAGTGAAAGGCGCAGGGTTTTCCGCCGTCTTTCCCTGCCGGAGCAAGCTGACCACGCAGAACCTCGCCGCGGGCAAGGACATCATCCCGGTGGCGAGCTACGACTGCCAGAGTGGCGGTGCGGTCTTTTACGTGGTCACGAGCACCTATCCAAAGGGCTTCATCGCCAAGAAGACGCTGGCGGGCGCGTTCAAGGACGCCGTCGGCGGAGCGGCCGCGAACGTGATGGGCGTCGTCAAGAGCGACACGCCGATCAGGCTGGGCAAGGTGCCTGGACACGACGTGCTGATCGACGTTCCGACCAAGAAAGCGGCGGTGCACCTGCGTGTGTTCTTCGTGGGCGATGTGCAGTTCCAGGTGATGGTCGTGGGCGCGAAGGGCGCGGAGACGAGCAAACCGGTGATGGACTTCATGGGGTCGTTCAGGTTGGGGACGTGAGCGTTCAGCGCGAGCGTGCTTGAGCGTCGACGAACGGAGGGGAAAATGAGGCTCGTTTCGGTCATGGCCGCAGCCTGTCTACTGACGATCTGCGCCATCCCTGCCGCAGCGCGCAGCAACGTGGGTGTGAGATGGTGCCTGTTCTGGGCCACCAAGGAGAACCATCAGAAGGGCAGCGCGGATCTCACATTTCACGTCCGGAAGGACCACAGCGTCACCGATATCGCGCTTGTGAACTCGACTGGAGACCAGGATCTCGACAGAAAACTCGTGGATTGCGTAAGCAAGATAAACATCGACCAAGAACCGCGAGACGGGCAGTGGTCGGGCCAACTGAGCTGGGATTTCGTTCCGTCGGATTTCGGCTCTGAATGGACGTTCGCGACAATCGGGCCGATGGAGGGCAATGCCACGCCGCCGCTGCCGGTCGGCAAACCGCACACTTGCGACGAATACTACTCCGCGGACGCCATGCTCAGCGGTCTGAGCGGTACGACAAAGCTGTCATTCATCGTCACAGAAGACGGTTCCGTGAAGGATTTGGCGATCACGGAACGAAGCACCAGCAAGAGACTTGACGAGGCCTCGATGGAATGTGTCAGCCATTGGAAATATCGTCCCGCGACGGTTGGCGGAAGGCCGGTTACGGCAAAGTGGTCGGCGGAGGTGAAGTGGTAGCGTCACTCATACCCTGAGAACTGCGGCCGATTTTGAGTGAAGGAGTCACCGTCTCCCAAACAGCTTCTCGATATCCGAAAGCTTCAGTTCGACATAGGTCGGGCGGCCGTGGTTGCACTGGCCGGAGTGGGGGGTGCGCTCCATCTCGCGCAGCAGTGCGTTCATCTCGTCGGCAGTGAGGCGGCGGCCGGCCCGCACCGAGGTGTGGCAGGCGAGCGTACCGGCGATCTCCTCCAGCCGCTCCTTCAAGGACAGCGCCGCCCCGTGCTCGGCGATGTCGTCGGCGAGGTCGCGGATCAGGCTCTTCAAATCCATCTGGCCCAGCATGGCGGGCGTTTCGCGCACCAGCACGGCGTCGGGGCCGAACGCCTCCACGACCAGGCCCAACTCGGCCAGTTCGGCCGCGTGCGAGGCGATGTGGTCCACTTCGGCGGGATCGAGGTTCACAACCTCCGGCACCAGGAGCGGCTGGCGGGCGATGCCGCCCTCTTCCATCGCGCGCTTCATGCGCTCGTAGGTGAGGCGCTCGTGCGCGGCGTGCTGATCCACGATGACAATGCCGTCGGCGGTCTGCGCCACGATATAGGTCTCATGGACTTGCGCGCGGGCGGCGCCGAGAGGCGTGTCGGGTGCGGGTTCCCCCGCCACGGTTTCGACGCGCGCGGCGGGCGCGAACGGTGACTGGAATTCGTAGGAAGTGTCGTGAAGATCGCCGGTGCTCGACCACTCCCGGGACGTGCTTTGCACGTTCCACCCTCCCCTTTCAGGGAAGGAAACGGGTGCGTCATACGGGTGAAGAACGGACAACGCATCCGCGGCGACAGTCGAGGAGGCCTGATGGCCGGCCTGGTGCAGGGCGTGCTTCAGCGCCGAAACGATCAGCCCGCGCACGAGCCCCGCATCGCGGAAGCGAACTTCCGTCTTGGCGGGATGCACGTTGACGTCGACGAACGCCGGATCGCACTCCACGAACAGCGCCAGCGCCGGATGGCGGTCGCGTGCCAGGAAGTCGGCGTAGGCTCCGCGCACCGCGCCGATGAGGAGCTTGTCGCGCACGGGGCGGCCGTTGACGAAGAGGAACTGCATCATTGAGTTGGCGCGGTTGTAGGTGGGCACGCCGGCAAAGCCGGTGAGCCTTACGCCCTCGCGCTCGGCCTCCACACGGACGGCATTGTCAGCGAAATCGCGGCCCACCAGGCGCGCCAGACGCTTCAGCCTCCCTTCGAAGAGATCATCCTCCGCCGGAAGGTCGAGCGTACGCTTGCCGTCGAGCGTCAGTGTGAAGGCGACGTCGGGCCGCACCATCGCCAGACGCTTGACGACGTCGAGGGTGGCCAAGTCTTCCGAGCGGACGGACTTGAGGAACTTGAGCCGCGCCGGCGTGGCGTAGAACAACTCGCGCACCTCCACCCGCGCGCCGGATGCCCCGCGCGCCCCGAACCCGGCCGGCATCGGGCCCTTGGCGCGGCCCGCCTCCACCTGCACCGCGTGCGCCTCGCTCTTCTTCGTGCGGCTGGCGATCGAGAGCTTCGCCACCGCGCCGATCGAAGGCAACGCCTCGCCGCGGAAGCCGAGCGTCGCGATGTGAGCGAGGTCGTCGCCCGCGAGCTTGGAGGTGGCATGACGCTCGACCGCCAGGATGAGGTCGTCGGCCTCCATCCCCTCGCCGTCGTCCTCCACCAATATGAGATCGCAACCGCCGTTCGAGACGGCGATGTCTATGCGCGCGGCGCCGGCGTCGAGTGCGTTCTCGATCAGTTCCTTGACCGCGCTGGCCGGACGCTCGACCACCTCGCCCGCGGCGATGCGGTTGATGGTGCCCTCGGAAAGGCGGCGAACCTTCATGGCTGGAGTGTAGCAGATTCGTGCACGCACCGCCTCGCCTCTCCGCTTCGTAAACTGGGGAGAAAATTCAGGGGGTATCCGCCGGTTCCGTGTCGGCCGGTTCGGTGTTGGCAGGTTCGGTGTTCACCGTGGGCAGCGTTCCCGCAATGACGATCGTCATCCTGGCGGGATCGAACAGGCGCCGGGCGACGCGGCGCACGTCGGCCGAGGAAACGGCGTTGATGAGGTCGGCGCGGCGCGCGAGGTAATCGAGCGGCAGGCCTTCCTGCTGGAAGACGTTGAGCTGGGCCGCGATATCGGCGTCCGAAGTGAACGAGAGCGGAAACGAGCCGTTGAGATACTGCTTGGCGTCGGTCACTTCGCGGTCCGTCGGACCTTCGGAGGCGAAACGCGTCATGGTGTTGCGCACGAGCGCGATCGTGCGGCGGACGGCGTCGCGCCGCGTCGCGACCGTCCCGAGCAGAAGGCCGGCGCGGCGCAGCGGAACGAGTTCCGTCGACACATCGTAGGTCAGCCCGCGCCGCTCGCGCACATCGGTCATCAGCCGCGAAGTGTCGCCGCCGCCGAGGATGTAGTTGGCGACCATCGCCGCAATGAAATCCTTGTCGCTGCGCTGCAGGCCCGGCAGTCCAAAGAACACGGCCGGCTGCGGCACGTCCATCGGCAGGGTGTGTACGCCGGGGGCGCCCGCACGAAACGGCGGCGGCGGCAACGATGGAGCAGTTTCCGGAAGGCCGGCAAAAGTCGATTTCAGGAGCGCGGCGATCGCGGCGGCGCCGGCATCGCCCGCCACGGCGATCTTGAGACCGCCGCGGACCCAGTGGTTGGACGCGAATGCGCGCAACTCCTGGGCGGAAATCGAGGACAGCCCGGCGGGATCGCCGCCCACCGGACGGCCGTAGGTGTAAGGGCCGAAATAGAGGCTGTAGAAGCCCTTTTCCGCGACCGCCGCTGGGTCCTCGCGAGCCGCCTGGATTTCCTGCAACATCTGGATCTTGACGCGCGCCACGGTCTCGGGATCGAAGCGAGGCTTGTTGAGCGCCAGCGCCAACAGCCGGAACGCCTCCTTCGCATTCGAGGACAGCGTGACAAGGGTGACCACGGTGTAGTCGCGGTCGCACTTCGCCTCGAGGCGGATGCCCTTTACCGCCAGCGCGGCCTGGAACGCATCCGACGAAAGACCGCCAGCGCCTTCGTCCATCATCGCCGCGGCAAGAGCCGCCATGCCCGCCTTGCCGGACGGATCGTAGGACGAACCGGACGGAAACGACGCCGACAGCGCGATCATCGGAACGCCGTGATCCTCGGCGAACCACACCGACGCGCCGGTCACGGCGTCGAGCCGCTTCACGTTCACGGCGGATGCGGGCGCGGCGACGAGCAGCGCGAACACCAGAGCGGGAAGCCACCTCGTCATGGCTTCGGAAGCAGATAGGCCGTGACCGACTCGATACGGTTCAGCCCCGTCGAGGCGGCATTCTCGACGTCCTTGGCGGAAACGTCGCCGATGCGGGCCGGCCATTGCTGAACGTCGTAGACCGTCAGCCCCACCGCCAGCGCACGGGCGTAGGCCGACGCCATCTCGAACTGGCTGTCGCGCCGGAAAGTCGCCCCCGCCGCAAGCTGCACCTTGGCGCGCGCAAGCTCGGCCTTCGAAGCCGGACGATGGATGTAGGTGTTGAGCACCTCGTCGACCGCGTGTTCGATCGCGTCGAGCGAGACACCCGGCCGCGGTGTAGCCGAGATGCTGAACTGGCCCGCGTCGCGGGCGTAGCCGTCATAGCTCGCGGACACGTCGGTGGCGATCCGCCGCTCCACCACCAATTTGCGGTACAGCGCCGAAGTGGCATCGCCGCCCAACAGCCGCGCCAACACTTCCAGCGCTTCGGCCTCTCCCGGCGCGGCTTCCGCATAACTTTCGACGCGATAGAGCCGCAGGAAAAGCGGAACCTTCGCGTCCTTCCGGTTGACGACGAGGCGAGTCTCGCCGAGGCGCCTTGGCTGGGCGTAATCGACCCGCGCGCCCAACTCGCGCGGCTGCAACTGGCCGTATTCGGCTTCGGCCGCCGCGCGCACGTCTTCCGCAGTGACGTCGCCTGCCACCACCAGGATCGCATTGTTGGGTGCGTAGTGGCGCTTGTAGAAGTCGTCGGCTTCGGCGCGGCCGATGTGGCGGATTTCCTCCGGCCAGCCGATCACCGGCCGGCCGTAGGGATGCGAAAGATAAAGCGCGGCCTCGGCCTGCTCCTCGGTCAGCGCCTCCGGATCGTTGTCGACGCGCAGCCGGCGCTCCTCCATGACCACGTCGCGTTCGGCCGACACGTTGGTGTCGGAGAGGTCGAGATTGGCCATGCGATCGGCATCGAGATGGGCCACGAGCCTCAGCTTGTCCTTGGCGATCTGTTCGTAGAACACGGTGTAATCGTGCTCGGTGAAGGCGTTGTCGTCGCCGCCGTTGCGCGCGACGGTTTGCGAGAACCCCGCTCCCGGAACCGTGCGCGTGCCGCGGAACATCATGTGCTCGAAGAAATGGGCCATGCCCGACAGACCCGGCGGATCGTCGACCGCTCCCGCCTTGAACGCGATCATCTGGGTCACGACCGGCGCGCGGTGATCGGGCACCACCACGACCTGAAGGCCGTTCTGCAGCACGAACTGGAAGATCTTCGCAGGCTGAGCCTGCGCAGGCAAAACCACGCACAGCGCGCAAAGCGCGGCGACGGCGATTGCCGCCTGAAGGGCGCCGTTCGTTCTGCTGAAAGCCCGCATCGGGGAGTCGTTCCGGCTAATGTCCCGATTCCGGAATTCGCCGCATCTCCGCTCCTCGCGAATACCGGAATCGAAAGGACATTAGCAGATCATTGAATCCTAGTGTCTTCGATTGTCGAGGCGTCTTGTGCAAAACCGCGCACGCTCCAGCGCATGCCGCTCCGGAGGGCGCCACGCCGTAACTGCGCCGCCTCAAGCCAGCCATCGGGGGAAGGCTATTCAGAACCAGTCGAACAGGCTGCTGAACCAGCCCTCGTCTTCGTCCTTCTGCGCCGGCTTGCCCTGATCCTGCCCGGACGGGGCGGCCTGGCCCGACTTCTGGGTGTCCAGCTTGCGGGCCTCCGCATCCGAGTTCAGCGGCGTTCCGTTGTCGGCCTTCGGCTTCTGCCAGAACAGGATGTCGTTGGTGAAGCTGTCGTCGGCACCGACCATGTTCTTGTTGTCGGAGGCGAGGTGCTGGCGAATCGCCGGGTCGGCCCCTTGGATGCCGGCATTTGCCAGAAGCATCCGTTCGCCCTCGCTATAGGTGTCGGGAAGCTGCGAGGCGACGGTGGCCGGGTCGCTGCCGAACAGCGCCGTCTGGGCCGTGTCGGTGGGATCGGTCTGATTGGTCGGGACGGCGCCCGGACGCGGCGGCAGCAGGTTGTAGTCCGGCGGGATGGTCAGCGGCGCCTTGGTCAGCACGGCGAACTCGTCCGGTGCGCTCTTGCTCATGCCGGCGGCATCGCGCAGCGTATCGCATCCCGCGAGCGCACCCGCGGCGACGACCACGAGCGCGGCCGCACGCAGCGTACGAATGTTCATCGGCTACTCCTTCCCGGCATCGCCCTTGCCGTTCGGCGCTTCGGGCTTCAACAGCGCATCATATAGCAAACCGAGCACGCCGAACGTAATGGCCGCATCTGCGACGTTGAATACGTAAAAGCTGTAGTCGAAGGCGTACAAGTGAAAAAAGTCGGCAACCTGGCCGTAAACCAAACGGTCTATCAGGTTACCCAGTGCCCCGCCGATGACGAGACCCAGCCCGACGGCCAGCGTCCGCCTGCGCACGGACCACAACCACCAGCTCAGGACGCCGACGGCGATCATCTGGAATGTGGCCAGAAGTACGGTGCCCTCCGGGCCGGAAGCGGGAAACAGGCCCAGGCTGATGCCCGGATTCCACACCATCACCAGATTAAAAAACGGCAATACCTGAATGGTGTGGCCCGGCAGGTATTCGCCCGGCGGAAAATAGAGCCCCGCAGCGTACAGCAGCAGCAGCTTCGTGCCCTGGTCCAGCACGAAGACCGCACCCGCGATCACGAGGCCCAAATCCCGATGATTCATCCTGCCCCCCGGATGGCGTCCCGGCACCTGTTGCACAGGTCCGGATGATCCGGATTTTCCCCCACTTCGGGAAGTATCATCCAGCAGCGCGCGCATTTGTCGCCCTCGGCATGGTGGAAGGTCGCAGCCACGCCGGGAACGTCGGGCAGGCGGAAGGCGTCGGCCGGAGGCTCCCTGGCCGAGACATGGGCGGCAGAGGTGATGGCGATCTCGGCCAGATCGATGCCCTTCAGCATTTCCGCATCCGACGCTTCGCTGACGTACAGCACGGGCGCGGCCTCCAGGCTCGCCCCGATCACCTTGTCGCGGCGAACGATCTCCAGCGCGCCGGTCACCACCCGCCGCAGCGTGCGGATGCGGTTCCACTTCTCGATCAGCGAAGGCGAATGCCATGCGGCCGGCGTGTCGAGGAAGAGTTGCAGGTGCACGCTTTCTTGCGGGAACCGCAGCGTCCATGCCTCCTCCATCGTGAAGCAGAGGATTGGCGCCAACCAGGTGACGAGGCGGCGGAACAGCTCGTCGGTCACCGTGCGCGCGGCGCGGCGGCGCGGAGCATGGCGGGGGTCGCAATAGAGGACGTCCTTGCGGATGTCGAAATAGAACGCACTGAGTTCGTTGGTGCAGAAGTTGAAGAGCGCGTTGAAGACGCGGTTGAAATCGTATTCCGCGTAGCCGTGGCGCACGAGGCCGTCGAGCTCGGCGAGCTTGGCCAAGATGTAGCGCTCCAGCTCCGGCATTTCCGCCGCGCCGATGCGTTCGGATTCCTCAAAGCCCGCGAGATTGGCCAGCATGAAGCGGATGGTGTTGCGCAAGCGGCGATAGGCGTCGACGTTCGCCTTGACGATGTCGGGGCCGAGGCGCAGGTCTTCGGTGAAATCCGACGAGGCCACCCACAGGCGCAGGATGTCGGCGCCGTTCTGATCGGCAATCGTCTGCGGCAACACCACGTTGCCGAGCGACTTCGACATCTTGTAGCCCTTCTCGTCGAGTACGAAGCCGTGGGTCAGAACCGCCTTGTAGGGCGGCTGTCCCTTGGTGGCGCAACATTCGAGAAGCGAAGACTGAAACCAGCCGCGATGCTGGTCGGAGCCTTCGAGATAGAGATCGGCCTGATCGGCCTGCGGCCAGGAGGGATCGACCGGATGCTCGACCGTGAAGACGTGCGTCGAACCGGAATCGAACCAGACGTCGAGGATGTCCTTGACCTGTTCGTAGTCGTCCGCGTTGCGGTGCGGCCCGAGGAAGCGTTCGGCCGCGCCGGGCTTGAACCACACGTCGGCGCCTTCGTTCCTGAAGGCGTCGATGATGCGCTTGTTCACCTCGGCATCGTTGAGGATTTCGCCGGTCTTCTTCTCGACGAAGATGGCGAGCGGCACGCCCCAGGCGCGCTGGCGCGACAGCACCCAGTCGGGGCGGCCTTCCACCATCGAGCCGATGCGGTTGGCACCGGCCGCCGGATACCATTTCGTCGCGGCGATGCCCTGCATGGCCAGTTCGCGCAACGTCTTGCCGTTCGACATCGCGAAGGGCTTGTCCATCGCGGCGAACCACTGCGGCGTGGCCCGGAAGATCACCGGCGCCTTGGAGCGCCAGGAATGCGGATACTGGTGGCGCAGGCTGCCCTTGGCGAGGAGCTTGCCCGTCGCCTTCAGCTCCGCGATCACCGCGCCGTTGGCGTCGCCGTCCTTCTTGCCGTCACGCGACAGAATGTGCTTGCCCGCGAACAGCGGCACGTTGGGCGCAAACGCGCCCTCGGCGGTGATGATGCTGAAGGCGTCCGGATGCTTGGCGGGGTAATTGGGGTCGGACTTTAGCATAAGCTCAAAATCGTCCTCGCCATGACCGGGCGCGGTATGCACGAAGCCCGTGCCAGTGTCGGACGTTACGTGCTCACCCCAGAGAAGCGGGACATCGAAATCATAGTAGGCATCGCGCCCTCTAAATGGATGGGCGCAAATGATATGGCTCTCGCGGAAAAGCCCGAGGATCGGCCACTCGATGTATTTTGTGATACCGGCGTGCGTAGCCATCTGCGAGGCGAGGACGTCGGCTACGAGCAGCTTTTCACCAGGTTTTGCGAGAGAGTTTTCTTTGACTTCTTGCACCTCCAAAACAACATATCTCAGGTCCGTGTGCCACGCGATTGCCCGATTGCCCGGAATAGTCCATGGCGTAGTTGTCCAGATCACGACGGATGCGCCATCGAGCTTGCTGGCGCACGCTGGATTCGTATGGCTAACAATCGGGAACTTCACATAAATCGTCGGGCTGGTGTGCTCGTGGTATTCGATCTCGGCCTCGGC
>DATKOE010000197.1:0-2652 GCA_035524815.1 Rhizomicrobium sp.
ATCACATCGTCGAGACCTGCTTCAAGGGGCTGGCGCGCGCGCTGCGCCAGGCGATCACCCCCGACGAACGCCTCGAAGGCGAATTCGCCTCCACCAAGGGCGTGCTGGGCGAGAAGACCTGATCGTCGCAAGGCGTTGACCTGTCGTTCCCCATCTGTTCCAATGACGGCATGGCAACGGCGGTGGAAGTCGCACGCGGGGTTTCTCGGCTTCTGATCCAGGAGGGCTTTTCGCCCATCCTCGAATTCACGCTGGCCAACGGGCGCCGGCTCGACGTGGCCGCACTCGGCGCCGACGGCACCATGCTGGGTGTCGAGATCAAGGTCGCCGTCGCCGATCTGAAAGGCGACCTGAAATGGCCGGAGTATCTGGAGTTCTGCGAGCTGTTCTATTTCGCCATCCCGCCCGATTTTCCCGACGAGCACGTGCCGGGCGGAACCGGCCTCATCGTCGCCGACCGCTATGGCGGGGCGATCGTACGGCCTTCTCCGCGCGCCGTGCTCCATCCTTCCCGCCGCAAGGCGGTCACCCTGAGCTTCGCCCGCGTGGCGGCTGAGCGTTTGAGCGGCATATTGGAAGCAACCGATGGTCTCTAAAATCCAGTTCGAAAAAATCGCCCTTTCGTTCGAAGGCGTGGAGAAGGGTTCGTCCTACGGCAAGCCGTCGTTCCTCGTCGCCAAGAAGTTCTTCACCCGCCTGCGCGACGAGGACGCTTCCGTTGTGCTGTTCGTCGGCTCGATCGACGAGCGCGAAATGCTGATGGAGGTGGAGCCGGACATCTTCCACGTCACCGCGCACTACAAGGACTATCCGATGGTGCTGGCCCGGCTGGTCAAGATCGACTCCAAGACGCTCAAAGGCATGCTCCAGCGCCGCTGGGCGGAGATCGCGCCGAAAAAGCTGGTCAAACCCGCCCCGCCTGCGAAGCGGCCTGCGATCAAGAACAGGACCGGGCGGCGATAGCCCCGACCCAGGACTCGCCACATTTCTGTGTTCGCCTTCCCGCCAACGAGCACAAAGGGGGGAAACCACAATACGCAGAGCCTTGATCGCCGCGGCGGCGGCAGCCGTCCTGGCCGCCGGCGCGCTGGCCGATACCGCCTTGCCGCCGGTGCAGGTCGAAAGCGGTCCTCTGGCTGGAACCACGCGCGACGGCGTCGACCGCTATTTCGGCATTCCCTATGCCGCGCCGCCGGTCGGCGAACTGCGCTTTCGCGCGCCTGAGCCGCCCGTGAAATGGGAAGGCGTGCGGCAGGCTGCGAGCTTCGGCAGCGTCTGCCGTCAGACTGTGGACTGGATGAAAGCGCCGCAAAGCGAAGACTGCCTGTTCCTGAACATCTGGGCACCGGCCAAGCCGGGCAAATATCCGGTAATAGTGTGGATTCACGGCGGCGGATTCTTCGGCGGCTCCGGCACGCAATCGGGTCCGGACGCCGGAAACGGCATCGTCGCGCGCGACGTGATCCTGGTGACCATTAATTATCGCCTCGGCGTGCTGGGCTTCTTCGCCCATCCCGAGCTGAGCGCGGAATCGCCGACCAAAGCCTCCGGCAACCAGGGCATCCTCGACCAGATCGCGGCGTTGAAATGGATCAGCCGCAACATCGCGGCGTTCGGCGGAGATCCTGGGCGCGTCACCATCGTGGGCGCATCGGCCGGCGCCTCATCGGTGGCGCTGCTCAGCATGTCGCCTGCCGCCAAGGGCCTGTTCCAGCGCGGCATCGCCGAAAGCGGCGGCGCCGGAAACCTGCCGCTCCAGGCGGATGCGGAAAAGCGTGGGCAGGATTTCGCCAACGCCTTGAGCGCCCCGCACATCGCCGATCTGCGCAAGCTGGACGCCGAGACCCTGCTGAAGGCGCCCTGGGAGATCGAACCCAACATCGACGGCACCACGCTGCCCGGCAACATGGCCGCGAGCTACAGCGGCGGCTGGCACAACAACGTGCCGATCATCACCGGCTGGGACGGCGACGAAGGCGTGGACCTGGCGCCGGAAGCGATGGGCGGCAAGCCGATCACGCTCGCCAAATACCAGGGCTTCGTGAAGGCGGCGTTTGGCCCGCAGGCGCCGACCATCTTCAAGGTCTATCCCGCCGCCAGCGACGCGGAAGCCGAGCCCGCAGCCTATCGTCTGATGACCGACATGATAGGTTTCTCGGCCTTCTTCTGGGGCACGCAGCAGGTGAACGCCAAAGCCGCGCCGGCCTACGTCTATTTCTTCGTGCATCGCCCCGCCGAACCGGCGACGCCCTGTACCTACAGCTGCAAGGCCGGGCACGGTTCCGAAGTCAAATACGCCTTCCATCAGCTGGCGTTCGATCCACGCGTCTGGAACGCCGACGACAGGGCGATCGAGAACGAGATGACGGGCTACTGGACCAATTTCGCCAAGACCGGCGATCCCAACGGCGAAGGCCCGCCCAAGTGGCCGCTGTTCGATGGCACGCCTGCCAGTGTCAACGTGGTGGGCATGGACGCAGAGATCAAGGAACGCGGCGCGTTCCCGGATTTCCGGCCGTATCTGAATCTGGGGCAGTGACCGCGGCGCGCCCGCCGGAGCGAAGCGCTCCACGGCGGGCCCGCGGGACAACGAGCAAGGATCACAGAATCAGCGCCTGATGGCGCGCCCACGCGGAGCCGCCGTGCGAAGTG
>DATKOE010000198.1:0-9976 GCA_035524815.1 Rhizomicrobium sp.
GGGCTGAACAGCAACGCCAGACTGCCGACGAACGCGTAAAGAAATGCGACGATTGCCCAGCTCAGCAGGTGATAGCTGGTTCGCTTCGTGCGCACGTAAATGCTGAACACTTCCGTCCAGCCTCTTGCCACCTCTTCCGGATCTGCGAATTGCTTGGCACGGGCTTTTGCGGTCTTCCAATCGCTCTTGATTTCGTGGTGGTGATAGAAATTCGATCCCACCAGCCAGGCAAAACACAACGGCAGGCCGTAACAGACCGCCACGAAAATCGCCAAAGCCGAATAAAAGACGATCGGTGCAGTCGTGGCCCTGCTCCACGGCGACAGGAGATCGATTTCGATGCGGAAGAACGGATAGGCGGCACCGGCCATGGCCATTTTGAAGCCCCAGCCGATTATCTGTTCCCGGAACCGGGCCCGGTGCATGCGCAAGGCGGTCTTACGGTCTTCGGCGCGCTCGGGCACATCGAGCGTCTCTTCAACGTCGGGTCCGTCCGGCGCGACGGTTTGATCTTTGCCCGTGCTCTTTGCGGCCCAGCTCGTTCCTTCGTCTCTGCCCCATATTCCGGCAACGGCAGACGCGATCTTCCCCTTACCCATACCCCCAACGCCCGCGCATTTTCCGCGCGTCCGCCCCCTGACTTTTGCTTATTTATAGCCGATGTACCACCAAACCGCGAAATTAATGACCGGGAATGTCGTGACCCCTTCGCGGGAAACCCCAGTTAACCAAACTCGTCCGGCTTTTCCGAGCCACCTCGGTAGATTCGAAAAGCGGCAACTCCGCTCGAATGGTTCGACAAACGGGTCAGGGCTGCGCCGTCTGCGCCCGCGCCCAGGAAAGGTAATCGTCGTTGCCCGCCTCGATCGGCAGGGTGAGGAAACACGGTACGCTGTAGGGGTGAACCGCGCGCGCGGCGGCGATCACCTGCTCGGCCAGGGCCCGGCGGGTCTTGATGAAGACGGCCGCCTCGGGACCGTCCTCGAGCTTGCCCTGCCACTCGTACACGCTCTCGATCGGATAAATGTTGACGCAGGCGGCGAGCCTCGCCGCGACCAGCAATTGGGCCGCCTTGCGGGCGGATTCCGCGTTGGGGAAGGTAGAATAGACGAAGACGAATTCGCTCATGTCTGCCACTATAGTCCGGCCTTCGATGGGGAGAAATGCATGGCGAGGATCACGGGCTTGGGCGGGGTGTTCTTCAAGTCGCCCGATCCCAAGGCGCTGTCGGCGTGGTACCGCGACGTTCTCGGCCTGGCGCTGGAAGATTGGGGCGGGGCGATGCTGCGCACCGACGCGCCGGGTCATCCCGAGTTCGTAGTGTGGAATCCCTTCGCAGCCGACACGAAGTACTACGAGCCGTCGACGCGCGAGTTCATGCTCAATTTCGTCGTGGACGATCTCGATGCCATGCTGGCCGCAATCGAGGCCAAGGGCGTGAAGGTGCTGGGGCGCCAGGACGAAAGCTACGGCCGTTTCGCCTGGATTCTCGATCCCGACGGCACCAAGATCGAATTGTGGCAGGCGGGCAAGACGGAGTAAGGCGTGCGCCAATAAGTGGTCGCGGCGGGATGACCAAATCCGGTTATGTTGGGCGCACGACCAACGCGCCGGACGCTGCCGATGCTGTTTGCGACGCCGCCGAGAGTGGACAGGCTCGAAATCGAGATCACCACCGGGTGCAATCTCGCCTGCGCCGGTTGCGCGCGCACGATCGGGATGCGTGCGGGCGCCTGGCAGGACAAGCACATGCCGTTGGCGCAGTTCCAGACCGTGCTGGAACACGCGCCCTCTGCCGGCGTCGTCGTTCTCGAAGGAATCGGCGAGCCCACGCTGCACCCCGGGCTTGAAGGGATGATCGCCGCGGCGGCGGCGGCGGGCAAATTCGGCAAGATCGAACTTTACACCAACGCCCTGGCCCGCGACGCGGCGTACTACGCAAGTCTCAAGCAGCGCGGTCTCGGGCGCGTGACCGTTTCGCTTGCCGGCCTCGATCCCGCCGCCGCGGCCGAAATGCGCGCGGGAACCGACTGTGCGGCGCTGGAAAAGGCGATACGGGAGATCGCTGCGCTGTTCGGCGAGGGCGCCACGGTCCGCATCGTCTTGAGCCGGCGCAACCTGCCGCACCTTCCGGGTCTGTTGCAGCGGCTGTACGTGCTTGGCGCTCGCACGGTCGAAGTCCGGCCGGCGGCCAGGTGCGGGAACGACACCGATGCGCAGTGTCTCGATCAGGGCGAACTCGAAGTGGCTCGCGATCTCGTTACCCGCGCTGCTCCGGCGCTGCCGGGCCTGAATCTGGTGCTGGCGGCGGCGATGACTCCCGGCGAA
The DNA here is from genome assembly GCA_035524815.1 of Rhizomicrobium sp. GTDB lineage: Bacteria > Pseudomonadota > Alphaproteobacteria > Micropepsales > Micropepsaceae > Rhizomicrobium. The sequence continues at coordinate 2,329 of DATKOE010000198.1, forward strand.
ACCCGCTGCCGCGCACCGTTGCGTGCGGTCCATGTGACGGTCGACGGCTGCCTCACGCCCTGCGCCGCCGCCAACGACATCTCATTATGGGGGGCGGCGAGCCTCGTCGAACGCCCGTTCGACGCGGCATGGACGAGCCCGGCCGTGGCGCAATGGCTCGAAAGCTATTTCGATGCCGAGCCCGAAATCTGCCATCGCTGTACGCTCAACCCCTCGGGCATGCGGCACCCCAGGCGGCGCATCGCCGGGGGAATCCCGCTCTTCCAGGCCGGCAAGCTGGACGAAGCGGAGAAGATATTCGCCTCCGTGACCGGCGATCCCGAAACCGCCGAGGCGCTCCACCGCCACGGCCTCGTCAAGCATGTCCGCGGCGACATGAACACGGCCGTGGCGTTGCTCGAAGCCGCGCATGCGCTGTCGGCGGACCCGCGCATCACGCACAATCTCGCGGCCGCTCTCGTCAAGGCGGGCCGCAGGGACGAAGCCGCATCGCTGTTGGAGAAGCTGGTTCAGGAACATCCCGAGTATCCGCAAGGCTACCTGCAACTGGCTGCGCTCAAGAAGGAAGACGGCGCCGTCCAGGCCGCCGCCGATCTGGCCGGCCTGCTGCTCGAACGCAGCCTGCTGGCCGGCGCGGGCAAGCATGTCGGGCCGGCGCTTTCGGCGCTGAAGACTATCGATGCGCAGCCGCGCAATCTGATCACGGCCGCCAATCTGCTGCGGCTTGCGGGACGCCAGGACGAGGCACGCCCGCTGCTGGCGCGGCGGATCGCGCGGGCGCCCGGCGACATCGCGGCACGGCTCACCCACGCCATGGCGCATCTGGCCATCGCCCATCGCAGCGAAGCCGAAATCGAGGCGCGGCGCACCGCCTATGCGAAGGAACTCGCGGAGATCGACACGCTGTGCGAAGGCGCCCCGCCGCCCCAGCTTGCCGCCGCGGCGGGCGCCGTAGGCATGGCCAAGCCGTTCTTTCTTTCCTATCAGGGCAGGGACGATCGCGAGTTGATGGCGGTCTACGGGCGGATCGTCCACCGCCTCAGCGAAGCCGCCGCGCCGTCGCGACCGCTCAAGCCCAGGATCGGCGGCAGGATCCGCGTCGGCTTCGTCACGTCCTATCCGCCGCTGCATTCGGTCTCCAAGACGCACGGCGGCTGGATGAAGCATCTCGACCGCGAGCGCTTCGAAGTGTTCGGCTATCACACCGCCGCCGGCAAGGCAGAGGATTACGCATCGCCCGAGTGGCGCTCGGGCGAGCTGAGCTGGCAGGAATGGCGCGACCGGATCGAGGCGGACGCGCCGCACGTGCTGATCTACCTGGAACTCGGAATGCAGACGGTTCCGGTCCAGCTCGCAAGCCGCAGGATCGCGCCCGTCCAGTGCACGACCTGGGGCCATCCCGTCACTTCGGGACTGCCGACGGTGGATTATTATCTTTCGAGCGAGCTGATGGAGCCGGAGGACGGCGACCGGCACTACACCGAGAAGCTCATACGGCTGCCCAATCTGTCGATCGCCTACGACGCCATGCCCGCGCAGGGCGGAATCCTGACGCGGGCCGACCTCGGCTTGCGGCCGGGCGCGACCGTCTACACCTGCTGCCAATCGCTGTTCAAATACCTGCCGCGCTACGACGAGGTCTATGTGCGCATCGCCAAGGCGGTGCCCGACAGCCAGTTCGTCTTCCTCGGCGCTCCGGAGGCGATCCCCACGCGAATTTTCCGTGCCCGCGTGGATGCGGCGTTCGCCGCCGCGGGCATGGACGCCGCACGCCACGTGGTTGTCGCCCCGTCGGTGCCGTTCGACAACTTCCCGTCTCTCTTGCGGCTGGGCGACGTCTTCCTCGACAGCATCGAATGGTCGGGCTGCAACACCACGCTTGAAGCCCTGACCTGCGACCGGCCCGTGATCACCTTGCCGGGCGCCTTGATGCGCGGGCGGCACGGGTGCGCGATCCTGAAGATGATCGGGCTCGACGACGCCATCGCGGCGGATCTGGAAGGCTACATCGCCTCGGCCGTCCGCCTGGCCGATCTCGCCGAACGCGAGAAGCTGCGCACGCGCATCGCCGCCGGCCGCCACCGGCTCTACGGCGACATGGCGCCCATCCGCGCGCTCGAGGAGTTCCTCGTCGGGGCGGTGAAAGAGCGCGCCGCGCTCTGATCGCGGCGAAACGGCGCCGCCGCGGCGCCGCTTATCGTCCGCTGCCGGAGAGAATGCCGATGGTGTGCAGCCACCGTTCGGCCAGCACCGGCCAGTGCGTGATCGGAATAGCGGTCGGGCGCAGGCCGAACGCATGACCGCCGTGGGCGTAGAGGTGCATCTCGACCGGGACTTTCATCTGCTTCAGCGCCAGGAAATAGACGATCGAATTGCGCACGTCGTCGACGGGATCATCTTCGGCCTGAACGATGAAGGTGGTCGGCGCGTCCGCGACGACGCGATCGAACGGCAGCAGGTCCAGGCCGCTGTTGTACCAAAGATGACCGGGATAGAGCGCGATGGCGAAATCCGGCCTGGCGTTTTGCTCGTCGGCCGCATCCACGCGTGCGTAGCTGCGCCCCGTTGCGTTGCTGATGGCCGTCACCAGATGCCCGCCCGCCGAAAAGCCGACGACGCCGATCTTGTGCGGATCGATGCCGAGACTCGCCGCGCGCTCGCGCAACAGCCCCATCGCGCGCTGCGCATCCTGAAGCGGCAGGAACGGGTCCGGCTGTCTCGTGCAGTGGTCGCAATCCTTCGGCCACCAGGTCTGGGGAACGCGATACTTCAACACCACGCAGGTAATGCCTATGGCGGTCGCCCAGTCGCAGACCTCGGTTCCTTCCAGGTCGATCGCCAGGATCTGATAGCCGCCGCCGGGAAACACCAGAACGGCCGCGCCGGTGTTGCGGCCCCTGGCGGGATAGATGGTCATGGTGGGCCGCGAAACATTGCGGATGGCCGTCACGGGACGTCCCGCGATCGATCCGCCACCCGCCACGACGGTTTCCTTGTCCTGCGTTTCCGGCCGGGGGATGGCGAGACCTTCCGGCCAAAGCGGAACTTGAACGAAACCGGCAGCCGGTTGCCAGCCCTCCGGTTGGGGATCCGCGGCGGCAGCGTAGGCCGCAATCGGCGAGGCGGCCAGCATGGCGGCCAGAACCAGCTTTTTCATCAGCGTACCCTCGATCGCCGCCGCTCTCCGGCCAAGGCGAACCCGCAAAACGAAACGGCGCGGGAGTTATCCCGCGCCGGTCCGCTAAGCGATCAAGTCCTTCGGCTCAGACGAGCTTGAGGTTCACGGCCTTGGGGCCGCGCTTGTCGGCTTCGACGTCGAAGCTGACCTTCTGGCCCTCGTTGAGGCCGCGGAGTCCTGCGGCCTGCACGGCGGTCATGTGGACGAACACGTCCTTGCCGCCGCCTTCCGGCGCGATGAATCCGAAACCCTTTGTCGTGTTGAAGAACTTGACTTGACCAATGGTCATGACGGCTTTCTCCTGAAAGCATTTGATAGAACGCACACGGACACCATGTCCGCAGGCGTGTCGAAGTCGCACCGTTTTTTCAGGAAAAGCGTCGTAGTCGTCACTCCAGGCCAACCCTCCCACGGGGAGCATCGCATGGGCGCGCTTGAAACTTGTCTCTGTGGCTTGCGCGGCCTCGACGAAAGCCCATATAGGCGACACCTTCCTTTTAGGCAAGTCGCTCCTGTCAGCGGGCCTCGATCGGGATATGTCCGGGTTCGGCCTTAACCCGCGAAATCCAGGCGGAAACGGCCGGAAAATCGCCAAGTTCGAAGCCGCCTTCTGCGGCGACATGGGTGTAGGCGTAAAGGGCGATATCGGCGATCGAACAGGCGTTTCCGGCAAACCAGTCATGCGTCCCGAGATGGCCGTCCATGACGGCAAGTGCGGCGTTGCCCTTGGAGTGCCATTCGGGGACGAGATGGCGCTTCTTCTCCAGTTCCTCCGGCCTGGCATAGGAAAGCCAGAAACGCGCCACGGCAATATAGGGTTCGTGGCTGTACTGCTCGAAGAACATCCATTGCAGCATCTGGGCGCGGTCCCAGGCGGAGGCCGGTTGCAGCCGGGTGCCTTCGGAGAGATGGAAGATGATCGCTCCCGATTCCGCCAGCGTGCGCCGGTCCTCGAATTCGAGCAGCGGCACGCGGCCGTTGGGATTGAGTTTGAGAAATTCCGGCTTGCGCGTGGCGCCGTCCATCAGGCCGTAGTCTTTCAGCGTCAGCGCAATGCCGAGCGGATGGGCGGCGAGCCGCACCTTGTAGCAGTTTCCGCTCATCTGCATCTGGTGAAGGATCGGCATTTCGATGCTCCCGCGCGGTTTCCCTGCGCATCCTGAAGAAGTCCGGGCGCTTTGCGAAGAGGGCGCGCGCGACATCACCCATGCGGCTTGCGCGTGTCGTCGGCGCGCTTGATGACGCCGCAGGCGACGCGCGCTCCCGCCTTGCCTTCGGGCTGGCTGACGTAGTCGTCGGCGCCGGCGGTGACGACGATCGCCGCGCCGTCCTTGTCCAGGATCGAGCGCACGCCGCCGCCGATGGTGAAGGCGGTCGTCACCGTCGCTGCGTGAAGCGTGCCGTCGGCCGCCGCATACTGGTTGGGAAGATCGCCCGTGCGCGGACCGCCCTTGGCGAGGAATCCGTGCGCCCGCATCGAATCGAAACTGGCGATCGGGCCGGCGGACGCGAACCCGCCCGCCGCATCGCAGGCTCCGGTCGCATGCACGCTGACGCCGTGCGCGCCGGGGGAAAGTCCGTGCATCTCAATCTCGATCAGGACGCCGTGCGAAATGCTCGTCAGCCTCGCCCGGCCCATCGCCTGGCCGTCCGTGCCGATCAGATTCGCGAAGGCGCGCTGGCCCGCGGCCTCGCAGGGCGCGAGAAGGCATGGCGCCAGGACACAGACGAGCGGTATGGTGAGATTCACGGCGTCCCCCCGATGACGGCGCTCCGGACGGGGAACGCCCGCAGGAATCGTAGCAGGCGGCGCGAGCGTCGAACAGCGCGCCGAGGGGAGGGCAAGATGCGTTTCACGCTTTCGATCCTGGCTGCCGGCATGCTGGCCGCAACCGCCGCCCAGGCGCGCAACGACATCCCGATGGACAAGCCCGTGGATGTTTCCGGCATCGAAACCGTCTGCACCGGCATCGGCAGCGCGCAGGACGATCCGCGCTGGAAGACCTATCCGGTGCGCATCGATTTCTCGAACAAGAAGCACGAATACGTTTCGGATGCCGATGTCGTGCTGTCGAAGGCGGACGGCACGGCGCTGGCGCAGTTCTTCTGTCCCGCCACCTGGGTGCTGTTCAAATTGCCGGCGGGCGACTACCAGGTGAAGGCGACCGTTGCGCCGGGGCCCGGAGGCACCGCGACGATGAAGTTCACCGCGCCGGCCAAGGGACAGAAGCGCGTGATTCTGGTCTTCACCTCGCCTCTGGCGGAGTGACTCGCTCGCCACTGCGGACATGCACAGATATTCGCGCGGCACGCGTCGCCGCGCAGGCGATCTTCCGCGCGGTCAGCCGCCGCTTTCCGCTACGGCCAATGAGAACGACGCTAATGAGCAATCGCCGCGTTATCCTTACCGCGCATTGACTCTACCGGCGCGAGAGGCCCGAATCCGCTCCTGAGCGGCACAAGCCGCCGTCGAAGGGGTGAATGATGGGCAGGGCTTTCGGGATGGACCTGCGCGCGAGCGCGATCGTGTCGGTGCTGGTCCTTGCCGGCTGCACGGAAACGGTCAACGAGGGCGTCACCGACTACCGGAAGGCCACGATCAGCGAAGCGTCCAAGCAGGGCTCGCCCACCGACATCTCGAAGAAGTACGCGCTCTCCGACACCACGCCGTTCAACGCGCCCATCGTCATCACGCCGGGACGCAAGTACTACGTCTCGCTGCTGCAGGCCTTCGTGGGGTCCGATGCGCGGGTCGGTGGCACCAACTGGTTCCACGAGCACGAACAGGTGGCGCTCGTGTTGCGCGTCCACGATTCCAACGACCGGGCGCGGCCGGGCCGCCTCGTCTTCTTCACCGACGACGTCAAGCTGGGCGGGCAGTTCCTGAATTTCTCGAACCTGCTGACCATCGGACCGACCGATTACAAAGGCGGCGTCGTCACCATCGACGTCGACGAGGTGCACCTGCGCGGCTCGACAAACCACATCAAGGAACTGCTGCAGGAATTGTCGGAAGAGCCGGATTGTCCGGTGGGCACGCATGCGCCCGGCAGCGGCCACGACGTCTGCGACGACGGCGTGCAGGTGGGACCGTCCGACACGGCGCAGTCCGCGATGGTGGGACCCGATTCCGGCAAGCGGCGCACCTGGGAAGCGCGCGAACGCGACCTCTTCAACCTGATCGACAGCGACGGCTATTCCACCCGCTACACCCTGACCCTGTTGCCGGCAGGCGGCGTCGAAGGTCTGCCCTACCCGCGCTTCGAGGCGGGCAACTACGTCCTGATGCGCCACGACACCCGCGACAACGCGTTCGAATGGGGCCGCTTGCAACTCGACAACAACACGGGCCGTTTGGTCTACGCCGCCCAGCGCGGCGATCTCGTCCCGCCGGGCCGGGAGACTTCGCGCACCACCACCACCAGCGATGCCAACGGCAAACTCGCTTCCCGCAATCCCTACACAGATGCGGATTTGAATTATCAAAGCCGTAAAGAGCAGTTCGACGCCAGCGGGCGCGCGTTAGCCTATCAGGACAAAACCGGCGATTATCGCGAACAGTCTTATGTTACACTCCAGATCAATGCATTGGACGACACGGGTCCCATCGCGCCGCCGCGCGTCCGCTCCGTGACGCAGGAACAGGCCGTCCGCACGAAGCCGAGCGTAAGGAGGCCGGCGGGACCGTAGGGAGGGGGCATGATGAGGAAAATCCTGCTTGCGATTGGCGCTTGTGCTGCCTTCGCCGTGGCCGCGCCGGCGCAGGATCTGCCGCCGCTCGCGGAGTTCCTGACGCTGTGCTACCGCGACTCGACCACGTGCCGCGCCAAGCTGAGCGACTACATCGACGCGGCGGACACGCAGAAAAGCATCTGCCGTCCGGCGGGCCAGAGCGTCCGCGAGGCAGTGACCGCGATGCTCGACTGGATGCGCATGAGCGACCAGCGTCCGGCGGGCCTGGAGCGGAAACCGTATGACGAGGCGTTCTGGATCGCCTCGTCGACGATGTGGCCGTGCCCTACCGATCCTGCCGCAGCGGCACCTACGCCCGCGCCGAACAGCCAGCCAGCGCCCGCGCCGGGCGGATAATCTCAAGCGCTGTCAATGGCTTGGCAGCACACAAGGCCGGCCGGTCCGGTTGCGCCGAAACAATGTCGATCATGATTTGTATTAATTCTAGTTATTGACTTCCCGCCGGGGCGACACGACACAATCGGGTTCGGCGGCTTGCGAAAGCGCGGCCGCCGGAGCGGGCGGGATGCCCGTCACGAGCCGGAGGTCACAATGACGAGGATTGTGTTGGCAGCGGGGCTGGTGTGGGTGGCGCTCGCCGCATCCGCGCAGGCTCAGGATTCGCGCACGCTCTCGCAGTTCCTGCACAGCTGCAACGCGAACTACGCGGCCTGCCGCAACGATCTCCACGACTACATCGAAGCGGCGGACACCCAGGGCATGATCTGCAAGCCGAAG
>DATKOE010000199.1:0-17809 GCA_035524815.1 Rhizomicrobium sp.
GGCTCGGCCGGCGTGGTCTATGTCGGCCGCGTTCCCATGCAGAACCCCGAGCTGACGGGCGACTTCAACACGCTGATGACGTGGGCCGACGAAGTCCGCAAGCTCAAGGTCTACACCAACGCCGACACCCCGACCGACGCCAAGACCGCCCGTGGTTTCGGCGCCCAGGGCATCGGCCTGTGCCGCACCGAGCACATGTTCTTCGAAGGCGACCGCATCGTCTCCATGCGCCAGATGATCCTGGCCGAAACGGTGGAAGAGCGCGAGAAGGCGCTGGCCCACCTGCTGCCGATGCAGCGCGGCGACTTCGAGGAAATCTTCCGCGTCATGGACGGCCTGCCGGTCATCATCCGCCTGCTCGATCCGCCTCTGCACGAGTTCCTGCCCCACAAGGACGTGGAATTCGAGGCCGTGGCCAAGCAGGCCGGCATCTCCGTCGAGAAGCTGAAGGCCAAGAGCGCAACGCTGCACGAGATGAACCCGATGCTGGGCCATCGCGGCATCCGTCTCGGCGTGACCTATCCCGAAATCACCGCGATGCAGGCCCGCGCCGTCATCGAAGCGGCGTTGACCGTCGAAGGCGAGGGCAAGAAGGTCGAGGCCGAGATCATGATTCCGATCGTGGCTTGGAAGCAGGAACTCGATCTGGCGGCGGACATCATCAGGAAGGTCGCCGAAGACATCAAGAAGGAGAAGGGCAAGCTCCCGAATTTCAAGATCGGCACCATGATCGAACTGCCGCGCGCTGCGCTGCAGGCCGGCAAGCTGGCCGAAACGGCGCAGTTCTTCTCGTTCGGCACCAACGACCTGACGCAGACCACCTGCGGCATCAGCCGTGACGACGCCGGCCCGTTCCTGACCGACTATCAAGTCAAGGGACTCTTGATGCGCGATCCGTTCGTCTCGATTGATCGCGACGGCGTCGGCGAGTTGATGGCGATCGCGGCCGAGCGCGGCAAGAAAGCCCGGCCCGACATCGAGATCGGTATTTGCGGCGAACACGGCGGCGATCCGAATTCGATCGAACTGTGCCATCAGATCGGCCTTAACTATGTGTCTTGTTCGCCCTTCCGCGTTCCGGTTGCACGCCTCGCGGCGGCGCAAGCGGCTCTCAAGAAGGTCGAGCGCGACGTGTGATCGCCGATTCTGAGCTCTAGTCAGTATACGGAATAAGCGAGGGAAGCCCTGGTTAAAATCCAGGGTTTTCCTCGTTTTTCATTTTGCAAGCGTGACGCTGTGTCACGATTCGGGCATTTTTAATTTGACGGGCCGGTTTTTCTCGGCTTACTGGCTCACCTTCTGCTCAGGGGAGATGGGGACCTTTCGAGATCTACGCCGACAAGACGCCGGGCAACCGGCGCGACTGCTGAAACGAAATCGCGAAGAGAGTTCATTCCCAATGCACCAGAAATCGCTAGACGTCCTGCGACGGTCGGATCGCATCCTGACGGGTGCGCTCGCCGTCGTGCTCGTGGCCGCAAGCGCGGCCGTGGGTGCCGCCGCGACCTATCGTCCGCATACGGAACAAATCCCGCATGCGGCCAGAATTGCTCAGGCTTCCGCGCCCGCTGCAGGAACGGCCGCGCAGGCGCCGACTCCGGTGATTCCGGCGGGACTGGCGCGCAACGCCGCCGAAGAGTTGGTGTTCAACAAGCTCCTGGCGGAGCATCGCTGCCTGGCGGAAGCGATGTACTACGAGGCCCGCGGCGAAGGCACGGTCGGTCAGAAGGCCATCGCCGAGGTGGTTTTCCACCGCATGCGTACGGGCAATTACGGCCAATCCATCTGCGCCGTCGTTTACGAAGGCGCCAATCAGCCCGGCTGTCAGTTCAGCTTCACCTGCAACGGCGAGCTTGCGGAACCGAAGCAGCCCGGCCCGTGGATGCGAGCGCAGGTGCTGGCGGCGCACATCCTCACCGGCGAGGAGCGACTCAGCGATTCGACGGAAGGGGCCACCAACTTCCATGCTGTGTCGGTCGATCCGGACTGGGCGGCGGAACTCATCCGCACGGTGCAGATCGGCAATCACGTGTTCTACAAGAACGCGCCCCGGTCGAGGAACATGTAAGCGTTTTCGCTTCGTGCTTGGCGGGCGACGGGGCGTCAGAAGTCCAGCGCGACGTCGAGGCTTGCCGCGGAATGCGTGATTGCGCCTGACGATATGTAATCGACACCGGTCTCGGCGATGGCGCGCACGGTCTGAAGCGTGACGTTGCCCGACGCCTCCAGGGCGGCGCGGCCCGCGGTTATCTTCACCGCTTCTTTCATCTGCTCGATGGGCATGTTGTCGAGCAACACGGTATCGACGCCGAGGCGCAACGCCTCCTTGAGGTCATCGAGAGTGTCGACCTCCACTTCCACCTTCACCATGTGGCCGACGCCCGAATAGACGCGTTCGACGGCGTTCTTGATGCCGCCCGCCGCAACGATGTGGTTGTCCTTTATCAGCACGGCGTCGTCGAGACCGAAACGGTGGTTCACGCCGCCGCCGCAGCGCACGGCGTACTTCTCGAGAATGCGCAGACCGGGGGTGGTCTTGCGCGTGCAGACGATCCGCGCCTTGGTGCCCTTTACCGCATCCACCAGCGCGCGCGTCGAGGTTGCCACGCCCGACAGCCGGCCCACAAAATTGAGCGCCACGCGCTCCGCCGCGAGGATGCTCCGAGCCGCGCCCTGAACGAGCAGCAGCGTCGAGCCCGTCTCGACGGGGCTTCCGTCGCGCAACTCGAGCGTGACTTTCACGGAACCGTCGAGGATGTGGAATGCGGCTTCAGCCGCGTTGAGCCCTGCAATCGTTCCTGGCTTGCGGGCGACGAGCCTTGCGGTGGCGCGCTGGCCGGCGGGAAGCACGAGATCGCTGGTGATGTCGCCGGCGCGGCCGAGGTCTTCATCGAGCGCGCGGCGGACGATCGGCTCGATGAGCAGGAATGGGGGAGTGCGAAGCGGGAACGGCATGAGGGGGGGGCTTTCATCGGCACCGGTTCGTCAGCGCGATACGCGCGCCCGTTGCGGCTCGGCAGGAGGGGCCGACGCGATGCGGTCGGCATCGGCCAGGGTCATGAACGTGCGTTTGGCGGCGGGATCGGTTTCAGGAAAATCGCTGCGGTAGTGGCTGCCGCGGCTCTCGCGACGCGCCAGCGCTCCGGCGACGACCATCCTGGCGGTCACCGTCATGTTGAGCAGCGAAGGCTCGTGATCGCCGGCCCGTTCGATCTGGGAGATGATTCGCAGCGCTTGGCGCAGTCCTTCGGCGTCGCGCTCGAGCCCGGCGTAGCGGGTCAGGGTTTGCCGCAAAAGCTGGGGAACCGGCGGGGCGGCATAGCGCGAGGGGGCGGGCAGGGCGCCGCCCGTGGCGCGGGGCTTGATGGACGAGCGCACGTCCTCGGCGGCCCTGGCGCCGAATACGAGGGCTTCCAGGATCGAATTCGAGGCCAGCCGGTTGGCGCCGTGGAGGCCCGTAGAGGCGCATTCGCCCACCGCCCACAGGCCGGCCAGGGACGCGCGCCCGGTGTTGCCGGTGGCGATGCCGCCCATCTGATAGTGAGCCGCAGGAGCGACGGGTATCGGCTGTTCGCTGGGATCGATACCGGCCTCGCGGCAGGCCTCGTAAACGGTTGGGAAGACCTGGGCGAACTTGGCGCCGACCGCCTTGCGGCAATCGAGAAACACCCTGTGGCCCGCCACGATTTCGCGATGGATGGCGCGGGCCACCACATCGCGTGGGGCAAGCTCCGCAGACGGATGAATCGCCGACATGATGCGGCGCCCGGTTTTGTCGACGAGGATCGCGCCTTCGCCGCGCAGGGCCTCGGTCGCCAGCGGCGCGGGATCGCGGTCGACCGCGATGGCGGTGGGATGGAACTGGACGAACTCCGGATCGGCGATCAGTGCGCCGGCGCGCGCCGCCATGCCCAGTCCTTCGCCGCGCGTTTCCGGCGGATTGGTCGAGACGGCGTAGAGCGCGCCGAGTCCGCCCGTCGCCAGGATCACGGCCGGCGCGCGCAGCAGAACCAGACGGCGCTCGGGGCCAGAGCAGGTGCGCGCAAACAGACCGACGACGTGCCCGTCCTCCATCGCCAGTTCGATGGCGTGGAAGCCCTCCATCATCGTGATCGAAGGGGATTCCAGAACGCGGTCGGCGAGCGCATGCGTCACGGCGAATCCGGCGCGATCGCCCTTCACATGCACGATGCGCGAGGCGGAGTGGGCCGCTTCGCGGCCAACCGCCAGCGAGCCGTCCTTGGAGCGGTCGAACGGCGCCCCGTAGCGCACCAGATCCTCGATGCGGCCGGGCGCCTCCCGCGCCACGAGCGCGGCGATTTCGGGATCGCACAGGCCCGCACCCGCGGCGACCGTATCGGCGGCATGCGACTGCCAGGAATCGCCGCGGCCGACGGAGGCCGCGATGCCGCCCTGGGCGCGGGGGCTGGAACCCGAAGCGCCCGGATGGGCGTCCGCCAGTACCACGCACGGAAACGGCGCCAGCTTCAGCGCGGTGAAAAGCCCGGCCACGCCCGCGCCCAGGACCAGCGCGCCCTTGGTCTCGATGATGTTGTCGACACGTTTTGTCATCGAGGGCGTCCTTCAGGCCGAAAGGGCGACGGGCTTGCCCACCGCCAGCATGCGTTCCACGCTCTTCTTCGCGCGCACCGCCACGGCCGGATCGACGGTGACCTCCACGCTCATTGTCTCGAGCGAATGGAGGATCTTCTCGAGCGTGATGCGCTTCATGTGGGGGCAGAGATTGCAGGGCCGCACGAACTGGGTCTGCGGATACTCGACGGCGACGTTGTCGCTCATCGAGCATTCGGTCACCAGCACGGCTTTGGCGGGGCGGTGCTTGCCGACGAACGCGATCATGCCCGAGGTGGAGCCCGCGAAATCGGATTCGGCGATCACTTCCGGCGGACATTCGGGATGGGCGAGCACGACCACGCCCGGATTGGCCTCGCGGAAGCCGCGGACGTCGGCGGCCGTGAAGCGCTCGTGCACTTCGCAGTGGCCCTTCCAGGTGACGATCTTGATCCTGGTCTGCCTGGCGACGTTCTGCGCCAGATACTCGTCGGGCACCATCACCACGGAATCGACGCCCCATTCGCGGGCAATGTCTTCCACCACCACAACCGCGTTCGACGACGTGCAACAGACGTGGCTTTCCGCCTTCACCTCGGCCGAGGTGTTGACATAGGTGACGACCGGCAGGCCGGGATGGCGCTGCTTGAGCATGCGCACGTCGGCGCCCGAGATCGACTCCGCCAGCGAGCAGCCGGCGTTCAAATCCGGGATGAGGACCTTCTTGCGCGGCGATAGGATCTTCGAGGTCTCGGCCATGAAGTGCACGCCCGCCTGCACGATGACCTTCGCATCGGTCTTGGCCGCTTCGCGTGCGAGTTGAAGGGAATCGCCGACGAGATCGGCGACGCAGTGGAATATTTCCGGCGGCATGTAGTTGTGCGCCAGGATCACCGCGTTCTTCTCGCGCTTGAGGCGGTTGATCGCGTCGATAGCGGGCGCGTGAACGGGCCATTCGATTTCGGGAATGACGCGGGCGACCTTGGCGTAAAGCGCGCGCGTGCGTTCGGCCACGTCGGGCGTGTAGAGGAGCCGGTGTTCTGCTGCTGGCATTTTCTCGTCCTGTTGCTGGGACTTATGCTCTATTTGAGTATATATGTAGGGCAAAAACACCGGCTTGCAAGCCGGACACCGCTTTATGCTACACATGAGCACAATCCGGTCAAGAGGGCTGGCGGTTTTCGCCGCTTTCCAAATCGGATCAAGGCGCTTCGGCAACCGGGCAGCCGCCGTCTACATGCCCGCGGGCTCCGCTGTGCGCGAGCGCGCGGAGGTTTGCGGCGATGCCCTCGCCCTCGGATGCAAGGGGAGGTGCGGGACGCCGCTGGCGGCGTGCAGCACTTCTCGTTTTCGCCCGCGCCTTTGGGCCCGAGCCTTCGTCCGGACTTGTGATCCGGACATTCAGGGACCGCTTCGCAGCGCCCGTCGAATCCTCCGCCCACTCTTGCGCCGCGGCGAGTGCCTTTTCGAGGCTGACGTCATTTTCCGCTCGCGAGGCATAACCGACCCACTCGCCCGTCGGCTTGCGACTCTCGCCGGTCCCGCAAAACTCGCCATCGTTGGCGAACGGTTCGACGATCAGCCACGGTTCATCCCCATCGCCGTCCTTGTAAGGCGCGCGCTCAATGGGCGTGAGGTAGATCAGTTGCGCCATGGCGTGATGATAACTGGGAACACGCTCACGCTGCTATTCCGTCTAGCGAATTCTGGGGCCGTGAACGTCCAGAGATGGCGCATCTTCCCTGTGGCGCCCATTTTCGGATTCGGCCCCAAACTCACGCCTCGAAACACTCGCGATTCACGCCGAACAGATGTCGGCGGAACACCAGCGCTTCCCGGTTGCTCTCCAATGTGCCTTGCAGTGAACTTGCATTCATGATTATTAATCGCAAGAACAACCTGTAATGGTGTTGCAGGGTCGCGTTCACGACGCCCTGCGGTTCGGACAGTGATCCATTTTCTTGCGCCAAGTCATCCGCGTAGACCGTTGGTCCGCGGCAGCGAAAAGGGGACAAGCGCCGATGAGCCCGAAACTGTTCTTCCATATGACCACTTCCGCCATCCACACGACCTTCGGAAGTCACCCGTCGATTCCGGTTCGCATGGTGCGGCAGCTGTTCTGCCTTGCCGTAGCCGCGGCGTGCGTGTGTCTGCTTGCTTCCGCCGGCGCCGAAACATTAGCGGCTCAGACGCATCTTTCAGGCCATCCTGGCGTTCAGCCTCAGCACGAAACGATGCTGAAGCTCAGCCCGCGGACTCTTCAGCATGCGTTTGCGGGACGGAGCCGAGTGAATTTCTCGCCAATCCAACGTCAAGGCGCGACTGCGTTGCTGTCGACTGGTGCGACCCCGATGTTCGCCTGCAACGCGATTTTCTGCAGCTGCCGCGGCGATTCCGACTGCAACGACATGTTCACGACCGATTTGTGCGGGCCCAGCGCCGAATGCAACGAAGACAGCAACATCTGCATCTGTTTGCGTCGCTGATTGCGGCGGAGGGGAGGGACCGGCCGACAGGAATTCCCGCGCGCCCGGCGCCGACACTCGCTCGCCGCAACCCTCTCCCCCAATTCGCCTGCGGTGAACCGGGGGCGAGGGAGCGTTCAAGTACAACGGCCCCGCCCGCAACGGGGTGGTGGGCTCCGAAGCTCACACCACACTTCGCTGCCGCGCCAGCCGTACGCCGGGGGAGGGGCGCTCGCGCAGGACTTCGCGGCGGAAGCGGAACAGCTCGGCGGGGCGGCCGCGGGCCAGCGGAGCGACCTTGCCGGTGCCTTCCACCAGTCCCTGGTCTTCGACGAGCCGGCGGAAATTCTGCTTGTGCAGCCGCGTGCCGGAGATCGCCTCCACCGTGCGCTGCAACTCGAGCAGCGTGAACGATGGCGGCATCAGTTCGAACACGACCGGGCGGTATTTCATCTTGCCGCGCAGGCGCGCAATGGCGGTGGCCAGGATGCGGCGATGGTCGAACATCATGTGATCGCCGAGCGGCAAAGCCCGGCCCGCGCTCGCGCGTCCGTCGCGCGCGCTTTCGGCAACCAGCCCGGCCTCGTACAGAAGTTCGTAGCGGTCGAGCACCTTCTCTTCGTCCCAGCCGATGTCCTCGAGCCCGAAACACAGCCGTATGCGATCGCGGCGAAGCTGGGCACAGGTCTTGTCGGGCGCCGACGCGACGAAGGCATCGAGAGCGGGCGCGATGGTCTCTTCGATGAGCGCCGGCTTCTCGTCGCGCCAGTCTTCCCAGGGGAAATAGCGATACCAGCCGCGCCAGAGCGTGCCGGGCGCAGCGGCGGCCTGACGGGTGAGCGCGAGGTAGCCGACAGAGACCACGCGCGTGGTCTCACCGGGCTTCAGCGTGTGACGGCCCCGGTCGCCGAAGGTGTAAAGCTGCTCGGCATAGCCGAGGTCGAGGCCGGTCTGCTCGCCCACCCAGGTGCGCAGGCCGCTTTCCAGCGTGCGATGCTCGATCGGATCGAAGGGGCCGAACGGCAGCGCGTCGCCGCCCTTGCCGGGATGAACGACGAGCACACAGGGACCGTCCTCCACGACCGAGACGATCGCGGCGGACAGGCCGATCGAAACGACGCGCTTGGCGCCGGCGCTCACAGCCCCAAATCGGCGAGCGGGAATTCCACCGGCTTGCCCTCCTCGACGGCGATGCTGGGGCCCATCTCCTCCACCGCCTGGACCATGCGCCCCTCGCGCTCCAGGAATCCATCCGCCAATCGTACCAGCAATCGGTTCGGATAGGCGTGCGGCGCGCGCGCCCGGATCTCGCGGGCGATGCGAAATTCGGCGCCCCTCCAGGCGCGGTCGCACAGGATGGTGTAGGTGGCGGCCATCGACCGGCTCACCCCCGCCCAGCAATGGACGATCATCGGGCGCTTGCCGTCCCAGGAGCGGGCGAACTCGACCAGCCCGGAGATATGGTCCTCGTTGGGCGGGCAGGGGCCGAGCGCGGGATCGCAGATGTCGTTGACCGCGATTCGCAGGTGCCGCCCGGCGGGGAATCCGCCCGGGGTTTCGATCATGTATTCGGGCGACAGCAGCGTCACGAGATGCGACGGCTGGTAGGTTCGCATCATCTCGGGCAGGGCCGACAGCGGCGCGACCAGGATCAGAGACATGATCTGCCTGTGCTAGCCCAGCATTGTGGCATGTGGAAGTCGCTTCAGGCGGCGAGGCGGCGAAAGCGCTCCAGAAACTGCGACTGTGCTTCCGGTGTGGGCAGCGGAACCAGCCGTGGAGTCTTCATCGCCGGCGGCGGGGTGCCGAAATACTTCCGGGCCTCGGACGCATCGAACCCGGCGAGCTGAGTTGCCTCGTAGTAGGCGGCCAAGGTATCGGCCCGCTTGAACAGCATCTGGAGTGGCGGCGGCGCCTTGGGGGGCAGGCCGAAGCGCAAGTGAATTGCCGCTAGAAGTCTCAGCTCCAAGTCCTTGTAATTCAACCCGACCGCAGCCTTGAACGGGCTGATGAGGTCGCCGACAACATACTCCGGCGCGTCGTGCAGAAGCGCCATCAGCCGCGCCTGGCGGGTCAGTCCGCTCGGGTTGATCTCGGCCGCCAGCCGCTCCACCAGCACGCAATGCTGGGCGACCGAGAAGGCGTGGGCTCCTTTGGTCTGGCCGTTCCACCGGGCGACACGCGCAAGGCCCTGGGCGATGTCCTCGATCTCGACATCGAACGGCGAGGGGTCGAGCAGATCGAGGCGCCGGCCGCTCAGCATCCGCTGCCAGGCACGCGCCGGAGGTTTCGATTGAGTCTTCACATCACCAAACGTACGGCCACGACCGCCAGCACGAAAGCCATCGCGCGTCGCAGGTAAAGCTCCGGCACGCGCGGGGCCAAGTAGCTGCCGATCAGGATGCCGGGGATGGAGCCCAGAAGCAGGGTGCCCATAAGGGCGAAATTGATGTTGCCGAGCAGCCAGTGCCCGGCGCCCGCCACCAGTGTGAGAGGCACGGCGTGGGCGATGTCGGAGCCGACGAGGCGGACCACCGGCATCTTGGGGTAGAGCACGATCAGGGCGGTCACGCCCAGCGCGCCCGCGCCGACGGATGTGCAGGAGACGAGCGCGCCCAGGATTGCGCCCGTCAGTACCGTGTAGCGCAACGTCTGGTGCTCATCGAACTTGCCGAACCGGCGGCTGTAATAGCGGAGCAGCTTGTCGCGGAAAACCAACGCGATGGCCGTGACGAACAGCGCCGCCGCCAGGACGTAGGACACATAGAGGTTGGTCTTGTCGCTGGTGAGGCCGAGAGAATGGAGAAGGGCGATCATGAGGATCGCCGCGGGTACGCTGCCGAGCGCGAGTCGGCCCACGATTTTCAGGTCGATCGTATTGTGCGCCCGGTGCATCGCGGAGCCGACGGTTTTCGTTGCCGCCGCGTAAAGCAGGTCCGTGCCGACCGCCGCCACGGGTGTGATGTGGAACATCAGGATCAGAATCGGCGTCATCAGCGAGCCGCCGCCAACTCCCGTCAGCCCGACGAGCGTGCCCACGATCAGGCCGGACACGACGTATCCCACTTTGATGGCTGCCAGAAATTCCACGCCCGACCCGATGTGAAATGCGGCCGAGCGGCCGCGGAGGAAAAGCGAATGACTATTCCACACGAGCGCGCGCCGGCGCAACGAGGCGGGATGCCGGCGTTACGTCAGCTTCTTTAGGATGACGCTTCCGGCCGAGTACCCCGCGCCGAAAGTGCACAAAAGGGCGTAGTCGCCCGCCTTCAGGTCCGCGCTGTATTTGTTGAAGGCGATCATGGCGCCGGCCGAGCTGGTGTTGGCGTATTCGTCGAGCACCGTCGGCGCTTCCTGCTGAGTCGCCTTGCGGCCGAGCACCTTGTGCGCGATCAGCTCGTTCATATTGATGTTCGCCTGATGCAGCCACATGCGCTTCAGGACTTCGGCAGAAAGGCCGTTCTGCGCCAGGTGCTCCTGAACGAAGCCCGAGACGAGCGGCACGACTTCCTTGAACACCTTGCGCCCGTTCTGCACGAACAGCTTGTCCTTGCTGTCCTTGGTTTCCGGCCAGGTACGGTTGAGGAAGCCGAAGTTGTTACGGATGTTGTTCGAGAACTGCGACTTCAGCCGGGTCGAGACGATCTCCCAGGCGTTGGGGCCGCGGGCGTTCGCGCGCCGCTCGACAACGAACGCCGTGGCCGCGTCGCCGAAGATGAAATGGCTGTCGCGATCGCGGAAATTCGCGTGCCCGGTGAGAATCTCGGGATTGCACACGAGGATGGCGCGCACTCCGTTGGTTTCAATCAGCGAACCGGCGACCTGCACCGCGTAGCTCGCCGAGGAACAGCCGACGATCATGTCGAAGGCGAACCCGGCGATGCCCAGCGCGTTCTGGACCTCGATGGCCATGGCCGGATAGGGGCGTTGCAGATTGGCGCAGCTCACGATCACGGCGTCGATATCGGAGGGCTTGCGCTCCGCGTCGGCAAGGGCGGCGCGCGCCGCGGCCACGCACATTTCGGCCATGACCGACAGCTCTTCGTCGCGCCGCTCCGGGATACGGGGGCACATGATCTCGGGATCGAGAATGCCAGACTTGTCGAGCACGTACCGGTTCTTGATGCCCGAAGCCTTGACGATGAACTCCGAGGAGGATTCCAGCAGCGCCGGCATGCTGCCGCTCGCGATGGCCGCCGAATGGGCGGCGTTGCGGCGCCTCACATATTCGTTGAAGGAAGCAACAAGCTCGTCGTTGCTGATCGACTGCGCCGGAGTGAACACCCCCGAACCCGACAATACCAACCCGCCCAAAATCGCACCTTCCCAATGGTCTGAGGCAACCTGACGTAGCCGGAGCGTCAACGCAAGCGCCGGAGGGGGATGGGCGCGGGACAAGCCGCGCGAATTGTGCCTGTTTTTGCGGCGATTTCGCGCACGCGCCCGCGAACTGCGGCGGCACCGGCCGGGCTCGCCGCGCCAGTTCAAGCCTCGAAGCGGCGCTCGCCAGGAGCGTGGCAAAGCGCTACACACCCGTCATGAACGCAGCTTTGGTGCTTTTCTCGGGCGGACAGGATTCGACCACCTGTCTCGCGTGGGCCCTCACACGTTTTTCGCGTGTGGAAACCATAGGCTTCGAATATGGCCAGCGGCATGCGGCCGAACTTGCGGCGCGCAAGCAGGTGCTGGCCGGGCTTCGCCGGGAATTTCCGGCCTGGTCGGCGCACCTCGGTGACGACCATGTCCTGGCGCTGGACGTGCTGAAGCAGATCGGGGGAAGCGCGCTCACCGACGCGACGGCGATCAAAATGGGGCGCGACGGGTTGCCCACGACTTTCGTGCCGGGCCGCAACGTTTTGTTCCTCACGGCAGCCGCGGCCCTCGGTTACCGGCGGGGGATCGCCGATCTCGTCGGCGGCATGTGCGAGACGGACTTCTCGGGTTATCCCGACTGCCGCGACCGGACGATCGCCGCGGTGGCGGAAGCCCTGACGCTGGCGCTGGCGCGCACCGTCGCCATCCACACGCCGCTGATGCGGATCGACAAGGCGGCGACATGGGCGCTCGCCGAGGAGCTTGGCGGCGAAGCGCTCGTCGATCTCATCCGGGAAGAAACCGTCACGTGCTATGAAGGCGATCGCACGCATCGCCACGATTGGGGATACGGTTGCGGCGTCTGCCCGGCCTGCGACCTGCGCGCCAGAGGATACGCAAAGTACACCGCCCGATGACCTACGCTGTGAAAGAGATTTACTACACGCTGCAGGGCGAAGGCGCGCGGGCCGGACGTGCGGCCGTATTCCTGCGGTTTTCCGGGTGCAACCTGTGGAGCGGGCAGGAGCGCGATCGGCAGTCCGCCGACTGCAAGTTCTGCGACACGGATTTCGTCGGCGTAGACGGTAAAGGCGGCGGAAAATTCTGCGATGCGCAATCGCTGGCGGCGGCGGTTGCCGAAATGTGGCCCAAGGGCGATTTTGCGCAGCCCTACGTGGTCTGCACGGGCGGCGAGCCCCTGCTGCAACTCGACGAGGAACTGGTGAGCGCGCTGCACGCGCGCGACTTCGAGATCGGAATCGAAACCAACGGCACGTTGCTGCCGCCGCCGGGAATCGAGTGGATATGCGTCAGTCCGAAGGCGGGAACGGACCTGGTGCTGGACAGCGGGCAGGAAATGAAGCTCGTCTTTCCGCAGGAAGGCGCGCCGCCGGAACTGTACGCGGATATGCTGTTCGACATTTTTTTCCTGCAACCGATGGACGGTCCCGATCGCGACGCGAACACGCGCGCGGCGGTCGCTTACTGCCTCGCCCATCCGCAGTGGAGATTGTCGTTGCAGACGCACAAGCTGATCGGAATCCGCTGACGGATTTCGTCACAATAAATTCGCAAAACTGCGACTGCACGAGGCGCCCGCGTTAACGCCGAAAAAAGCACGCGTGGATAACTTCCCGGCGGCATTGGCGGGTCGCGGAATGAGCTCTTTCGGCTGCACATCATCCTTCTTCAAACCGGAGGACGAGAGCAGATGGAACGCCGGCCGTCTCGCCGAGGCGCTCCCGCCGATTCCGGCGTGGGCATCCTGCGCCGAAGTCTTCCGGATCCTCAATCAGGCCGACGCGCAACGGGCCGGCGCCGTGGTCGATACCGAGGGTCGGGTGGTCGGGCTGGTGAACCGCCTGCGCTTTCTTGCCAAGTACGCGCAACGTTTCATTCCCGAACTGTACGACAAGCGTCCGATCGCGGCTCTCGCCAATCCGAACCCGCTTGTAGTCGACGAAGCCATGCCGCTGGGCGAACTCGCAACCATCCTCACGGTCGACCGTCCGGACGCACTGCGGGAGTGCTTCATCGTCGCGCGGGAGGACCGCTATCTGGGGATCGGCACGAGCGAGACTCTGGTCCGGGCCAAGCTGTCGCTTCTGACGGCGCGCGAAAGGCAGCTCACCGAGGCGCTCCTCGCGGCCGAGGCGGCGGACCAGACGCGCAGCAACTTCCTGGCGCTGATGAGCCACGAACTGCGGACCCCGCTGAACGCAATCATCGGGTTCTCGGAAGTGCTTGCGTTCGAGATGTTCGGCGCGCCGCAAGTGCCGCGATACACCGATTACGCCCGCGATATTCACAGCGCCGGCAGACACCTGCTCGCGCTGATCAATGACATCCTCGATCTTTCGAAATCGGAATCCGGGCATCTGCCCCTCAGTCCGGAGCCGGTCGATGTCTCGATCGTTTTCCGCGATTGCCTACGCCTGCTTTCCGAGCGCGCGAAGCAGGGCGAAGTCGGGATTTCCGCGGAATGCCCCGAAGCGTTGCCGCTGCTCTATGCGGACGCGCTGCGCATCAAGCAGATCGTGCTCAATGTGCTGTCCAACGCCGTCAAGTTCACCGAGCCCGGAGGTTCCGCATCGGTTTCTGCGTGCGTGGACGAAGACGGCGGGATAACCCTCAGTGTTGCCGATACGGGCATCGGAATGTCGCCGGAGGAAATCCCGGTCGCACTCGAACCCTTCCGGCAGATCGACTCGCCGCTTTCGCGCAACGTCGAGGGCACCGGCCTCGGATTGTCGATGGCCAAGTCGCTGACCGAGCGGCACGGCGGCACGTTGCAGATCGAGAGCACGCGCGGCGAAGGAACGATCGTGCGGCTGAGGTTTCCTCCCGAGCGCACGGTGCCGCGGTGCCATGCACCCGCCGCGAAAACCGCGGCGAGCATGTAGTCGCCCCCGGCTCGCGTCGTTAACTCGCAAAAAGCGGGTACGGCTTATCGTACGGCCGCGAATTCGCTCGCCGTCCCGTTGCCCACATTTGAGGCGTCAGCGACATGTCGCGAGGTCTACGAGCGCTTCCAGCGGCCGTGCGTCCACTCGGCTGCCGCGGTTTTGGACAACTCCGGCCGCGTTGTGGGGCTCGTCAACAGGGTGTTGTTTCTGACGAGGTTCTGTCAGCACCACGTTTCGGAGATTTGCGGCCGCAGGCCGATCACGGCGCTTGCCAATGCGCATCCCCTCGTTGTCGACGAATCGACGCCGATCGGCGTCCTGGAGTCGCAGGTCACCGACCGGCCAGACGCCTTGCGGGAGGGCTTCATCGTCACGCGGGCCGGCCGGTATTTGGGGATCGGCTCCGGCGAGGGGCTGCTGCGCGCCAAGATCGCGCTCTTCAAGGCACGCGAGGCGGAATTGAGATTCGCCCAGCAATCGGCCCAACAGGCGCATCGCTCGAAAACGAATTTCCTCGCGTTGATGAGCCACGAACTTCGCACGCCTCTGAACGCCATCATCGGCTTTTCAGAAGTGCTCGCGCAGGAGATGCTCGGACCGCATAGCAGCGAGCGCTACCTGGTCTACGCGCGCGACATTCACGCGTCCGGGCAGCAGCTTCTGACCCTGGTCGACAACGTCCTGGAGTTGTCGGAAGCGGAAGGGCACTACCTCGAACTCTATCCGGAAGCGGTCGACGTGATCGCGCTCATGCAGAACTGCGTGCGCACGATGTCCACGCGTTCGAACGAACGCCGGTTGCGCGTCATGGCTCGGGCGTCGCAGGATCTGCCGCTGCTCTGTGCCGATGCCGGCCGGGTCAAGCAGGCGGTCCTCAACATCCTGTCGAACGCGGTGAAGTTCACGCAGCCCGGCGGCGAGGTGAAGCTGCACGCAGGGCTGGACCCAGAGGGCGGCATCACGATCAGCGTCACGGACACCGGAATCGGCATGTCAGCGGAACAGATTCCGATCGCGCTGGAGCCGTTCCGGCAGATCGAGTCTCCCATGTCGCGCCGCTACGCGGAGGGTTCCGGCCTCGGGCTTTCGCTGACCAAGGCGTTCGTCGAGCATCACGGTGGCGTTCTCGAAATCGAAAGCGCACAGGGAAGCGGCACGAAGGTGCGCTTGCGCTTTCCGCCCGAACGGACCATGCGCGAAGAGGAGTAGCCGGGCCGCCTCCGGAATTGCAGCATCTGGGAGAAGGTCCATTGTGCGGGCGGACACGGATGTCCGTGGCGCCCCTGCAACTGCATCGAATGCGCGCCCACTGGCCGCGTTGACCGCCCTCCCGAGGCCGTGTTCGATTCTTTCTCCTGGGGAATCAGTGGAGGAGCGCCACGATGTTCTGCCCAAACTGCGGCGCGCAGGCGCCGAACGACGCGAAGTTCTGCTCGGCCTGCGGCAAGCCGATCGCACCGGTTCAGTACGCCAACGCAAGCCCGCAGACGGCGGCCGCGCCGGCGTCGCCCGTTTTCACGTCCGGTCCGATCGCGGGATCGCCTCCGCTGCGGAGCGGGTTCGCGGGATGGCTGGCCGCGCTGAAGCTCTGGCAAAAAATCGCGCTCGGCGCGGTGACGTTCATCGTCGTGGTGGTCGCACTAGCAATGTGGGCCACCAGCGGTCTCGAGGAGCCGGTGCAGCGCCACTTCGCAGCGATCCGTTCCGGAGACGTCGTCGGAGCGTACGGCGAGCTTTCGGTTGCGGCACGCCAGCAGACCTCGCTCGATGACTTCAGGAAGATGCTGATCAATGTTCCGGCGCTCACGAAAGTCACGGGCGAGAGCTACTCCTCGCGTGAAGTGAACAACGGGGAAGGGCATCTCGACGGCATGCTGGAGATCGAGGGCGGCGGCAAGCTGCCGATCCAGGTCCGGCTGGTGAAGGAGAACGGCGCCTGGAAAATCCTCGCCTACCAGACGGGCCATCCGAGAGCCGAATAGGGAAATTCCGAGGCCGGCGCCGGGCGCTGTATCAGTACCGCGAGACGAGTTGCTCCAGCGCGGGGCGGACGCGTTCCTCGAGCGGAACCGCGCTCTTGCCGATGTAAATGAACCCGGCGATGCGCTCGCCCGGCTTGAGACCGAGCCGTTCGAGCACGCGCGGATGGTAGGCGCACCATTCCGTCAGCCAGTTCGCGACATAGCCGAGCGATGCGGCGGCGATCAGCATGGTCTGGCACACTGCGCCCGCGGAAAGCTGCTGCTCCCATTCGGGAATGGGGATGCCGCCCCGCACGCGGCTGACCACCGCGACCACGACCGGGGCTCGCAGAAAGCGGGCGGCCTCCGTCGCGGCGCGCTCGTCGCTCACGTTTTCGCTCTCGCGCAAGACCTCGAGCGCCATCCGTCCGAAGCGCGCCCGCGCCTCGCCCTCGAACACGATGAAGCGCCAGGGAAACAGCTTGCCGTGATCGGGCACGCGCGCCGCAGCCTTGAGGATGGCGTCAAGCTCGTGCGGCGAGGGGCCAGGGCCGGTCATCGCCTTGGCCGAACCGGAGCGGCGCGACAGCAACAAATCGATTGTCTGCGGGGCCGCCCGGTTCAAAGTCGCGGAACTGTCGTCAGTCATATTTACCTTCGATGCAGTGGACAACGGCGCAAATGCCCCTATGTAGGGGGCGGTGCGCCCGCTTCGCGCGGCGCTCCGCATACGGTAGAGTATGCGCAAGGAGAGGAAAATGGCCGTTTCGCTCGAAAAGCTCGCCAGCGTGGACCCGATCTGGAGCGCCTTGCGCAAGCAGGCGGAGGAGCTCGCCGCCCGCGAGCCGGCGCTCGCAAGTTTCGTTCACGCGACCATCCTGAACCACGCCCGGCTGGAGGACGCGCTGTCCTACCACCTGGCCAAGAAGGTCGGCGGCGACGACGTCAGCCCCATGCTTGCCCGCGAGATCTTCGACGAGGCGCTGGCGGCCGACCCGGACATCGGCACGGCCGTACGCGCGGACCTGTCGGCGGTGTTCGAGCGCGATCCGGCATGCCATTCCTATGTCGAGGCGTTCCTCTTCTTCAAGGGATTCCATGCGCTGCAGTGCTATCGCATCGGGCACTGGCTGTGGAGCGAGAAGCGCGAAGGCATGGCGCTATTCTTCCAGAGCCGGATATCGGAGTTGTTCGACGTGGACATCCATCCTGCGGCGGTGCTGGGAAAGGGCATCATGATCGACCACGCCACGGGGGTCGTCATCGGCGAAACGGCGGTGGTGGGCGACGACGTCTCGATGCTTCACGGCGTTACGCTCGGCGGAACGGGCAAGGAGACGGGAGACAGGCACCCCAAGATCGGGCGCGGCGTTCTGCTCTCGATGGGCGCGAAAGTGCTCGGCAACATCACGGTGGGCGAATACTCGCGCATCGGCGCCGGTTCGGTGGTGCTGAAGCCGGTTCCGGCGCACTGCACGGCGGTGGGCGTGCCGGCCAAGATCGTGCATTGTTCCGGCTGCGAGCGTCCTTCGCAGGAGATGAACCAGTTCATCGAGGAAGAAGGATGACCTGTTCGTTCCGCTGAGCCGGT
>DATKOE010000200.1:0-3456 GCA_035524815.1 Rhizomicrobium sp.
CCGCCGCCGCGCTGGCGAAATCGCTGGCGGGCCGCGACGCCTCCAAGGTCTATTGGGCGCTCACCCGCGGCGTGCCCGAAAAGAAGCACGGCACCATCCGTGCGGCGCTGGCGAAGGAAGGCGGACATGGTCCGCACGGCCGCGACGAACGCATGGCCGTCAGCGAAGACGAGGAAGCCAAGCGCGCCGTCACCAATTATGTCGTCATGGGGCGGGCGGGGAGGGAGTTCGCCTGGGTGGCCGCCAAGCCGCTCACCGGGCGCACGCACCAGATTCGCGTGCATCTGGCCAGTATCGGAACGCCTATCGTCGGCGATTTCAAATACGGCGGCGCGGACGCCAAGGGCAGTGGCGCCGTCGCCGGCAAGCTTCACCTTCACGCCCGCTCCATCGACATCGCCCACCCCGACGGCGGCCGTCTGCGGGTCACGGCTCCGCTGCCGGATCACATGCTCAAGAGCTGGGAGCTGCTGGGCTTCGATTCCGGCGACACCACCGAAGTCTTCGCGAGGCGCAAGCCATGAAACAACGCCCGGCCATCATCAGGAACTGGCGCGAGGTGGAACCGCCCGGCCCCGTGAAACCGCTGCTTTCCGGCGAGGCGTTCGGCTTCGTCGCCGATCTGTCCGGCGCGGTCGGCTTGAGCCACCTGCGGGTGGGACACTTCCGCCTGCGTCCCGGCGAGCGCTCCAACCCGCCCATCGTGATGCGCGACATGGAGGTGTTCGTTTTCGTGCTCGAAGGCACGCCCGATCTGTTCGTCGACGGCCACGTCTACCGCCTTGCGGAAGGTCACGGCGTCTGCCTCGACGACAGGACGGGCATCGCGCAGTCGTTCCTCAACAACTCCGGCAGCGACGCGCGGCTTTTCATCTTCTCGGAGCCGATGCTGCGCAACATGAAAGCGCGCCATCCCTTGCCCGGCGACGAAGCCGCCGACGACAATCTCAGGAAGATGGGCCTCTATTGGGCCGATGCACCCCGCCACAAGCTCGGACCGCATGACGGGCTAACCGATCTTGGCCGCGGCAAGCCGGGCCCCAGGGGTGCCCGGAAGCGCAAGCTGCCCGATTTCGTCGTGCATTGGCGCGACATCCTCGAGAGCAAGGAAGTTACCTATCCGCACAGCAAGGAAACCCACGGTTGCGATGCACCGTTCGGCAAGCGCGCCCGCTTCTCGCGCATCGGCGTGCATGTCGAGCAGCTCAAGCCCGGCCGCCGCACAAGTTGGCCGCACGCCGAGCGCGACGAGGAGGAGTTCGTGTTCGTCGTCTCCGGTCATGTCGATTGCTGGCTCGACGGCCGCATAACCCCGATGTGGGCGGGCGATCTTGTGGGCTGGGAGGCCGGCACCGGGCTCACCCACGTCGTCATCAACAACTCAAACGAGGACGCGATCCTGATTGTCGGCGGTGAGGCCAGCCGCGCGCGCAACCAGTTCTGGTATCCCTTCCATCCGGCGCGGAACAGGGACATCGGCGCCCTCTACTGGAAGGATCATCCCGTGCCCAGGCTCGGGTCCCACGACGGCCTGCCCGAAATCTTGCGCGAACGGCTGCCCGCCGCCTCCCGCCGCAGCGCCGTCGCCGCCAACGCCGCGGCGAAGAGACTGGAGATGGCGCGCGTACGGAAGAAGAGGAAGACTCCGACGCGATGAGGCGGTTCTACAAAGAAGTCGCGGTATCCTCCGCTTCCGCCATTGACGGGGAGGCCGGCTGGCCCGGCGCAGGATGGCTCGTCCTCCTCGATGGCAAGCCGTTGAAGACCCCGCGCGGGGCAGTGCTGGCGCTTCCGAACAATCATCTTGCCGTTCACATCGCGGCGGAGTGGCGCGATCAGGGTGAAGAGATCAAGCCACTCACGATGCTGTTCACCAAGCTGGCCAACACCGCGATCGATCGCGTTCAGGGCCGCACCGGCGAGGTGTCGGAAATGATCCTCGCCTACATAAACGACGCCCTCTGCTATCGTGCCGCGAGACCGCAGGAGCTTGTCGCGCGCCAGAACGCGGGCTGGAATCCGCTGCTCGAATGGGCTGCGGAGCGCTTCGGCGCGCGCCTGAAGGTCGGCACCGGCGTGGCGCACGTGTCCCAGCCGGAGGAATCGCTTGCAGCCCTTGACAGCGCGCTTTCGGCCTACGATCCGTTCACGCTCACCGCGATCCACAGCGCTGCCACGATCACCGGTTCGCTGGTGCTGGCGCTGGCGATGGCCGAAGGCCGACTCGACCCCTACCAGGCCTTCATGCTGTCCCAGCTTGACGAGCGCTACCAGGCCGAGAACTGGGGCGAGGATGCAGAGGCCGCGGCCCGCTCGCGCGCCCTGGCGGCGGAGCTTTCCGCCGCGGGGCTGTTCATGAAACTGGCGAGGGGATAGGCGTTGCGCCCTTTCGTTTTTCGTCAAGCCCGGCCATGACGAATTCGGATTATTGCTCTACAAGAACTCGCACCGCCACCGGGATTCGCCCATGAAGCACGTCATCAACGAACTCGAAGAGCGTCGCAAGCGCGCCCGCCTGGGCGGCGGCGAAGCGCGGATCGATGCCCAGCACAAGAAAGGCAAGCTCACCGCGCGCGAACGCATCGAACTGTTGCTCGATGTCGGTTCGTTCGAGGAGTTCGACATGTTCGTCGAGCACCGCAACACCGAGTTCGACGCCCACAAGTCGCGCATCCCCGGCGACGGCGTGGTCACCGGCTGGGGCACGATCAACGGCCGCATGGCCTACGTTTTCGCCAAGGACTTTACCGTCTTCGGCGGTTCGCTCTCGGAGGCCCACGCACAGAAGATCTGCAAGGTCATGGACATGGCGATGCAGAACCAGGCCCCGGTCATCGGGCTCTACGATGCCGGCGGCGCGCGCATCCAGGAAGGCGTGGCCTCGCTGGCGGGCTTCGGCGAGATTTTCAAGCGCAACGTTCTGGCTTCCGGAGTTGTGCCGCAGATTTCGGTCATCATGGGTCCGTGCGCCGGCGGCGATGTCTATTCGCCCGCGCTGACTGATTTCATCTTCATGGTTCAGGGCACCAGCTACATGTTCATCACCGGGCCCGAAGTGACGAAGACCGTCACGCACGAGGACGTGACCCCCGAACAGCTCGGCGGCGCGCGCGTCCACACCACCAAGTCGTCGGTCGCCGACGGCGCCTACGAGAACGACGTCGTGGCCATCGAGGAGATTCGCCGGCTCTACGATTTTCTGCCGCTCAACAACCGCGACAGGCCGCCCGTGTGGCCGTCCGAGGACGATCCGCTGCGGGTGGAGAACTCGCTCGACACCTTGGTGCCGGAGAACCCGAACAAGCCCTACGACATGAAGGAGCTGATCCTGAAGGTCGCCGACGAGGGCGAATTCTTCGAGATCGGTGCCGAATTCGCCAAGAACATCCTCACCGGCTTCGGCCGCATCGAGGGTTCCACGGTCGGCTTCGTCGCCAACCAGCCGATGGTCTTGGC
>DATKOE010000201.1:0-18611 GCA_035524815.1 Rhizomicrobium sp.
AAGGAGGCGAGTTTCGGCTGGTGGATGACGGGTGTGGCCATCGATCCGTTCGACTCTGGGCATGCGGTCTACACCACCGGCGCCACAATCTACGCCACTGGCGAGCTTACCGCCGCCGCACAGAACCAGACCGTGCTGTGGAAGCCGTGGGTTGAAGGCGTGGAGCAGACTGCTGTGCTTGCGCTCGCAAGCCCGCCCAAGGGTGCGCCCTTGATCAGCGGCTTCGGCGACATCGGCGGCTTCACCCACGACGACCTCGGCCGCTCGATGCCGATCCAGACGAACCCGATGTTCATCAACACCAACAACATCGATTACGCCGAGCAGGCGCCAAACGTCGTGGTACGCAGCGGCACGCATGCCTCGCACTCGGCGGAGCGTACCGCCACCCTCGGTTACTCGACCGATTACGGCCGCACCTGGCAACCACTGTTCGCGCCCCCGCCGAAGGGCTATGTGCCGCTGCCGCCCGACAAGATCCCCTACAATTACAGCGATCCGTATACGGATGCCGCCATCGTCACTTCCGCCGACGGCGGCACCTTCGTGGTGATGACGCCGCAGCCCGTCCTCACTCGCGACCGCGGACAAAGCTGGGTTGCAAGCAAGGGCCTGCCCGAGGGTGCGCGCCCCGTGCCGGACCGGGTCGATGCCCGGCGGTTCTATGCCGTCGATTTCGCCAGGAGCATCGTCTACGTCAGCCACGACGGCGCACTGACGTTCAAGCCGGTGCGCACCAGGGGTCTGCCGCGCGACATCAGGGCCGACCGCCCGAACTGGCGCGAGCTGCCCTGGCCGCTGCTCGCCGCGTCGAACCGCAAGGGCGATCTCTGGTACATCTCGAAGGGCCGCCTGTTCCATTCGCTCGACGGCGGCCGGCGCTTCCGAGAGGTGCACGGCGGATTGTCCGTGTACACGATGGACTTCGGCAAGCCGGTGCCGGGCCGCCGCAACATGGCGCTCTATGCGATCGGCGAGAAGGACGGCGTCGACGCGATCTGGCGCTCGCTCGACAGCGGCGCAAGCTGGGAGCGCGTGAACGATTCCCGCCACGAATACGGCCGCTTCTTCCGCTGCATCGCCGCGGACAAGAACGTGTTCGGGCGCGTCTATGTGGGAACGGACGGGCGCGGCATCGTTTACGGCGAGCCGCGGCAATGACGGAGGCGCTGGTTCGGTCCCGTCGACAAATCGGTCGAGTTTTTTGAACGCACCGTCGGCTTGGAGGGATGGATTGCCAATGAGGTCAGCTCGCTTCACCGCCGCGCTCGCATGTGTTGCAGCGCTCGTCGTTTGTCCCGCCTGCGCGCGTCACGCGCACCACGCAAGACATTCCCGCCCTGCGGCGTCGGTCCAGGCTGTGGCCGACGGCGTCGTGCTCACTGCCGGCGGCCAGAACGTGAAGGTGCAGTTCTACGCGCCCGGCACCGTCCGCGTGCTGAAGTGGACCGCGGCCGGCACCGACGCCAAGCTCAGCCTGTCGGTGATCGAGAAGTCGCCGCCGAAGCTCGCGGTTCACCTCAGCCGCAGCGCGGGCGCCGTGACGCTCGATTCCGGGAAGCTCCGCGTGCGGGTCAGCACTGCCGACGGCTCGATCCGCTTTCTCGCGCGCGACGGCCGCACGATCCTCGCCGAACAGGGCGCGGCGCGGTTCGCTCCGGCCAACATCGACAAGGATCCGAACGCCCTCAACGTGCGCCAGGCCTTCACGCTGACGCCGGACGAAGGCATCTACGGCCTCGGCCAGCATCAGGACGGCTATTTCAACTACCGCGGCAAGACCGTGAACATCGTCCAGGCCAATACCGCCGCGGTGACGCCGATGCTGGTTTCGAGCGCCGGCTACGGCCTCTTCTGGGACAATTACTCCAAGACCGTGTTCGCCGACGATGCCGCGGGCGCTTCGCTGTGGTCGGAAGTGGCCGACAACGTCGATTACTACTTCTTCGCGGGTCCCTCGATCGACGAAGCGATCGCGGGCTACCGCAAGCTGACGGGCGCCGCGCCGATGTACGGCAAATGGGCCTATGGCTACTGGCAGTCCAAGGAGCACTACCACACCCAGGCCGAAGTGCTCGCCATCGCGCAGAAATATCGCGACCTCAACATCCCGATCGACAACATCATCCAGGATTGGAACTACTGGGGAGGGCTCGACATGTGGGGGGCGATGGTGTTCGACCCGGTCCGCTATCCCGATCCCAAGGCCATGATGGACACGCTGCATGCGCAGAATTTCCATCTCATCATCTCGATCTGGGAAGGACTGGGACCGTCGTCCGAAATCTACAAAGACATGGAACGGCGCGGCTTCCTCTATTCGCCGGTGGGCTGGGCGGGCTTCCGTTATTTCGACTCCTACAATCCGGCCGCCGACGACCTCTACTGGCAGTATGCAGACAAAGGCATCTTCTCGGCCGGCGTCGACGGCTGGTGGATGGATTCGACCGAGCCCGACATCGTCAACGCGTTGACCAAGGAAAGCCACGAATTCGAGATGAAGCGTGTCGAGAACAATCACATCGGTTCGTTCGCGCGCTACCTCAATCCCTATTCGCTGGCGATCACCGAAAGCGTTTACCGGCACCAGCGCGCCGAGACCGACAGCAAACGCGTTTACATCCTGACGCGCTCGACGTTCGCCGGCCAGCAGCACGCCGCCGCCACCACCTGGTCGGGCGACATCGGCGCCGACTGGACGGTCTACGCGCACCAGATTCCCGCCGGCATCAACCACTCGATGGCGGGCATCCCCTACTGGACGTTCGACATCGGCGCCTTCAGCCTCGGCTGCCAGGGCGGCGTATTCTCCAACGGCGGCAAGGATCCGGCCTATCAGGAGCTCTACACCCGCATGTTCCAGTTCGGCGCGTTCTCGCCCATCTTCCGCAGTCACGGCTCGGAAACCCCGCGCGAGATCTGGGAGTTCGGCGACTTCACGCCGGTGCTGGTGAAGTTCGACACGCTGCGCTACCGCCTGTTGCCCTACATCTATTCGACGGCGTGGAAGATCACGCATGATGGCTATTCGATCATGCGCGGCCTGCCGATGGATTTCCCCAAGGACCATCGGACCTACGACATCGCCGATCAGTTCATGTTCGGTCCGGCGATCATGGTTTCGCCGGTGACCCGGCCCATGTACCACCGTCCGCCGGAAGACAGCGTGCCGATGCCGGCGGCGAACTTCCACACCGACGACGGCAAACCCGGATTGAAGGCGACGTATTTCTGCGACGACAAATGGCAGAACGTCTGCCACGAGGCGGTCGAGCCGTCGGTCGATCTGTTCTGGTACACGGGCTGGCCAAAATTCATCGCCGGTCCCAAGTTCTCGATGCGCTGGGAGGGCAAGCTCACGGTGCCGGAATCGGGCACCTACCGCTTCAACATGAAGAGTTTCGGGGCGCGCCGCCTCTATATCGACGGCAAGGAAGTGCCCCACAACTACGACTCGATGGCGTCGTGGACGATTCCTGTTCAGCTCGAAGCGGGCAAGGAATACGCCTTCAAGTTCGAGACCTCGAATGCGGTGCTCGGCGCCTTCCGTTCGCAGGTCTATTGGAAGACGCCCGAGATACTGGCGCGCGACGCCTCGCCGCTGCCACCGACCGAGAAGACGCGCAAGGTCTATCTGCCAGCCGGAACCGCGTGGTTCGATTTCTGGACGGGAAAGACCGTCGCCGGCGGCCAGACGATCACCGCCGATGCGCCGATCGACACCATTCCTCTGCTCGTGCGGGCCGGCTCGATCCTGCCGATGGGGCCGTTCATCCAATATTCGACCCAGAAGCCTGCCGACCCGATCGAGCTGCGCATCTATCGCGGCGCCGACGGCGCCTTTACGCTCTACGAGGACGAGAACGACAATTACGACTACGAAAAGGGCGTCTATGCCACCATCGGCTTCGCCTGGAATGACGCCAGGCGCGAACTCACGGTCGATGCCCGCAAAGGCTCGTTCCCGGGCATGCTGAAGGGGCGCACCTTCCGCGTCGTGCTCGTCGGCGAGGGCCACGGCGCCGGCATCGAAGACACCGAGAAAGTCGACAGCGTCGTCTTCTACGACGGGCGCAGGAAGGTCGTGAAGCTATAGGCGGTCAGATCGCCACCTGGGCGCCGAGCTCGACGACGCGGTTCGGCGTCAGGTGAAAATACTGCGCCGGCGATTGCGCGTTCGAGGCGAGCTCGGTGTAGAGCCACATGCGCCAGCGCGACAGCACCGGCGTGTCGGCCGGCACCAGCGTTTCGCGCCCGATGAAATAGCTCGTGGTGTCGGGATCGACGGCGAGGCCGCAGGCGCGGGCGTCGGCAAGCGCGCGGGGAAGATCGGGCGTCTCGAAGAAGCCGTGGTGGAGGTGGACGCCGAAGAACCCCTTGCCCAGGTTCTCGACAGTGAGGCGGCGCTGCGGCGGCACGAACGGTTTGTCCTCCACCACCGCCTGCACGATGATCACGCGCTCGTGCAGCATCTTGTTGTGCTTGAGGTTGTGCAGCAGCGATCCCGGCACGGCATCCGCCCGCGCGGTCAGGAACACGCCCGTGCCGGAAACGCGCGGCACCCGCTCGATGCTCTCGATGAAACTCGCAAGCGGCACGGAAACGCGTTGGATGCGGTCCTGCTGGGCGCGCCGCCCCATGCGCCAGGTCTCCATCACGACGTAGACGACGGCCGCGAGCAAAAGCGGCAGCCAGCCGCCTTCGGCGATCTTGAGCGCGTTCGACGACAGGAACGCCACGTCGATCAGCGACAACGCGCCGAACAGGGGCCACACCAGGCGCGGGCTCCAATGCCACTGGTTCAGCGCCACGATGCCGACCATGATGGTGCTGAGCACCATCACGCCGGTCACCGCGATGCCGTAGGCGGTGGCAAGCGAATCCGAACTGCGGAAGATGAGCACGGTGAGAACGACCCCAAAGCAGAGGAAGCCGTTCATCTTGGGCACGTAAATCTGCCCGAACTCGGTCGCCGAGGTGTGGCGGATTTCCATGCGCGGCAGCTGGCCGAGCTGCACCGCCTGATAAGTCACCGAGAAAACACCCGAAATCACCGCCTGCGAGGCGATGATGGTGGCCACGGTCGAAAGCACGACCAGCGGATAATGCGCCCAATGCGGTGCCAGCGCGTAATAGGCCGCGTCCGCAAGCTGCGGATGCAGCAGCACGACCGCACCCTGCCCGAAATAGTTGAGGAGCAGCGCCGGAAAGACGATGAAGAGCCAAGCGAGGCGTACCGGTAGTTTGCCGAAATGCCCCATGTCGGCGTAGAGCGTCTCGCAGCCGGTTACCGCCAGCACGACCGACCCCAGGGCGACGAACGCGGTCCAGGGCTCGCGGACGAACAGCATCACGCCGTAAGTGGGGCTCAGCGCTTTCAGGATCTGGGGTGCCTCGACGACGGCGCGCAGGCCCAGAATGGCGAGCACGATGAACCAGATCACCATCACCGGTCCGAACAGCCTGCCTACGGTCGCCGTGCCGCGCGACTGGATGGCGAACAGGCCCGTCAGGATGACGAGCGCCAGCGGCAGCACCAGCGGCTCCAATTGCTTGCTCTCCGCGCTCAAGCCCTCGACTGCGCTCAACACCGAGATGGCGGGGGTCAGGATTCCGTCGCCGATGAACAGCGCCAGCCCGAAGATTGCGGCCGTGCCGATGGCGATTTTGGCCCGCCGGCTGAGCCCGGGCGTGCGGTGCGCGAGCGACGCCAGCGCCAGGATGCCGCCTTCGCCGTCGTTGTCGGCGCGCATGATCAGGACGACGTATTTCAGCGTCACCACGATGATCAGCGACCATACGATCAAGGACACCACGCCGAAGATCGCCGACTGCACCGCCAAATGGTGGCCCGCGGCAACTGCGGTCGCGCGCAGGGCGTAAAGCGGGCTTGTTCCGATGTCCCCGAACACCACGCCGAGCGCCGCCAGCATCAGGACGGCGTTGCGCTTGGCGCCGTGCGCGGCGGCGCGATTGTGCGGGGCGGCGGCGAGCGTCGCGGCGAGCGGATCGGGGCCGACCGGCGCGCCTTCAAAAGCGCCCGCAGGGGTCTTGTCGTCCACGGCCATTTACCGCATTTCAGATCCGGATAAACGCGCGAAGCGGCGGAAAATAGTCGTGCGTCGAACGCAAACAAGAGGACGGGGCGCGGCGTTTCTTCCTGCCGCATGGAAAAGGCGGCCTCTCGCGGGCCGCCTATATGAGATTTATATATCGGTGCCGCAATTGTGGGCAGCTACGGCTGCCTGGGTGCCGTCCTGTGCGGCCTGGCGTAGAATGCAAACACCCGCCGGATGCGAAATGCGGCGGCCGCGGATCGTGAGACATGAACCAGCCCACGCTTCACATACTGATTGTGGATGACGAGCCGGCCATCCGTCGGTTCCTGCGCACCAGCCTCGGCGCGCAGCAATACAAGGTCTCGGAAGCCGACGACGGTGCGCCGGCGCTGGAGTTGCTCGGCCGCGGGTCCATCGACGCGCTGGTGCTCGATCTGGGGCTGCCGGGAATCGACGGCTTCGAAGTGATCCGCACGCTTCGCGAAACGGGCAACGCGATTCCGATCGTGGTGCTGTCGGCGCGCGCCGACGAAGCCGGCAAGGTCAAGGCGCTCGACATGGGCGCCGACGACTACGTCACCAAGCCTTTCGGGGTGGAAGAGCTTCTGGCGCGCATCCGCGCCGCCGTGCGCCACCGCTTGCAGCGCGAAGGCGAGCGCCCGCTGTTCAAGAGCGGCGAGCTTTCGGTCGATCTGGTCCGGCGCATCGTCACGGTGCGCGGCGAGGAGGTGAAGCTGACGCCGCGCGAGTACGACCTGCTGCGCCTGCTCGTGGCGCACGCGGGAAAGGTCCTCACCCACAAGATGATCATGCAGAAGCTGTGGGCGGCGGATGCCGACGTGCAGTACCTGCGCATCTACATCCGCACGCTGCGCCAAAAGCTGGAGGCTGATCCGGAGCAGCCGCGCCTCATCCTGACCGAACAGGGCGTCGGCTACCGCCTGCGCGCGGCGGATTGACGACGCCGCTTATTCCGCGGGCGCAGTCGCGGTTCCGCGCTGACCGAAGCGCAGGAACTGGGGCAGCAACGGCCACAGCTTGATGAAGAAATCCCACGCCATCAGCAGCGCGCCGGCCGCGAACACCACGTCGCCGGGCAGCCGCATCCACTGCCACAAGAGGGTCGTCTTGTAGAATTGGATCGAACGCGCATAGGCGAGCCCGTGCTCGAATACGGCATCGAGCTGCGGCCAGCCGATGGGGAAGAAGTTGAGGAGTATCCACAACACCAGTCCGCCATTGTACAGCCAGAAGGCGATGATTCCGTTGCGCTCACTGAACACGCCGCGGTCTCCCACGGCATAGCGCAGACAGAAATAGACGAGCCCGATGGCAAGCAGGCCGAAGGCGCCGAACAGCGCGGTGTGGGCGTGATTCAGCGTCAGGAACGTGCCGTGCTCGTAGTAGTTGACCAGCGGCGCGTTCAGCGTGCCGCCGCCGAACACGCCGGCGCCGACGAAATTCCAGAACGCCGCGCCGATGATGTAGGTGTAGGCGACGCGGTAGTGGAATCGTTCGCCGTGGCCGCGGATCAGGCGGTAGTGGTTGATCGCCTCGATGATCAGAAGCACGAGCGGCAGCACTTCGATGAACGAGAACATGCTTCCCATCGGAACCCACATGCTGGGGCCACCCACCCAGTAGAGGTGGTGGCCGGTGCCGATGACGCCCCCCAGGAAGATCAGGATCAGCTCGAAATAGACCGCCCGTTCCGCTAGCCGGCGGGAGACGAGTCCCACCGCCATCAACAGATACGCGCTCATCGCCGCGGCAAAGAACTCGAACGACTGTTCCACCCACAGATGCACCACCCACCAGCGCCAGAAATCGGTGATGGTGAAAGACCTCTCGATCCCCGTCAGCGGGATCATGCCGAAGGCGTAGAGAAGGGCGATGTTGATGGTGGAGGCCCAGATCAGGTTTTCGAGCCGGATCGCGCCCGACCAGAACTGCCGCGTGGCGGCCCGCAATGCCGGTCGCGTCGGCCACAGCGCCCGGAACACCAGGAGACTCCACAGCACCAGGCCGACGAAGAATCCGATCTGCCAGAAGCGGCCCAGCTGGATGTAGGAGAGTCCCTGATTGCCGAACCAGAACCAGTTGTTCTGGATCGCGCCCATGATGCCGAGGTAATCGCCGATCAGCGCGCCGGCGACCACGGCAAGCGTCACCCAGAACAGGAAATCGACCAGCACGCCCTGGTGTTTTGCCTCCTGTCCGCCCGCGATGGCCGGCGCCAGGAACAGCGCCGCGCCGATCCAGGAAAGCCCGATCCACACGATCGGCGTCTGGATGTGTACGTCGCGCAGGAAGTTGAAGGGGAACCAGCGGTTGATGTCGATGCCGTAGAAGCTGGTGCGGTCGTAATAGGAGTGCGCCATGATCGTGCCGGCCAGGATCTGGACCAGGAGCACTGCGGCCACGATCAGGAAGTACTTGCCGACGCGCCTCTGGCTCGGGGTCAGCGACCCGAACTTGGCCAGCACCGGATCCATTGGCGCCACATCGGGATCGTTCAGCCAGTACTCGTAGATGAAGAGCACCACGCCGAACATCAGGAAGGTGAAGCAGAAGCTGATCCAGGTCCAGCGGAAGGTGTTGGTGGTGGGCGCGTTGCCCACCAGCGGCTCAAAAGGCCAGTTCTCCGTCCACGATCCGGTCGTGCCGGGCCGGCGTGCCACGGTGGTGAGCGCGGAGAAAACCAGAAAGTCGGCCGTGTGCAGCGCGTCCTTGGCGGAAAGACTGTAGGCGGGGGTCCATCCCGCCAGCGGGTTGGCGGTGTGAAGCGCTGTCGAAAGCTCGATCTGTTCGGCCGATATCGCGCTCGCCAGCGCGTCGGGGACGACCACGATCCGCCTGGTGAGATCGATCGTCTGCAATTCCCGTTGCATCTCTGATTTCACGGCGGCCTGTTGCATGGCCGGCAGCGACGCGAACGAGTGTGCGCCCTGCTTCTTGGCGAGGGCCTCCTGCGTGAGCGTGCCCAGCCGATTGAGCACCGAGGCCGTGTAGTCCTCGCCGTAATACGAGCCCATGCCGTAGATGCTGCCGTAGTCCATCAGGTCGGCTTTCTGGAAACCGCCTTTGCCGGCGAAGATGTCGTTGGCTGACATCAGTGTCACGCCGCGCGAAGTCGCGAAACGGTCGGGCTGCGGCGGCGCGAGGGCGTAGGTCACGGCTGTCGCCCAGCCCAGCAGGGCGAAGGAAGCCACGGCCACCGCAAGCAGCACCCATTTGAGCACGTTACTGACCGGATCGTGGATGGCCGGGGCGACGTTGGCGGCGGACATGAGTCTCTCCCTCAAAAGAAGCACATCGTCTGCCTATTTAAGCGGCAGGAATCCACAACGGCAACAACCAACGCCGAATCCGTGCACAAAAAATCGCTTCTCTCTGTCGGCGCACGGACGTGATGCGTGAGTCGCCGAATCGGAACCGGAGCGAAAGGCCTAGGCCGGAAGTTTCCTCAACCGCCTCGCATGCCCGCGGATGATCGCGAGCGTCGAGGCGTCGCAGTCGAACACCGAGTTGCGGCCCTGCGGCTCCTGCGGCGGGTCGCCGACATAGGAGGTGTCGTTCGGGCCCATCATGAAATCGGGATGCTGGGCGCGTCCGGCCCCGCCCCAGGCCCAGAAGTTCGTGCCTGCGAACGGTCCGCCCTGCCCGGCGCTCGCCTCCACCGCGTCGAACACCATGCGATAGAAGCGGTCGCGCCAGGTCGTGGGAAGGTCGATGCCGTAGGCGCCGCCGTCGCGCACGAAGCCGAACTCCTCCAGCACCGCCGGTTTGTCGAGCTGTCCGGCGATCTTCAGATGCGTGGCGATGTAATCGCGCGACTTGGCCTCGCAGTCGGCATAGGTCCCTTTCAGGTCGCCCGCATCGACCCAGCTCCAGTTGAGCGGCCACAGGTGGAACGTCACATAGTCGATATTGGCGGGCGAATGGGCGCGCACTACGCACTCCTCGCTTTCGAGGCAGCCTTTGAGGCCTTCGTTGCCGGTGGAGACGAGGTGGTTGGGGTCGTGATGCTTGATGAAGTCGGCGCTTCGGGCGATCCAGGCATAGAAGGCGGCGAACGGCGCCTTGGCAAGGCCGCCGCCGGGCCGCGGCTCGTTAGCGAGCTGCCACGACATGATCGCGGGATCGTCGCGGTATTTCCTGCCCGTGACCGTGTTGGTGCGGCCGACGATCGCCGCGACATAGTCTTCATACAGAGCGATCGCGGCCGGCATGGTGTAGAACTGCGCGCTGAAATCGGCGAACTCCGGCCAGGGATGGGCGGGATCGCCCAGGTTGATGTAGTGCCCGCCGTTGGTCCAATACTGATAGGTCACCATGCCGCCGGACCATTCCCAGAAATTGTTGAGGTAGATGACCGCCTTCATGCCGCGCTTGCCCATTTCGGCGAGGAGATAGTCGAGGCCCGCGAGCAGGTCTTCGTTGTAGGGCGGCTTCGGCCCGCGGAAGGTGTATTTGAGCGAATTCTTGAGCGGCGATAGCTCGCCCGAGCCGAGCACGCGCAGGTTTCCGAGGCCGAGCTTGCCGAGATTATCGAGTTCGCGCTTCAACCGGTCGCGGTTTCCCAGCGGGCCGGGAGAGCCCAGATAGGCACCGTACCACATGTTGGTGCCGCAATAGCGATACGGGTTGCCGTCCAGAAGGAACCGGTGGCCGTCCACGCGCACGAAACCGTCCGGTGCGCGCGCGTCGAGACTCGACAGTCCGCTCGCCCCCAGTCCGGCCAACACTGTCCTGCGGCTGATCATTCTTCGCCTTCCCCGATCCGGAGACGAAGTCATAACTCTCAAAGGCGGCGCCTCACCAGACGGTGCGCAGCCATTCGAGATAGGCGTCGAAGTCGCGCCGCTCGACCGTGAGGCCGCGCCAATCACCGCTCTCCACAGACACGCTGCCGAGATCGGCGGCAAGGGCTCGCGCATCGCCCGGCGAGATGACCGCCTCGCGGCCGCCGGCCGTACCGTGGACATGCCCGGTTTTCACCAGCGCCTCCGCATGCCAGCGCAGCGGGTCAGCGCTGACCGCGGCGGCGATCGGCAGGTGTTCCGTCGCGGCTTTCTTGCATGCCGCGCGGGCCGCCTCGCGCAGGGAACGTGCCTTTTTGTCCCGCCACCGGGTGGAATCCGCTGCCGCCGTCATGGAACTCTCCTCCCGCTTGGCACGGGGTGCTCGCCTGATATATCATAAATCTATTCTCAATCGTTAAGTCTGTGTAAGAATATCTGCCATGTCGGCAATCCGGGCCAAGATATCATTCCCCGAGGGTACCTGATGATCAGCGCGGGACAGCTGCGGGCCGCAAGAGCGCTTCTGGGAATCGACCAGCGCGAGCTGGCCGAAATCGCGAACCTGTCGGTGCCGACCATTCAGCGCATGGAAGCCAGCGAAGGCGTGATCCGGGGAAACGTGGATTCGCTGATGAAGCTGATCGGGGCGCTGGAAAAAGCGGGCATCGTCCTCATCAACGATGGCGCATCTTCTGCCGACGGCGGCCGCGGGATCCGCCTGAAGAAGGGCTGACGCTTGCGCCCGGCGTTTTCCCGGGCCACCTTGCGTGGTAACCCTCGCACCATGTCCGACCGTTTCGTCATCCACGTGAAGGCCCGGGAGGGACGGCGCGCGCGCGCCGGTGCGCCCTGGCTGTTCTCGAACGAGGTGGAGGTCAGCGCCGCGGCCAAAGCACTGCCCCCCGGCGAAGTGGTGAACGTGGTCGGCGACGACGGGCGCGTGTTCGGCACCGGCTTCTTCAACGCGCACAGTCTCATCGCCGTGCGGCTTCTCGATCCGGCGGCCGATGCAGCGATCGATTCCGTGTTCTTCGCGGCCCGGCTGAAGCGGGCGCTGGCCCTGCGCGAGCAGATGTTCGCGGCGCCCTATTACCGGCTCGTCAATGCGGAAGGCGACGGCCTGCCGGGGCTCACCGTCGACCGTTTCGGCGATGTGCTTGCGGTCCAGATCACGACCGCGGGCATGGAGGCGGCGCGCGATGCGCTGCTGGAAGCCGTCGACGGCGTGCTAGCGCCCTCCGGCGTCATCCTGCGCGCCGATGCGCCGGCGCGTTCGCTGGAGGGGCTGAAGAGCTACGTCGAAATCGTCAAGGGCGCCGCCAGCCGCGTCGCGGTGGAGGAGAACGGCGTGCGCTACTTCGCCGATCTTGCGTCGGGCCAGAAGACCGGCTGGTATTACGACCAGCGCGAAAACCGCGCTTTCATGGCGGGGATGGCGAAAGGCAAATCGCTTCTCGACGCCTTCTGTTTCACCGGCGGCTTTGCGCTGGCCGCCGTGCGCGCCGGCGCGAGAGAGGTTGCGGGACTCGACAGCTCGGCCCCGGCGCTGGCGCTGGCCGAGGAAGCGGCGGCGGCCGGCCGTCTCGCCGCCAAGTTCGTGAAATGCGACGTGTTCGACGAGCTGGAACGTCTGGCGGCGGCGGGCGAACGTTTCGACTTCGTCGTCGCCGATCCGCCGCCCTTCGTGAAGGCGAAGAAGGACCTCGAAACCGGCGCCAAGGCCTATCGCAAGCTGGCGCGCCTGGCGGCGTCCGTCGCCGCGCGCCAAGGCGTGCTGTTCCTGGCCTCCTGCTCGCACAACATCCCCGCCGAACGGTTTGCGCTCGAATGCGCCACCGGCATCGCCCGCGCCGGCCGCACCGCACGCCTGATCCGCCAATCGGGTGCCGGCCCCGATCACCCGATCCACCCGATGCTGCCCGAGAGCGCCTATCTGAAGGCGTGCGTGTACGCGCTGGATTAGATCGTCACCTGCGCGCCAAGCTCCACCACCCGGTTCGGAGGCAGGTGATAGAACCGCGCCGGCGACAGCGCGTTGGACGCCAGCTTCATGTAGAGCCACAGCCGCCAGCGCGGCAGTGCCGGGTGCTCGGCCGGAAGCAGCGTCTCGCGTCCGATGAAGAAGGTCGTGGTTTCCGGGTCGATCGCCAGCCCGTAAGCGCGTGCCTCGGTGAGCGCCTTGGGCACGTCGGGCGTCTCGAAGAATCCGTGGTGGATCTGTACGGCGAAGAAGCCCTTGCCCAGCTTCTCGACTTCCAGGCGCTTGTCGGGGGCGGCGAACGGTGTGTCGTCGACCACCACCTGGCAGATGATGACGCGCACGTGCAGCACCTTGTTGTGCTTCAGGTTATGCAAGAGGGCGCCCGGCACGCCATCAGCGCGCGCCGACAGGAATACCGCCGTCCCCGCTACGCGCACCGGAGTCTTGTCGGCGCGTTCCAGGAACAGGTTCAACGGCATCGATTCGTTGCGTAGGCGGTCCAGATGGGCGCGCCGGCCCAGCCGCCATGTCTCCATCACGATGAAGACGCAGGCCGCGATGAACAGCGGCAGCCAGCCGCCTTCGACGAACTTGAGCGCGTTCGAGCCGAGGAAGCAGAGGTCTATGAAGCCGAGCAGACCGAACAGCCCCACTACCGCCCAGCGGTTCCAGTGCCATTGGCGCAGCGCGATCATCGCCACCAGCATGGTGGAGATGAACATCTCGCCGGTCACCGCGATGCCGTAGGCCGCGGCCAGTGCGCTCGAGCTCTTGAAGATGAGCACGATGAGCACGACCCCCGTGGCCAGCACGGAATTCATTCGCGGTACGTAGATCTGGCCGTAGTCGGTGGCGGAAGTGTGCCGGATCTGCATGCGCGGCAGCATGCCGAGCTGTACCGCCTGGCGCGTGATTGAGAACACGCCCGAAATCACCGCCTGCGAGGCGATGATCGTGGCGATGGTGGCAAGCAGCACGAGGGGATACTGCGCCCAGCCGGGCGCCACGGCATAGAAGGCGATGGCCGCGTGATGGGGATCGCGCAGCAGCGCCGCGCCTTGTCCGAAGTAATTGAGCAGCACGGATGGCAGCACGAAGCCGATCCAGGCGGTGCGGATCGGCCCTTTGCCGAAATGACCCATGTCGGCGTAAAGCGTCTCGCAGCCCGTCACCGCGAGCACCACCGAGCCCAGCGCCACGAAGGCCGTCCACGGTTCGCGCACGAAAAGCATCAACCCGTAATGCGGGCTCAGGGCCAGCAGAATCTGCGGGGTCTTGGCGATCGATGCCACGCCCAGGGCGGCGATGGTCAGGAACCACACCACCATGACCGGACCGAACAGCCGCCCGACATGGGCCGTGCCGCGGTGCTGCAACGCGAACAGGCCGATCAGGATGGCCAGCGACAGCGGCACCACCAGGGGCGCGAACGCTTTGGAGGTGACTTCGAGGCCTTCCACCGCGGACAGAACCGAGATCGCCGGCGTCAGCATGCCGTCGCCCACGAACAGCGACAGACCCAGGATC
Source organism: Rhizomicrobium sp. (assembly GCA_035524815.1). Classification (GTDB taxonomy): domain Bacteria; phylum Pseudomonadota; class Alphaproteobacteria; order Micropepsales; family Micropepsaceae; genus Rhizomicrobium. Next base: position 14,373 of record DATKOE010000201.1, read on the forward strand.
GCCGCGGTGCCGATCGCCGCCTTGGTGCGGCGGTCGAGACCCTGGATGCGGTGGGCGAGAGAGGCCAGCGCCAGTTCGCCGCCTTCGCCGCCGTTGTCCGCGCGCATGATGAGGGTGACGTATTTGACCGTCACCACGATCACCAGCGACCACACGATCAGCGACACCACGCCGAAGATGGAGGACTGCAGCGGCACATGCTGCTCGGCCGCGAGCGCGGTCTGCCTCAGTGCATAGAGCGGGCTGGTGCCGATGTCGCCGAACACCACCCCGAGCGCAGTCAGCGTCAGGAAGGCCCGGCGCCTGAGCGACTTGGTTTCCGGGCTGTGCGGCAGCTTGAGCGGGGCTGCGTCCAGCGGATCATCGGGGGGCAAGGGAGGTTGGTCGTTCACGGCCGGTTGGGCGGATCGATCTCGTTTGGGCTTGGTTTTGAAACGCGCTAATCGCTGGGCGATATCCCGGCGAAGGCGCGGACCATAGTCCGGCCGGTCCGGGTCACAAAGAGGGGCGAGGCAGATTGGCGCAAAATTGCGCTAAGCACTTGTCATTGTTGAGTATCGTCATCCGGCGGTGGCTCGGATTGGCCGTCGTCGAAGGCCGGATCGCTCTGCAAAAGGTCCGCCACATAGTCGTGCTGCGCCGGTTCGGGGCCATCCGCTTCGGCGGGCGGAACCGGGCGCTGCGCCAAGCGGGTTCGCGTGGGGGCGGGTGCGCTCGCCGTCAGCACCGGGCTGGCATCGGGTCCGGGTCCGATGAAGCCCTGGACGGGATAGTTCCGCGCGCCCCACGCCCCGGTGCGGAAATTGAACACGCGCACCTGGCTCCAGTCGTTGTCGGGGCTGACGTCGCGCACCGGATCGTTGACGAAGATCGCACCGTCATCCAGCCAATTGGCGTGATCGACGCGGATCGTGCGCGAATCGAGGATGTCGCGCACCACGGCCAGATGAGCCCGTTCGCTGCCGGCATAATTGAAAAGCACCAGGACCGAGCCTTGGCTCGGCGTCGGCGCGCGGGCGTACCTGCCGTCGGCCTGGTCCCACCACGTCCAGGCGTCGCCGTAGAGCGCAATGCCGGAATGTTCGCGGGCATAGGGCACGCATTGCAGGACGGAGCCGGGGGAGCGCGGCGCCGGACGCGCGACGGTGCCGTAGTCGCGGTCGTAGCCGTAGGACGATGGCGGCGTGGTCGTGCAGGCGGCCAATGCCGCACAAAAAAGGGCCGCCGCCGCGAGCCGAACGAATGACCCCACCATCACCGATCCTCGTAACGCTCCAGCGGCAGCAGCCGTGGCAGTGATGCTGCCAGAAGCGTTTCAAGGCGAGGTTAGCCGAATCGTTCGACTTTTATCGACTCGCAATTTTGCGGGATGCAGCGATTTCAGTCGGGAATGCGCCGCGCGCGCACGCCTTGCGGAATCGCGCCGGAAAACCCCATGCCGCCGATAGAGATAAGGCCCGCCACCGCGAAGGCGAAAAACGGGGCGCTCCAGGCGGACTCGGCGAACGCGAACACCGGCAACAACACGCCGACGACGAGTTCGGGACCGCCGCGCCATCCCCCGGCATAGCGTTCGCCCGCGCGCAGGGTGCGGTTGAAGTTCATTTCGGCGGAGAAGAACGCTTCATAGGTTGCGCGCGTATTGGCGAGCACCAGCCCGCTCGGAAACACGATGGCGAGCAGAAGCGAGCGGTGAAGTCCGATCATGCGGTCGCGGCCCAGGATCTTCTGGCCGAGCCAGACGTAGCCCAGCGTGCTCGACAGGCCGAAGCCGGTGACGGCCAATCCCAGCGTGCCGACGCTGTGCAGGTATACGGCGCCGATATACATCAGAGTGAGGCTGATGGAGGCGCTGAAGAACGCGAGCGTGTAAAAGGCGAACTGGCACATCTGCAGGCTCATCGCCGCCTTGAGCCACAACGGCATCGCGCTTGCCCATACCGCCGGAAGCAGCTTGCGCGCGCATTGCGCGTGGCCTTTGGTCCAGCGCGACTGCTGTGCCCGCCAGGCCGCCGCGGTCTCCGGCAGTTCGCCGGGCACCACGACGTCGCCGGCGAACGCGCCGCGCCAGCCTTTCAGCGCGCAGCGGACCGAAAGGTCGAGGTCCTCGGTCAGGGTGTCGCCGCTCCAGCCGCCGGCGTTCTCGATGGCTTCGCGGCGCCACACGCCCGCGGTGCCGTTGAACGACATCGGTAGGCCGGCGCGGAATCGCGCTTCCTGTTCCACCGCGAAGTGGGCGTCGAGCAGCAGCCCCTGCGCCCGCGTCAGCCAGTTCTTCTCGCGGTTGGCGTGACCCCAGCGCGCCTGCACGAAGCACAGGCCGGGATCGGCGACCAAAGCCGGCACGGTGCGATGCAGGAAATCGGGCTGCGGCTCGAAGTCGGCGTCGAACACTGCGACGAAGGGCGCCTCCGAGTGCAAGAGTCCGAAGGCGAGATTGCCCGCCTTGAACCCGGTGCGCTCGCCGCGCTTGAGCACGCTGAGCTTCACGCCTTCGGGCACGGCGGCCATGATCGCGCGCTTCAGCGCTTCGTGATTGTCGGCGTCGCCGTCGTCGAGCACCTGGATCTCGAACTTGGCGCGCGGCCAGTTCAGCCTTGCGGCCGCGGCGGCGACGCGAACCGCCAGCGCGCCTTCGTTGCGCACGGGAAGCTGCACCAGCACATCGGGCAGGGCTTCATCCGGCAGATCGGGCCGACGCAGGCGCAGCGCAGGGCGGAAGAGGCGGAAGAATCCCAACATCACCAGTTGGGCCGACAGCAGAGCCAGCAGCACAAGCACCACGGCGAGCCCGCACTGCAGAATCAGCGACAGGTCTGACATGCGGACTTTCGTCCCCCATTACCGCTCGTGAGCTTGCCGCGGGCGCGGTTGCTCACTTCAAAGGCGTGGTGAATTTGTTACGCGGCGCTTTTTTTGGCAAGGGCGGACGTGCATTTGGCTCGATTCGAATGCTTAAGAACGAATTGCAGGGCTAAGGCTTTGCTCTGTCGGCATGGTTTCTGCGTCAAACCGCTGCACGGCGTGCCGCAATTGCCTTAATCCAGGGTCCGGCGGAACCGCTTGATCGCCACCGTGCCGGCAATGAACAAAAAGAGAATCATCGGCCAGACGTCGCCCCACACCTCCGCCGGACCGTTGCCCTTGAGCAGGATGCCGCGGACGATTCGCAGGAAGTGGGTGATGGGCAGGCATTCGCCGAGCCACTGCGCCCAGTCGGGCATGCCGCGGAACGGGAAGATGAAACCCGAAAGCATGATCGACGGCAGGAAGAAGAAGAACGTCATCTGCATCGCCTGCATCTGGTTGGCGGCGATGGTCGAGATCGTGTAGCCGACGGCAAGCAGGGCGGTGATGAACACCGTCGCCGTCGCGGCCAACAGCCCGAACGAGCCGATCATCGGCACGTGGAACACGAACTTGGCGATCAGCAGGATGAGCGCGCACTGGAACGCGCCGACGAAGATGTTGGGCAGGATCTTGCCCACCATGATCTCAACCGGGCGCGTCGGCATGGCAAGCAGGTTCTCATAGGTGCCGCGTTCGCGCTCGCGCGTCAGCGCGATGGAGGTCGCCAGCACCATCGTCATGGTCAGGATGATGCCCAACAGGCCCGGCACGATGTTGTACTGGGTGTTGGCCTCCGGGTTGTAGAGGCTGTGGACCACCACGCCGAAAGCGCTGGGCTGCGCCGCGCGGCCCGCAAGCGGTCCCACCAGATCGTCGCGCAGCGCCGTCGTGGCGATGGTGGGGATGGCGGCGAGCGCGTAGGAGCCGGCGGCCGGATCGGTGGCGTCGGCTTCGACGAGCAGGTTCGGCTTGGCGCCGCGCACCAGATCACGCGAGAAGTTGACGGGAATCTCGACTGCGAAGCTGGCCGAGCCTTCGGCCAGCATCTTGCGCGCTTCGGCGGGCGAATTCGTCGCCTTGACCACCTCGAAATAGCTGGAGTTGGCGATGGCGGCGACGATCGCGTCCGACGTCGGCCCGGGATCGGAAATCGAAACCACCGTCGCCAGATGGCGCGGCACCATGTTGATGGCGTAGCCGAAGATGAAGAGTTGCATCAGCGGAATGCCGAACAAGAGGCCCAGCGTCATGCGGTCCCGGCGCATCTGGATCAGCTCTTTGCCCAGGATCGCGAACATGCGGTGCAGCGTGAAGCGGTGGCCGGTCATGCGTTGCCTGCGCCGTTGGTCTGCTGGAGCTGGATGAAGACGTCTTCGAGGCTCGGCGTGG
>DATKOE010000202.1:0-14010 GCA_035524815.1 Rhizomicrobium sp.
TCGTCCGTCCTCAAGCTCCACCGGGGACATACCATCAGGCGGGGGTATCAATCCGTGCAAGAGAAGCGACGCTGAGCCAGTGTCCGCGTTGCCGCCGGTGAGCTTTACCGTGGCGAGTTTGGCGCGCTTGTCCTTGCCAAATCCCAGCTCCGCGCGCCACCGGAACAGGACACTGGTGACGAGATCATGCTTGCGCGCGATCGACGACACCGTTGCTCCCGGGCATTCGGTTTCCAGGACAATCGCGCGCTTTTCGTCGGCGGAGAAGCAGCGCCGGGTCGGTTTTGCGACTGCTGTGGGGGCGTCTGTCAAGCCGGTTTCGACCGACGTTTCCTTAGCACCAGGCCTAGCACTAGTGCTTAGATTGGCGCGGGCGCTCGGATGAAGACCCGCCCGCCAATCCTCCATCTGTTCGCCGCTCTCCAGCAGGTCGCGCCATTTGCGCAAGCTGTAAGGCGAAAGGCGCAATGCCTTCGCATAGGTGTTGAGGTGCATTCCGCTCCAGCGCAGCGCTTCAACGTGCATCGCCCAGAACGCCCCAGAAGCGCGGCTGCGCATATCCGGCGTCAATGGGGATCGGGCTCGCCGGCGCCGCTCCGCGCGCTCTTCCCGTTCCAATTCGCGCTTGATTTTCAGCGCATTGACGTCCGCCAAATTCTTCAGCCAACGCGCGAAGGTGCCGACGTCGAGTCTGTGTTCCCGGCAGTAACGGCGCTGCGACAGACCGCTGCGTTGCCACGCTTCAATGTGAATCTGCCACCACTCAATTCGCGCTCTGTTCTTGGTCCGACTTTTCATCGCAGGAGATCCTCTCATGCAGAAAGGAACCCGATATGCGCGAGCGATGCACGACAGAACGATGGTGCAGACACCGGACGCTTACGGGTTTTGGGGAAATAGCAAGATAGAAGCAGTGGCACCAAGAGGTGCCTAAGGCTTTGTCTGCACATCGCAAAAGATGCCCCACGCGGGCGGTGAAGTGGGGCACTCCGTGTGCCGTTTGGCTGCAACGTCTTGATCTATCGGATGTTGATGGTGCCGTGATGTGGCGGCAAGCTGGTGGTGGGATCGTTGAAGCCCGCGGAACCCTTGATGTGCGCGGCGTGGCGATCGACGGCACTGTGCTGGCACCGTCGTCGTGCCGCCGTTGTGCTGTTCGATCGTGCCGGGAACCGCGTCGCAAACCGCGCCTCAAAGAACGCAAAAACGGAAAAACGGGGTCAGCAAAAACGGGGTCAAAAACGGGGTCAGAGTAGATTTAATTGACGGCTCTTGTCGCGGCCGGCCTTGGGTGGCCGGCCTTTCGGCAGTGGCGCCGCCCGCCGCTTGGCGACCTTGGCGACCTGCCGCTGAAACCGCGCGTCGCCGAGCGCCCAGCCGCCGTTCGTCGCCGCGCGCAACGCCTCCACGAACTCGTCATCGAGCGTTTGCCGGCACAGCGCGCGATATTCGGCCTGCCGTTCGGCCGCGCTCCGCCCCAGACGCCGGAAGATGGGATGATCGCTGAGCAGCGCGTCCGGCTTGCCGTAGGCGTGTGCGCCGTAGCTGGACCAGGGATAGGCGCGCGGCGAGCGCACCATGCGGGCGCGCACCGGGTTGAGCTCGATATAGCGGCAGCAGGCGATGAAGTAATCCTCGGTATCGATCGGCGCGGCACGATAGCGGCCCTCCCACAGCGTGCCGGTGCGCCCATAGGCGGCGTTGATGTGACGCACGTAGCGCCGTCCCAGCGACTGCATGAGACGCGGCAGGCTGTCCTTTTTCGCGGGCGTCGCCAGCAGATGAAAGTGGTTGGTCATCAACACATAAGCGTGCACGGCGCAGCCATATTGCGCCGCCGCGCCTGCGAGCCAGTCGCGGCAGAGCGCGTAGTCCTCATCCGCGAAAAAAATGTGCTGCCGGTTGTTGCCGCGCTGAATGATGTGCAGCGGTTGCTCCGCCATGAAATACCGCCCGAGCCTTGCCATCGATGATTCCCCGCGGAATGCTGCGCCGAGACGTTAGCGCAGGATGGCGGAAAAATCTACTCCGACCCCGTTAATTGGACCCCGTTAATTGCGGGCCCGCGGCCCGGACGGCGCGGAACCTTGTCGAAACCCGTGGCGGCGGCAGGGCCGAGTTGTGGCTTGCTGGGGCCAAACCGATGAGTGTTCGGCGAAGCTGCGCGAGATGTGAGCTCCCGCCGAACACGAAGCCGTGAAGAAAACGGTCCGCCGGCCGCCAAACTTCCTGCTGCCGTTGACGGCTGAGATCCACTATCATGAATGAAATCGCTTCAGCGCAACGAGATCCGGGAGAAAGCCATGTCTGCTTCGTTCGACCGCCGCGGCGTTTTGCGGATAGGTGCAGCTGCTGCGGCAGCGCCGTATCTGTGGCTGCCGGCGCGCGCCGGGGAACCGGCCTGGCCCACGCAGACGGTAGCGCCCTTCGTCGAGGTCGAAATCGCCAGCGGACGCATCCGCGGCGGCCACAGCCGCGGCGCGCTCGCCTTCAAGGGCATTCCCTATGCCGGTTCCGTGTCGGGCCGGAACCGCTTCAAGGCGCCGCCGCCGGTTGTTCCGTGGACGGACGTGCGCGATGCCACGCGCCTGGGCCCGCCCGCGCTGCAATCGCCGGGAACAACCTATGGCGAGCACGAGCCCGCCTATAGCGAAGACTGTCTGGTGCTCAACGTCTGGACGCCCGCGGTGGGCGACGGCGGCAAGCGGCCGGTGATGTTCTACAGCCACGGCGGCGGCTTCGAGACCGGCTCCGGCGGCCAGAACATCCAGGACGGCTCGCATCTGGCCAATCTCTACGACGTGGTCGTGGTGGCGACCAACCATCGCCTCGGTCTGTTCGGATATCTCTATCTCGGCGAACTGGGCGGGGAGGAATACGCAACCTCCGGCAATCAGGGCATGCTCGACATCGTTGCCGCGCTTTCCTGGGTGAAGCAGAACATCGCCGCGTTCGGCGGCAATCCGAACAACGTGTTCGCGTTCGGCGAATCCGGCGGCGGGGCCAAGACCTGCGCCTTGATGGCGATGCCCTCCGCACACGGATTGTTGCACAAGGCGGGAATCCAGAGCGGGCCCATGCTGCGCGGCGGCACCAGGGACGTCGCCACCGAAACCGCGCGCCGGGTGCTCGCGGGGCTGGACATCACCGACGTCGCCAAGCTCGCCGACGTGCCGGCGGAAAAGCTGCTGGCGATCCAGCTTGCGGGGCAGAAAGGCCCACTGGGCGTGGCGACCAGGCAATGGGCGGCCGATCATTCAGCGCCGCTGCACGGTCTGGCGGCGTTCCGCGACCAGCCGGGCGGCTGGGGACCGGTCGTGGATGGCACCGTGCTGCCGCGCAATCCATTCGATCCCGACGCGACGCCGCTGGCGATCGACATCCCGCTGCTCATCGGCAACATGCGCGACGAGGCCACGTTCCTGGAACGCGACCATCCGGCGTTCTTCCACTTGGACGAGGCGGCCGTAACCGCGCTGACGCGTCAAAGGCTGGGCGAAATCGCCGACCGCGTGCTTGCCGCCTATCGCCACGCCATGCCCGACGCGACGCCGGTGGAACGCGCCATCGCCATCGAGACCGCGCTCTTCATGGGCAACGATACGGTGACGCTCGCCGACCGTAAGTCGCAGCAGGCCGCGCCCGTCTATCGCTACCGCTACGATTTCGATTCCAACGTGCCGATCAAGGGCACCGACTGGACGCTGCGCGCCGGCCACGCCTGCGACATCTCGGTGACGTTCGAGAATTACGAAATGCCGGATCTTCAGGGCAACGGGCCCGGCCTGCCGCAGGTTTCCGCGGCGACGAGCAGCTACTTCGCCAGCTTCGCGAGGAGCGCCATTCCCACCGCGCCCGGCCAGCCCGCCTGGCCGACCTATGACACGCAGGCGCGCCACGTCATGTTGCTCAACGCCCAGTGCAAGGTCGCGGACGATCCGAACGGCGAGGAACGCAAGTTCTGGCAGTCGCTCGGCATGTGAAGGCAAATCCGGGCTCCGGGTGTAGAATGGAGGGCGCGCGGGACGGACCCGCGCCACGTCTGCTTCAGCCCAAGGAGGATCACATGTCCTCGAAGCCAGATTCGATGGAAGCGCTGAAGATCATGGCCGACTACCTGCGTACCATCGAAAAGCACGAAGACCAGAGCGTCTACTTCCGCTGCGCCGCGATGTGCGCAGGGCTGTCGGCCATCGTCTACGAGCTGCGCTCGCTGAAAGAGGCGCTGGCGGCCAGGAACGGCTGACCGAAACCCCCCGCTGGCGCGACGCACGATTGCAGGGCATCATGGCATCCGGGGGGCGGATGATGCGGGGGATCGTTCTTTTCGTGATGCTCGTTTGCGCGGGCGCGGCGGCGGCTCAGAGCTACCGGCCGGAGCCGGCGGTGGATTCGCGAGTGCCGCGGGCCGAGACCGGCGACTATGGCGCCGTCCGCAGGATCGCCGTCGTGTCCGCCCTGGGGCCCGAGCTGCGCATCGAGACATACGGCAAGCGCCGCGACGTTTCGCGGACGATCGCTACGCCGGATTGGAACCTCGACAGTCAGGCGGAGGCCACGCTGCGCAAGTATCTCGCGGGGCGGTTTGCGCTCGTCGATGCCGTGGTCGACGGGGAAGCGCTGCGCGCCTGGCTGGCAAGCGGGATGGACGCCGCCGATTACCTGAAAAAGCAGGCGCCGCGGGGGGTCGACGCCTTCCTGATCGTGCGGCCGGCGGACGAGCCGGGACCGGCGGGAATGGGGCTTCGCATCGGGCAGGCTGTGGCGCTGTGCGCGAACTACGAAATCGACGTGATCGATGCGCACCGCTGGTCGATTCTCGGAAAGGCCGCGTCGCGGATGCAGACGCATACGGGCACGCCCGCGACCTTCGCCTGCTGTGCCGAGGAGATGACTGCCAAGGCCGCGGAAAATCCCTCCGCCGCAGCGCTCGACGCCTTGCGGCAGCAGGCGCGGATCCTGATCCCGCGCTCGCTGGTGGAGACGCTGCGGGCGCTCGATCTCGGCGTCGCGCTGCCGCCGCCGGGCGATCATTCGATCGCCCCGCCCGAAAATCCGGCGAACACCGACGCCATCGCGACTGTGGCCTTGGTTTCCGCGATCGGCGACACGTTCAGCTTTTCCTCGCTCGACGGCCTGTCGCGCGCCAACGCGGTCGTCGAAACGCGCATCGCCGGCTGGACGCTCGACGCCGAGACGGAACGGGTGGCCGCCGCGGCGCTGGCGCGCAAGTTCAAAGTGGTGCCCGCCGCATTCGACCGAGCCGCGCTGGCGCGCATCGTGCTGCGCGAGCACAAGCGCCCCAAGATCGAAGGCCTTACACCAAGCGGGGAAGTCGACGCCTATGTGGTGATCGTCAAGACGTTCCGAGACGGCACGGCATCGAGCGGGGCGGGGTTGTGGAACCGCGGCTTTCCCGCCGGCGCGACCTACGCGTTCGTCAATTATGCGGTCGTGCTGGTGGATGCGCGCACGCTCGAGGTGCTGAAGGCAGCCTTGCCGGCGATGAACCCGAAGAGTGCCGCCGCCTATCCGCTCGTTCCCGTCGATGGCGCGCTATGGCCGGACGGGGCGAAGGACGCCTCGGCCGCCACAAAGGCGCGGAACGTGATCCGTTCACTGATCGCCGACAGCCTGCCCGAGACGCTTTATCAGATGGGTTTGACGAGGGATTAGCTCTCCGCTCGCCGAACGCGGGCGCAGATTGCGTCCACTGCCCGCACTGGCGAAAGCGAGCGCTTCGGCATTCTCCGTCCACGCAGGTCCAAAAGTTGCGCAGTGTGGCGTCAACACGCCGCAGTATCGAAGGAAACCGCGCCCGCACGGCTCAATTGTCACGCTTGATCGATCAGAAGGCAGCTTTCAAGCGCAAGAGTCCGGCCACGGAGCGGTAAAATTAGGTAAACGCTCCGGGTTGAACTCCCCATCATTTGGCGCAGAATTCGCCCCGCATACGTAAGAACACCTACGCAAATATGCGTATGTCGCACCGTAAGGATGCCATGAGCGCGCGGATCCTCTTCAAGGTCGGTATCGGTCTCGGCCTCTGCAACTATGCGCTGTATGCGCTGGCATCGATCCTTGCCGGAGGCGACGTATTCCACGGGCACGTCGTAGCCGGTCACTACCTGATCCTGGCCGGCGGAGGATTCGTCGAAATCAGCCGGATGCTGTTCCTGTTCGTGCACTGGGCGGCCTACGGACTCATCGCGACGTTCCCGCTCGGCCTTCTGTGCGCGTGCAGCCTGTCGCCCGAAATGCGTCCGGAGGAGTCGGGGCTATGCCCTGGCGCGGGGGAAAGCTGGTCGGCGGCGATCCCAAACGAGGGGAGATGAGCAACATGCCGGTTTACCGCCTGACGCCCGTGAAGGGCACGGAAATGAGCCCGCAATGGCAGGCGTCGTCGATCAGACCGCACTGCCTGTGGATCGTGGCGAACGACGAATACGAGGCCCGGCGCGAAGTCGCCAAGGCGACGACGCGCTCCGGGGCCCCGGACACGCTGGCCCCTTGGAAGGATTCCGAACTCGCCACCTGCGAGTACGACGAGAGCAAGGCACTGGCTGGCGGAATCATCTGCGTGCGGTCAAGGCCTCCCGTTGTTTCTGCGCGCAGAAAGGAGATGCGCCTCAGCGCATGACGCCAAGCTCGGGCGGACTGCGGTCCAGAGCCTTAAGTCCCCTTCACAGCCCGCCGTCCGCCCACCCTTTTCCAACACTCAGCGCACCCGGCCGGCCGCGTTTTCGAGAACGACGTCGGACAGGACGGCCGAATCCACCGTCGCGGGCAGGTGCGAGCAGAATCCGATCCCGACATAGAACGGTGCGTTGAGGTGCAGAGTAATCGGCGGGCCGAACTGATGCATCGGCTCGCCTTCGAGGCTTACGAACAGCGCGAACCGGTCGCCGTGCTTTTCGATTCCGATGCGTCTGGCGATCACGGGTACGAGACTGTCGGGCGAGGCGCCCCCCGGCCGGCAGCGGCCGCCGATGCGGTACTCCATGTCTTTGATGCGCCAGCCTTTCTCCGGCCGCTGGGCGAGGTGGATCATGCCGTCGCCGTGCAGCGCGACGAGGGTTTCCGTGGAATCGTCGCTCAGGCTCTGGCGGATGACGAGCACGGCCTTGCGGTCGTAGAAGCCCTTGGGATCGGGAAAATCGATGGTGGCCGCGAGCGAGGCATCGCCCGACATCCTTTTCCACAGATACCGGAACTCGTCGCGCGTGTACCAGACGTTGTAGCCGGCGGAATTGATGGTGTACCGGCCTGCCGCCTTGTCGAAGCCGGCGCTTCCCGGAACCAGCGCGCTGCCGACATCGGATTGCCCCTCGAAGATGCCGATGGGTTGGCCGAAGGTGGTGGTGGCACGATGGAAGTCCGCCGGCGGGGCGGTTTGCGCGTGCGCCGGCGAACCGGGCAGGGCCCAGTCCGGCACGGCGACGGTGGGCTGGGATTCCACAGCCCCAATGGGGCCGCCCAAAAGCGAAAACGCAATCAGCGAGGACACGGCGCGCATCGTGATGGCCTCGTCGTCGATGCGGCGGAGCTTATTCCGCAGGCGCGCCGGCGGGCAATATCAACGCTGCGTGGCGAGATGCTCGACGGAGTCGTGCGACGTTGACCTGCTGCCGCGCATCGCCAGTGCGTACAGGAAAACGATGCCGAAGGCGGCGGCCGGCAGGGCGAAGGTCAACCGCAGGGTGATGAGTCCGTCCGCAAGTCGCATCACCCAATAGGCGAGGATTGCGCCGGGGCCCATTGCCAGGACGAGCAGGCCGGACGCGGTTTTCTTCAGCGGACCCAGGTAACGGATGGCGGTCGCGAAGATGGTGGGAAACATGATCGACAGAAAGAGATTGGTCGAGATAAGGCATACGACGCTGAAGCTGCCGCCGGTTGCTACAGCCGCCGCGGTCAAGACGGCTGCCGCGCCGCCGCTCAACACCAGCAGGCGCATGGGGTCGACGCGGAACATCAAAGCGGTGCCGATGATCCGTCCTGCGCCGTAGACTACGAACATCAACATCATCAATTCCGGTGCTGCGATGTTCCAACCGCCCGGAATCGCCTCGCCGATGTAACCGGCCATGTTCAGCCAGATCAACGAGTGCGCGAAGATCGTTGCGCACAGCGCCAGCACGGCAAAACGAAACTCGGGGCGCGACAGCACGCAGCGGGCTTCCTCGCGGAAGGATTGATCGCGTCCTGAGCGCTCGGTCGCCACTCGCGGAAACTCGATGTTCTCGATCAGGAACGCCAAAAACAGTACGCAAAGTCCGACGATGACGTAGGGCCGCACGACAGCTTGGGTGAGCTGGCCCGATTGGACGACGAGATTGACCTTCGTCAGCCAGCGGCCGAACTCGTACCCGGCCACTGTCCCGACCGGATAGAATATCTGCGCGAAGTTGAGACGGCGAACCGCCGTTTCGGGCGATCCCAACTCCACGATCAGGGGATTGGCACTGGTCTCGAGCCACGCCCAGCCGGCGCCGAGGACGCTCACCGCCGCGAAGAAGAAGAGATATTCGTGCCGCTGGATCGCGGGGTAGAGCAGGAGCGCGCCGACCGCAAAGCTGCCGAGGCCGAATATGGCGCCGAGCTTGTAACCGAACCGGCGCAAGAACAGCACTGCCGGAAGCGCAAAGACAAAGAACGCCAGAGTGAATACGGATTGCGACAACGCCGCTTTGGTGCCGGTCAGCCGGAAAAATGCCGTGAACTGCGGCTCGATGGCTTCGTTGATGCGGTGGGCGAAGCCCCAGATCGCAAACAACAGGACAATCGAAACGAGCGCGAGCGGATACTGACGCGGGCCCGGCTTGGACATCATCGGAAGGCTTCCAGTGTGCAGCCGGTGGATGATGCATGGTAACCAATTAACAACCGTAAAACGGAGGCGGCGACGCGCGCAGGTCCGCACGCTGCATATCCGCGCGGCACGTGGCGCGGATGCGGCAAAATCGACCAGTCGAAGGCTCAGAAACCGTCGAGCGAGATGATCTCGGTGTGGTCCCCGGCTTCGGCCGCGGGGGCATTGGGAGGGCGCACGACCAACGAATCGGCCTGCGCCAGGGTCGAGAGCATCGAGGAATCCTGGATCTCGAACGGGTCGGCCCAAAGCTCGCCCTCAAGGTAGACGAGCCTGGCGCGGAGGTAGCTCTGGCGGGCATCGTTGGCGGGAAGCGCCCGCTTCAATCTCGCGGACATGGTGCGGCAGCCGCACTTGAGGCGCTGCGGCAGGCTGCAACCCGACTGCTCGGCCCCGAGCAGCGCATCGATCGCCGGTCTCAGGAACAGGACGGCGCAGACCAGGGCCGAAACCGGATTGCCCGGCATGCCCAGCAGCGGCGTGGGGCCGAGCCTTCCGAAGATCAGCGGCTTGCCGGGGCGCATCGCGACTTTCCAGAAGTCGAGCTCAAAATCGCGCGTGCCGAGCGCCTTCTGCACGAGATCGTGGTCGCCCACCGAAACGCCGCCGAGAGTCACAAGCAGCTCGGCGTCGGCATCGGCGACGGTGGCGATCTCCTGCGCGTTGTCGGGCAGGATGCCGAAATCGCACGGCGCCCCGCCCCAGGCGGTGATCATGGCGGAAAGTCCGTAGCCGGAAGAAGCCGCGATGCCGCCGGGCCGCCGCGGTTCGCCGGGACGGGAGAGCTCGTCGCCAATGGAGGCGATGGCGATGCGCGGACGGCGTCGCACCTTGGCGTGGGTGATGTCGCCCGCGGCCAGAAGCGCCGAATCGCGCCCCGTGACGCGCTTGCCCTTGGGGGCCAGAACGTCGCCGGACTTGAAGTCGAGCCCGGCCGCGCGGATGTAGTCGCCCTGCAAGGCCGAAGCGTTGAAGTGGATGATCTCGCCCTCGCGATCGACTTCTTCCTGGATCACGATGGCGTCCGCGCCTTCGGGAATGACTCCGCCGGTGAAGATGCGCACGGCCTGTCCGGGTTCGAGGCGTCCCTTGAACGGATGGCCCGCGGGAGCGGTGCCGATGACGGTGCGCGGCGCGTCGAGATCGGCACGGCGCACCGCGTATCCGTCCATCGCCGAGATCGGGAACGGAGGCTGGTCAGTGTGCGCGCGAATATCCTCCGCAAGCACGCGGCCGGGCAGATGGCCGAGATCCGCCGTTTCCGTATCGATCGGCTTGAACGCGGCGGCGATGCGCAGTTGGGCTTCTTCGACGCTGATCATCGGAACATGTCCTCGGGCTTCACGTGCGCCGCGCGCGCCAGTTTCTGGACGATTGCATCGGGAATGGCGCGGATGCGGCCGGTGAGGAAGGCATAGACCTGGGCGGCCGGAACCCCCGCCTCGCGGGCCCATTCCGTGGCGCGCAGGCGGTGCGACGTCATGAAAGCGCGGAACGCCTGACGCTTGGCATCGGAAGGCGCGATCACGGGGGCGGCGACTTCGCCCATCAGGACGGCCGGACGGCCGCGCGCGGGCGCCGGGGCGGGCTTGCGCATGGTGCGGATCGGCGGGGCGGCGAAGCTGCCGCTCTTGCCGCCGGACTTCGCGACCAGACGCACGCCTTCGACGACCGCGGCTTTGTCGATCGCCTTGGTCATGTCGTAGATCGTGAGCGCCGCGACCGCAGCGGCGGTCAGCGCCTCCATCTCGACGCCGGTGCGCGCCACGGTCTTCACCGTCGCGGCGATGCGTATGGCGCTTTTGTCCGCCAGCATCTCGAAACCGATCTCGGCTTTCGAAATCGGGATGGCGTGGCAGAGCGGAATGAGCTCCGCGGTCTTCTTCGCCGCCATGATGCCGGCGATGCGCGCCGCCGCGAGCACGTCGCCCTTGGAGGCGTCGCCTGAGGAAACCGCATCGAACGCTTCCTGCGACAGGACGATCAGCGCTTCGGCCTCGGCCTCGCGCTCGGTGGCGTCCTTGGCCGAAACGTCCACCATGCGGGCCGCGCCCTGTTCGTCGATATGAGTGAGGTTGGTCATGAAACGGATTCTAGAGCACTGTCATGTCAAATAGAACCGCTGCCCCGGCGTCCGTCAACGCACCCCGCGGTTGCGAAGGCGCGCCTAACGGCTGACCAGATCTGCCGTCGCGGCGGCCACGTCGGGCTGGCGCATCAGGGTTTCGCCGATCAGAACGGTCGTGACGCCCGCTTCGGCGAGACGCGCAAGGTCGGCGCGGGTGCCAAGACCGCTTTCGGCCACCACCAGCTTGTCCTTCGGTACGCGCGGCGCCAGGCGCAGCGTCACGCCGAGGTCGGTGACGAAGGTCTTCAGGTCACGGTTGTTGATGCCGATCAGATCGCCGCCGAGCGCCAACGCGCGGTCGAGTTCCGCCTCGTCGTGCACCTCGACCAGCGCATCCATGCCCCAGCCGCGGGCGGCGAATTGCAGGATGGCCGCCGTGGGGTCGTCGACCATCGCCAGGATGATGAGGATGGCGTCGGCGCCCCAGGCCCGCGCCTCGGCGACCTGATAGGGGTCGAGCATGAAATCCTTGCGCAGGACGGGCAGGTCGACGGCCTCGCGCGCAGCCATGAGATAGGCCGGCGAGCCCTGGAACGACGGCGCATCGGTCAGGACCGACAGACAGGCAGCACCGCCTTCCTCATAGGCACGGGCGAGCGCGGGCGGATCGAACTCGGCGCGGATGAGACCTTTCGAGGGACTTGCCTTTTTGATCTCGCCGATGAGGCCGGTGCGCTTTTCGGCGCGGGCGGCGACGAGCGCGGCGCGGAAACCGCGCGGACGATCGGCAGCGCGGGCGCAGGTCTCGATCTCGCTTTCGGAGACGGCCGTTTTCGCTGCGGCGATTTCCTCGCGCTTGTAGGCAGCGATCCTGTCGAGGACGGTCACGGACCCGCTCCGTGGGAAAGCGCGATCAGCTTTTCCAGCACCCGGCGCGCCGCGCCGCTGTCGATCGCCTTGGCGGACAGGTCGACTCCCTCGCGGAGATCGTGCGCCTTGTCGGCCACGATCAGCGCCGCCGCCGAATTGAAAAGGACGATGTCGCGATAGGCGTTGCGCTCGCCATCGAGCAGGCGCGAGAGCGCGGCGGCGTTCTCCGCCGCATCGCCGCCCTTGACCGCGGCAAGCGGCCAGCGGGGCAGGCCGGCATCTTCGGGCGCGACCGTGGCGGTCTCGATGCGGCCGTTTTCCAGTTTGGCGACGTGGGTGACGTCGGAAATGCTCACTTCATCCAATCCGTCGCTGCCGTGGACCACCCACGCTTTCCTGGCGCCGAGCGTGTGCAGGACCTTGGCGACCGGCTCCATCCATTCCATCGCGTAGACGCCGAGAAGCTGGCGCTTGACTCCGGCCGGATTCGACAATGGCCCGAGCAGATTGAAGATCGTGCGAAAGCCGAGCGCGCGGCGCACCGGCGTCACGTGCTTCATGGCCGGGTGATAGCCCTGCGCGAACAGGAAGCACACGCCGGTTTCTTCAACGCAGGCGCGGGCGACCTCGGGCGTCACGTCGACTTTCACGCCGAGCGCTTCCAGAACGTCCGCCGCGCCCGAGCGCGAGGTCATGTTGCGGTTGCCGTGCTTGGCGACCGGCACGCCGCACGCCGCCACCACCAGGGAAGCCGCGCTCGAAATGTTGAGCGTGCCGAGCCCATCGCCGCCCGTACCCACAAGGTCGATGGCACCCTCGGGCGCGTGCACGACTTTCATCGCGGCGCGCATCGCCACCACGGCGCCAGTGATTTCCTCGACCGTGGGCTTGCGCACGGCGAGCGCGGTCAACAGAGCGGCCATCTGCGCTTCGCCGACCTCCCCGCCCATGATGGCGGCGAACGCCCGCGACGACGTTTGTGCGTCCAGTGTTTCTCCCGCCGCGACGCGCTTCAGGATGGGCCCGAAAACCTCGCCGCTCATGCCATCTCCCGCATGTGCGCCAGACGCAGGAAGTTCTGCAACAGCGCATGGCCGTTTTCGGACGCGATGCTCTCGGGGTGGAACTGCACGCCATGCACGGGGTGGGTCTTGTGCGCCACGCCCATGATGACGCCGTCGTCGGCGAGCGCGGTGATTTCGAGGCAGTCCGGAACGGTTTCCGGCGCGATGGTCAGCGAGTGGTAGCGGGTGGCGACGAAGTCGTTGTTGAGTCCGCGGAACACGCTGCGGCCGTTGTGATGGATGCGCGACAGCTTGCCGTGCATCGGCACCGGCGCGCGCACGATTCTGCCGCCATAGACCTGGCCGATCGACTGGTGGCCGAGGCAGACGCCCAGGATCGGCACGGAGCCGTTCGCCTTCTCGATCAGCTCCAGGCAGATGCCGGCCTCGTTGGGCGTGCACGGCCCGGGCGACAGCACCACCGCTTCGGGCTTCATGGCGAGCGCATCGGCGGCGGACAGTTCGTCGTTGCGCTTCACCAGAACCTCGGCGCCTAGCTGCCCGAGGTAATGGAAGAGGTTGTAGGTGAAGCTGTCATAGTTATCGATCAGCAGGAGCATGCCTTCTATCCATTTGAATTTGCTACATTAATTTTCGGCGCCATGACCCGGATAGCGAACAACGACGCTGCGCGGACACGTGATCTTCGCGGAATTCCCTGTCAAAACAAAGTGGCCAAAGCACACATGGCCGCGCGCCTCGCATCTTATAGTGGCGGCGGTGACGAACGCTGACCGTGCGATCGCGGCAGCGGGTACCTCGAACGGGAGCGACCGACATGGCAAACGCGAATTCCCCCGCGGCGAAAGGCACGGCGGAAGACGCGCCCCTGTTGATCGGCGGCGCGGACCGGCCCGCGGAGGGAGGCAGAACCTTCGAGCGGCGCAATCCCGTCACGAACGAAGTCGTCCCGAGGGCCGCGGCAGCCTCGGAAGGCGATGCCCAAGCCGCCGCGCAGGCCGCCCGTGCGGCGTTCGCCGTGTGGTCGGAAATGCCGCCGAACGAACGCCGGACACTGCTGCTCAAGGCTGCCGAGGCGCTGCAGGAGCGCGCCGCGGAGTTCACCGCGGCCATGATGGACGAGACGGGATCCTCGGCCGGATGGGCCGGATTCAACGTCACGCTGGCAGCGGGCA
>DATKOE010000203.1:0-7250 GCA_035524815.1 Rhizomicrobium sp.
TCAATACGACTTCGGCAGATCGAGCACGTTCTCGCCGATGAAGCTCAGGATGAGCTGTTCGGTGATCGGGATGATGCGCGGGATCATCGACTCGCGGAACAGCCGCTCCACCTGATATTCGCGCGCATAGCCCATGCCGCCCAGCGTCATCACGGCTCGTTCCGCCGCTTCATAGCCCGCGCGTGCGGCGAGGAACTTCGCCGCGTTGGCCTCGGCCCCACAGGGCTGCTTATTGTCGTAGAGCCAGGCCGCGCGCATGCACATCCAGAAGGCGCTCTCGAGATAAGCCCAGTTCTCGGCCAGCGGATGCTGGATGCCCTGGTTCTGGCCGATCGGACGGCCGAACACCACCCGCTCCTTGGCATAGTTTGCGGCGCGCCGCAGCGCATCGCGGCCCAAGCCCACCGCCTCGACCCCGAATAGGATGCGTTCGGGGTTCAGGCTGTCGAAGATGTAGCGGAAGCCCCTACCCTCCTCGCCGATGCGGTCGGTCTCCGGAATCACGAGGTCGTCGATGAACAGGGCGTTCGAATCCACCGCCGAGCGGCCCATCTTGGGGATGCGCCGCACCTCGATCGTGGAGCGGTCGAGATCGGTGTAGAACAGCGTCATGCCGTCGGCCTTGCGCTTGCATTCGGCCTTGGGCGTGGTGCGGGTGAGCAGCAGGATCTTGTCGGCGACCTGGGCGGTCGTCGTCCACATCTTCCGCCCGCGGACGACGTAATGGTCCCCCTCGCGCCGCGCGAAGGTCTCGATCGAAGTGGTGTCGAGGCCGGCGTTGGGTTCGGTGATGCCGAAGGCCACCTTTTCGGCGCCCGAAATGAGCGGTGTTAACCAGCGTTCCTTCTGTTCCGGCGTGCCGTGCACCACGATCGGATGCGGTCCGAACAGATTGATATGCAGCGTGGACGCAGCAGCCATGCCGCCGCCGCCCTGCGTCACGGCGTGCATCATCACGGCCGCATCGGTCACGCCGAGGCCGGAGCCGCCGACCTCTTCCGGCATGGTGATGCCGAGGTAACCGGCATCGGCCATCGCCTTGTGGAATTCCACGGGAAACCGCGGTTTCTGATCGCACTCGGTCCAGTAGTCGTCGCCGAATCGGCTGCAGATCTTGGCAACGCCGTCTTCGATGGCGCGCTGGTCTTCGTTGAGGACGATTTCCATACGTTCACCATGGGATGGGCTTCGGGCAACTTTAGTACATTCCGCCGCGAAAGCATGCGCCGCATGTTGCGGCCCCTTCGGGCGCCGGTACGCAGAGAAAGCAGGCGAAACACGCCCCCGAAATGGGTATAACACCCTTGCCGGGGAGCCTCAAAAAGCGCAGCAGTTTGCGCGCATTGCCGGGAGAAGCATCACCACGATGAGTGCGGTTACGGGGCGCGCGCCGGTGCGGGGGATGGCGCCCACCGAGATCACCGATCCGAACTACTTCCACAAGGTCGTCGACTGCCAATGGGCATGCCCCGCCCATACGCCGGTGCCCGAATACATCCGCCTGATCGCGATGGGCCGGTATTCCGACGCCTACATGATCAACTGGCACTCCAACGTGTTTCCGGGCGTGCTCGGGCGCACCTGCGACCGCCCCTGCGAGCCGGCCTGCCGCCGCGCCCGGGTGGAGAAGGAACCGGTCGCCATCTGCCGTCTGAAGCGCGTGGCGGCCGATTCGAAGGACGACATCCGCGAGCGGCTGCCCAAGCCCGCGGAGAAGAAGAACGGCAAGCGCATTGCGCTGGTGGGCGCCGGGCCCGCCTCGCTGACGGTGGCGCGCGATTTGCTGCCGCTCGGATACACCTGCGTGATCTTCGACGGCGACGCCAAGGCCGGCGGCATGATGCGCACCCAGATCCCGAAGTTCCGCCTGCCCGAGCGCGTGCTGGACGAGGAAGTGGGATACATCCTCGACATGGGCCCCGAGACGCATTTCGGCGAGGCGGTGACCTCGTTGAAGGCGCTGCTCGACGAGGGCTACGACGCGGTGTTCGTCGGCTGCGGCGCCCCGCGCGGGCGCGACCTCGACGTTCCCGGCCGCAAGGAAGCCGCCGGGCACATCCACATCGGCATCGACTGGCTGGCCTCGGTTTCGTTCGGCCACACCACCTCCATCGGCAAGCGCGTCGTGGTGCTGGGCGGCGGCAACACCGCCATGGACAGTTGCCGCACCTCGCGCCGGCTGGGCGGCTCCGACGTGCAGGTGGTGGTGCGTTCCGGCTTCGCCGAGATGAAGGCCAGTCCCTGGGAAAAAGAAGACGCGATGGCCGAGGACATCCCGATCCACAATTTCCTGGTGCCGAAATCGATCACCCACGAGAACGGCAAGCTGACGGGAATCTTCTTCGAGAAGGTCAAGGCGGAATACGACGCCAAGGGCCGGCGCAAGCTGATCCCGACCGGCGAACCCGATCCCTATTTCCCGTGCGACGACATCCTGGTGGCGGTGGGCCAGGAGAACGCCTTCCCCTGGATCGAGCGCGACATCGGCATCGCCTTCGACGAATGGGACATGCCCAAGGTCGATCCCGCGACCATGCGCTCGACGCACCCCAAGGTGTTCTTCGGCGGGGACGCGGCGTTCGGGCCCAAGAACATCATCACCGCGGTGGCGCACGGGCGCGAGGCCGCGATCTCCATCGACCGGCTGTGCCGGGGCGAGGACGTGGCCGTGCGGCCGCGCCAGCGCATCACGCTGTCGAGCCAGAAGATGGGCATCCACGAATGGTCCTACGACAACGACATCTCGCTGGACCTGCGCTACAAGGTGCCCCACGCGCCCAAGGACAAGACGTTGAAAGACGTCAACATGGAGGTCGAGCTCGGCTACAATCAGGAGCTGGCCTTCAAGGAGGCGCAGCGCTGCCTCAACTGCGACATCGAGACGGTGTTCGAGGCGAAACTCTGCATCGAATGCGACGCCTGCACCGACATCTGCCCGATGGACTGCATCACCTTCACGCCGGACGCCGAGGAGAACGAGCTTCGCACCATCCTGGCGGCGCCGGCCAAGAACCTGACGCAGGACCTGTATGTTTCGGGCGAGTTGAAGACCGGCCGGGTGATGGTGAAGGATGAGGACGTCTGCCTGCACTGCGGGCTGTGCGCCGAGCGCTGCCCCACCGGCGCGTGGGACATGAAGAAATTCACGATCGACATCGCCAAGGCCTACACATGCGCGCGATAACCGGGCAGCCGCTGAGCGCCGTCAACGACTTCGTCGTCAAGTTCGCGAACGTCAACGGTTCGGGTTCGGCCTCCGCCAACGAGCTGTTCGCGCGCTCGATCCTGCGCATGGGCGTGCCGGTGTGCTCGCGCAACATCTTCCCCTCCAACATCCAGGGCCTGCCGACCTGGTACGAGGTGCGCGTTTCCGGTGAGGGCTGGCTGGGCCGGCGCGGCGGCGTCGATCTGATGGTGCAGCTCAACCAGCAGACCTGGGACAAGGATCTGGCGTCGATCGAGCCGGGCGGATACCTGCTCTACGATTCCACCAAGCCCCTGCCGGATTCGAAGTTCCGCAAGGACGTCAACCTGCTGCCGCTGCCGCTGACCGAGATCTGCAACCGCGCCTATTCCGACCCGCGCCAGCGCCAGCTGTTCAAGAACATCGTCTATGTCGGCGCGCTCACCTCCCTGCTCGACATCGATCTCGAAGCCGTCAAATGGCTGATCGCCGAGCAGTTCGAGACCAAGAAGAAGCTGCTGCCGCCCAACATCCAGGCGCTCGGCTTCGGCTACGACTACGCCCGCGACAGGCTGAAAGGCGCCTGCCAGCTCAAGGTCAAGCGCCAGGACAAGGTGGGCGAGCGCATCTTCATCCAGGGCAACAACGCCGCCGCACTCGGCTGCGTGTGGGCGGGCGCCACGGTGTGCGCCTGGTATCCGATCACGCCCTCGACCTCATTGGCGGAGGCGTTCACCAAGCACTGCCGCCGCTTCCGCATCGATCCCAAGACCGGCAAGAACAACTTCGCCATCGTGCAGGCGGAGGACGAAATCGCGGCAATAGGCATGGTGGTGGGCGCGAACTGGAACGGCGCGCGCGCCTTCACGGCGACGAGCGGACCGGGAATCTCGCTGATGAACGAGATTTTCGGCTTCGCCTATTACGCCGAAGTACCCGCCGTGGTGTTCGACATCCAGCGCGGCGGGCCCTCCACCGGCATGCCGACACGCACCCAGCAATCGGACCTCTTGCTCGCGGCCTATGCATCCCACGGCGACACCAAACATGTGATGCTGTTCCCGCAGGACCCGCGCGAGAGCTTCGACTTCGCCATCGAGGCGTTCGATCTGGCCGAGCGGCTGCAAACGCCGGTCTTCGTGATGATGGACCTCGACATCGGCATGAACGACTGGCTGTGCGAGCCCCTGAAATGGGACGACGCCCGCAAATACGACCGCGGCAAGGTGATGACAGCTGAGGAGCTGGAGGCCGGAAAGGAATTCGGCCGCTATCTCGACGTCGACGGCGACGCCATCCCCTACCGCACCATTCCCTCGACTCACGCCAGGAAGGGCGCCTATTTCACGCGCGGCTCCAGCCACGACCGCTACGCCCGCTATACCGAGGAGGGCGAGGTCTATGTCGACGGCATGCAGCGGCTGTTGCGCAAGTTCGAAACCGCCAAGTCGCTGGTACCCAAGCCGATAACCAGAGCGGCGAAGGAAAAGACCAAGTACGGCGCGCTCTATTACGGCTCCACCGCGGTCGCCATGGACGAGGCCACGGCGGCGCTCGCCAAAGCCGGCTGCCACCTCGACCTGATGCGCGTGCGCGCATTCCCCTTCGCCGAAGAGGTCGTCGAGTTCATCAACGCCCACGAGCAGGTGTTCGTCGTCGAGCAGAACCGCGACGCCCAGCTTCAGAAGCTGATCGTCAACGAATGCGCCATCGATCCGGCCAAGTTCATACCGATCCTCCATTTCGACGGCACGCCGGTCACCGCCCGTTTCATCATCAGGGCGATCGGCGAACGTGTGGGACTGAAGCGGCCGAAGGCGAAGGAGGCCGCGGAATGATGCGGAATCCCCTTCACTCCCGTTCCTATTCGTCATGGCCGCCCTTGAAGCGGCCATCCATGCTGACGCCCTGCCGGAGTTCCCGATGGATGGCCGGGTCGAGCACGGCCATGACGGCCTAGACAAATGGGTAACCTGCGACAATGACCTACATCGCCAAGCCGAAGCTGCACCATCCGTCGCTCGCGACCAACAAGATCGGCTTCACGCGGCGCGATTACGAAGGACGCATCTCCACGCTGTGCGCCGGCTGCGGCCACGATTCCATCAGTGCGGCGATCATCCAGGCCTGTTTCGAGCTCGACATCGAGCCATACAAGGTGGCGAAGTTCTCCGGCATCGGCTGTTCGTCGAAGACGCCGGACTATTTCCTGGGTCAGGCGCACGGATTCAACTCGGTGCACGGGCGCATGCCCAGCGTGCTGACCGGCGCCAACCTCGCCAACCGCGGGCTCATCTACCTGGGCGTCTCCGGCGACGGCGATTCCGCCTCGATCGGGCTGGGCCAGTTCGTGCACTGCCTGCGCCGCGGCGTGAACATGGTCTATATCTGCGAGAACAACGGGGTCTACGGCCTGACCAAGGGCCAGTTCTCGGCCACCGCCGACCAGGGCACGAAGGCCAAGGGCGGCGACGTGAACCGGGATTCGCCCATCGATCTGGTCTCGCTGGCGCTGCTGTTGGGCGCGACCTACGTGGCGCGCAGCTTCTCCGGCGACAAGAAACAGCTCGTGCCGCTGATCAAGGGCGCCATCGCGCACAACGGACCGGCGATCCTGGACGTGATCAGCCCCTGCGTGACGTTCAACAACCACGAAGGATCGACCAAGAGTTTCGATTTCGTGCGCGAACACAACGAGTCGGTGAACCGCATCGACTATGTGCCCGGCGAGAAGGAGATCACCGTCGACTACGAGCCGGGCACGACCGAGCTGGTGCGCCAGCACGACGGCTCCTATCTGAAGCTCGCCAAGCTGCGCAGCGACTACGACCCCACCAACCGCATCGCCGCGCTGGCCTATCTGCAGGAGCGCGCCTCGGCGGGCGAGCTGGTGACCGGGCTTCTCTATGTCGAGGAAGGCGCGGCCGACCTGCACGCGCATCTCGGCACGACCGAGACGCCGCTGAACAGGCTCGCCGAGAGCGAACTCTGCCCCGGCAGCGCGGCGCTGGAAGTGGTGAACGGGGAGTACCGTTAAGCCGGATAGTCGTGCCAGCGTCCCTGCGGGTCGCGCACGCGCCAGCCGGTTGCCGTCTTCTCCAGATCGTTCTCGTGCAGCGGCACCTTGGCGACGCCGCCGGGGATGTCGAGCACGTATTGCGGCACGGCGAGGCCCGACAGCCGCGCGCGCAGTTCGCGCATCAGCGCAAGGCCATTCTCGACGGACACGCGGAAGTGCGATATGCCCCGCGCGAGATCGGGATGATGCAGGTAGTACGGCTTGATGCGGGCCTCGATGAGCCCGCGCATCAGGGCTTCCAGCGTGTCCGCTTCGTCGTTGACGCCCGCGAGCAGCACCGACTGGGCGACGACGGGAATGCCCGCATCGATCAGGCGCGCCAGTGCGGCGCGCGCGGCAGGCGAAAGCTCGCGCGGATGGTTGACATGGACCGCGACGAAGGAGGTCGCGCCCGGCACGATCAGCGCGGCGACGAGGTTGTCGCTCACGGCCTGCGGCTCGACCACCGGCACACGCGTGTGCCAGCGCAGCACTTTCACATGCGGGATCGCACCAACACGGCCGCTCACTTCGGCGAGACGCCGCGGCGCGAGCACGAACGGGTCGCCGCCGGTGAAAATCACCTCCCAGATTTCGGGACGGCTTTCGATGTACCCGATCGCGCCCGCGAACGTGTCGGGCAGGAGCGCAGTCTCCGCGTTCGGGCCCACCATCTCGCGGCGGAAGCAGAAGCGGCAGTAAACCGGGCAGGTGTGCACCAGCTTGAACAGCACGCGGTCCCTGTGGCGGTGCACGATGCCCGGAACCGGCGAGTGCCTGGCGTCGCCGATGGGATCGGCGCGCTCCTCCGGCACCGTGACGAGTTCGGCCTCGCCCGGCACGAACTGGCGCGCGATCGGATCGAGCGGATCGGTCCGGTCGATCAGTCCGGCGATCGTTGCGCTGACGGCGACGGCATAGCGTTCCGCCACCGGCTCCAGCGCGGCAACGCGGTCTGGGGCGATGAGACCGGCTTCGGCAAGGGCGCGGGGGGATTTCAGGGTGGTC
>DATKOE010000204.1:0-11949 GCA_035524815.1 Rhizomicrobium sp.
TGTCAACAAAGCGTCGCCAAGCGCTTGCCTGCGAAACCTCGGCGGAAAATTGCAGCACAACGTGAAGAGTTTTCAGCATTGTCATTCGACTTTCGCGGGCCTCTGCCGGAAGGTTCGAGCGGGCGGGTCGCGAAGGAGAAGGCGATGACAAACTACGAGATCTGCTACCTCAACGAAGACGGTTCGCTGAACGCCCGGATCGCCGCGGAATGCGTCAACGACATGCAGGCCAAGATTCTGGCGCATGCCATGAAAGCAGCCGGAGCCGCGCGCATCGAAGTGTGGGACGGCGTCAATCTGATCTACGAGCGCCCCGAGACGATCCCCGCCCGCGTGGCGGCTTTTTAGGACCAAGCGCCGTCAAACCGATCGGCGCCTCGCCCCAGTTCCTTGACGATCCCGGCGTTCTGGCGCGGACCTGCACACGCTTCCGCGCACGCCGGATCGCAACGGCGACGCACCCGCGCTCAGTGGCCGGGCTGGTCGCTGTCCTGATCGGCCTGATGCGAGGTGTCGTCGTGCATCGGCGCGGCCTGCATGGAGTCGTCCTTCATCGAACCGTCTGGCGCCGCGCCGCCCGGCGCGGAGTCGTGCTGCATGGAGCCTTGCTGCATCGGATCCTGCCGCATTGTGTCCGGCGCGGAGCCGCTTGGGGATGTGTCGTCGCTCATCGCGTCCTGGCCGGACGCCGGCTGTGACGACATGGGCGCCGGCTTCATGTCGTCGGCCATGGCCGCCGCGGCCAACATTGCCGTCAGGGCAGTGACGGACACCAAGGTCTTCATGAGATTCTCCTGGAATTGAGGGTTGGTTCCAGGTAATTCGCGGCTTCACACGCCGGGGTTACGCCGTCCGCATGTAACCTTTCGTGCCGCGCCTTCGAATCTGGAGATGACGTGAGCGCGCCCGAGATGCAGTTCAAGGCATTGATGCTGGCGGCGCTTGCGGGCGACGCCGCGGCGTACCGTTCGCTTCTGACGGCGCTGACTCCGCATTTGCGCGCCTACTACGCGAAGCGGCTGTCGCGGCGCGCCGATGCCGAGGACCTTGTGCAGGAGACTCTGATCGCGATCCATGTGAAGCGGGCGAGCTACGACCCCTCCCTGCCCTTCACCGCCTGGCTGCACGCCATCGCGCGCTACAAGCTGATCGACCATCTGCGGCGAAGCGGCGTGCGGCGCACGCTGCCGATCGAGGAAGCCGAGGCTGTCGTGGCGGAGGAGAATGTCGATGCGGCGGAAGCCGCGCGCGACGTCGAGCAGCTTCTGGCGAGGCTGCCGGAAAAGAAGCGCGCCCTCGTCCGCGACGTGAAGATCGAGGGGCTTTCCACCGCCGAGGCGGCGGCCAAGACCGGACTGTCGGAATCGGCCGTGAAGGTGAATGTGCATCGCAGCTTGCGCAAGCTGGCCGAGATCGTGCGGAGGCGCTCATGAAAACCGCCGACCTCCTCGAGCGTCTCGCCGAAAACCCCGCGCCGGTGAAGAGCGCGACGGGCGGGCTCGCCGTCGCCATCGCGGCGGGCGGCCTCGTCTCCTTCGCCGCGATGCTGGCGTTCTTCGGCTTCCGCCCCGACCTTGCGGCGGCGATCCACACCTGGACCTATTGGGTCAAGTTCGCCTATCCACTGCTGCTGGCGGTCATCACGCTGCGCTCCGCCGAGCGGTTGGGGCGGCCGGGAGCCCGCGCGCGGCTGGGTTGGGAACTTCTGCCGTTCGCCGTCATCGCCGTTGCCGCGCTGGTGCAATGGACGGGAGCGGCGCCGCCGGAACGCTGGGAACTTCTCTGGGGCCATTCGCACACCGTCTGCCCGTGGCGAATCGTGGCGCTTTCGCTGCCACTGCTGGCGGGTTGCCTGTGGGGCATGCGGCGGCTGGCCCCGACGCGGCCGATGCTGGCGGGGGCGGCGGCAGGATTGTTCTCGGGCGCGGCGGGCGCATGGATTTACGCCTTTGCCTGCAACGAATACTCGGCCGTGTTCGTCGCGGTGTGGTACACCGTGGGCATGGCGCTGGTGGGCCTTTTGGGAGCGTTGATCGGACGCTGGGTCCTGCGCTGGTAACGATGGGAGAACCACGGATGAAGACGTTCATCACCGCCGCAGCGATCGCCGCGCTGGCGCTCGCCCCGGCCGCATTCGCCGACGCGCATTCGGAGATCGTGCAGGCGGAGACGCATGCCGGCCTGGCGGCGCAGGCTTCCGGCATCGCAGGCGTGCATCAGCACCTGCATCACGCCCTCAACTGCCTGGCGGGACCGAACGGCGACGGCTTCGACGCCAAGGAGATGAACCCGTGCGCCAACGCGGGCAACGGCGCCATTCCCGACACCGCCGACGCGGCGAAGAAGAAATCACTGGAATCCATCGCCGACGAGATCAAGACGGCGATCGCCGAAACCGACGAAACCAAGGCCAAGGCCGACGCCACCACCATAGCCGGCAAGCTGAAGGCGGACGAATAGCCTCGTCCCCGATTACTTCGTCGCCGCCCAGGCGAGATAGCCGCCCGCGAGGCTGACGGCACGGCCGTATCCGTGCGCCAGAAGGAAGCTCACGGCCTGCGCGCTGCGATGGCCCGAACGGCAATAGACGACGAGTCTCACGTCGTGCGGAAGCTGGGCGTAGGTTGCAGGCAGGTTGTCGAGCGGCATCAGCACGGCGCCGTCGATGTGGCCCGCCGCGTACTCCTCGGGCCGGCGGACGTCGACGATGACGATGCGCGTCGAGGCCATCAGCCCCTTCAACACCGCAGGCTCGATCAAGGGAACCGTCTGCTGCACCTGTACTGGTTGTGTCGCCGCCGGATTGCCCGGCGTAGCGGTCGCCGCCATGAAGGCAGCAAACGCGGCCCCGTATGGAAACGCCATGGAAGCCCCCTTGTTGTTCTTGTTTGGCGGGCAAGCCTGGGTGCAGGGGCGTCTCAAATCAATACGGCGCGCGGTCGCTAGAGGTTATTACGGACTTAACCTAAACTCCGGAATCCGCCTTTTCCGCCGTTTCCCGCCGCCACTGGGACTGCATTTCCCGTTGCCATTGTGTGCGTAACTTGGCGCGCGGGGTGGCGTAGCGTCCTTCGAGGAACTCGTAGGCCGTGATCCTGTCGGTGCGGAAGTGGCGGAATGCCTTGCGGAGCTCGCACCAGGCCACGATCAGCCGTACACGGTCCCAATAGCTGACGGCGATCGGCCAGATCACGCGCGTGGTCTCTGCGCCCTGCTCGTCGCGATAGACGATGCGGATCTTGCCCTGGGCGCGGATGGCGGTGCGCACGCGCGCCATGTCGATGACGTCGGCGATCCCGTCGGGCTTGGCGGGCGCCGAGACCGCGGGCTCCATCAGGATGGGCCGCAGATGCTCGGGGATGACGGCGCCGATCTTGGCCACGAGATCGTTCGCCGCGCGCGCCAAAATGGCGTCGCCGCGACCCGCCACCCATTGCGCGCCCAGCATCGCCGCCTCGATCTCGTCGGCGGTCAGCATCAGGGGCGGCATGTCGAATCCGCCTTCGAGCACGTAGCCGATGCCCGCCTCGCCGCGGATGGGCACGCGGTCAGCCATCAGTTGCGCGATGTCGCGGTAGATGGTGCGCGGCGAAGCCTCCAGCTCCTCGGCGATCTCGGCCGCCGTGGCGGGGCGGCGCTTGCGCCGCAAGACCTGGATGATCCGGAACAGCCGGTCGGCCCTTCGCATGCTGTCATCCTGCTGCCAGACTGCTGACAGCATGCTGTCAGGAGCCATCCGCTATGACAATCCCCTGTTGGACGGAGAGGCATGATGATCACGCTGTACGGTTCGTTTCCCGCTTTCGGCCTGCCGCAGGCCAGCCCGTTCGTGATGAAGACCGAAGTTCAGCTCAGGATGGCGGAAATTCCCTACCGCCTGGAGCGCGGCAGCCCGGCCGACGGCCCCAAGCACAAGATCCCGTACATCGTCGAGGCCCACCATCGCATCGGCGATTCCACATTCATCCGCGAGCACATCGAGCGCCAGCATGGCATCGACCTCGACCGCGGGCTGACGGCCGAGATGCGCGCGCGCGGCTGGGCGATCGAACGCATGCTGGAGGATCATCTCTATTGGGCGGTGGTTCACGAGCGCTGGATGATCGATGCGAATTTCGACAAGGGCCCCGCGCATTTCTTCGACCTCTTGCCGCCCGATGCGCGCGAGCATGCCCGCGCCGAGGCCCGGCGCAACGTCGCGGCGGCGCTCCAAGGCCAGGGCCTGGGCCGCCACAGCCGCGCCGAAGTGACCGCGCTGGCGCGCAGAAGCGTGGCCGCGCTTTCCGCCCTGCTCGGCAACAAGGCCTATCTGATGGGACCGGCGCCGAGCGCGGTAGACGCCACCGCGTTCGCGATGATCGCCGCGGTCCTCACTCCGTTCTTCGCCTCGGAACTGCGGCTGTTCGCCGAGAACCTGGCGAACCTGATGCGTTATCGCGACCGCATGATGGGCGAGTACTACCCGGTTTTCGCCCGCAAAGCGGCGTGAGCGGAACCTCGGCGCGTGGTGCGGCGTTTCCTTCGTGAACAGCGCGCGCGGGCGGCGCGGCGCTCATCACGGGAGGAAAACAGATGCGGTCGGTCATGCTCGCCGGCGCCGCAGCGGCGGCACTCGCGTTCAACGCAGGAGCCTCGCATGCTGCCAATGCCAGCCAGGACTCCCTCTTGGGAGCGGTCGTGTCGACGCTGCACGACATGCGCAACAATCAGACGTTCGGTCCGTCGCGCGACCTGTTGCGACGCGCCCGCGCCGTGATGATCGTGCCCAATCTGGTCAAGGGCGGCTTCGTCTTCGGCGGCGAAGGCGGTGACGGCGTGCTGATCGAACATCGCGGCGACCGGTGGAGCGAGCCGGCGTTCTACACCCTTGGCGGAGCTTCGTTCGGCCTGCAGATCGGGCTGGAGAAGGCGCATCTCATCATGTTCATCATGGACGACCGGGCGCTGCACGCACTCGAGCGCTCCAAGTTCAAGTTCGGCGCCGGCGCGGGACTGACCGTGGTGACCGTCGGCGCCAATGCGCAGGGAGCCACTGCGCCCAACCTGTCGGGCGACATCATCGTTTGGGCTTCCACGCAGGGCGCCTATGGCGGGCTCACCCTTTCGGGTTCGGTGCTGGAACCCAAGCGCGACTGGAACGACGGCTTCTACGGCCGCCCGGCGCCCGTGCGCGCCATCCTTGCCGACGAGGTCCATAATCCTGACACCGATCGGTTGCGCGATGCGCTGAGCGATGCGGAGTTCGCCGGCAACGGCAGTCATCGCCTCTATCGCGAAGGCGCGAACAACGCGGGCGGCACGGGGCGCAACGAAAACGCCGGCACGTATCGCAGCGGCCAGAACGAACCGCCGGCCGGGCACTGACGCCTATTCGTCGTCCTGGTTGTTGTCGTCGCTGTCGCGCTCTTCGGCTTCCTCGGCGGCCTTGCGCGCCTGAGCCATCGCCTTCTCGATCTCGGGCTTGGCGCGTTCCATCGCCGCGTGCACCTTCTCCTGGATATGGGCCTGCGCGAGCGCCTGCTTGACCATTTCGGCGTTGACGCGGCGAGCCTGCTCCAGCGCCGGCTGGGCGTCCTTCAGGGCCTGGGCCACGGTCTCGTCGATCTTCGCGTTTGCCAGGGCCTTCTGGATTTCGGCCTGCGCCTTCGCGATCTCGGCCTGCGCCTTTTTCATTTCGGCGGCGTGAAGGACCATTGCGTGATGCAGCCTCGCCAGATCGGCGTTGCCGGCGGGCATTGCAGGCGGCGCGGGCGGTGCAGGAGGAGCCATGTCGATTGCGGGCGCCGGCGGTGCGGGCGGTGCAGGCGGCGCGATTTCGGACTCGGGCGGAGCAGGTGGTGGCGGCGGCGCGCCAGCATCCGCAATATGGATCACGGCGCGGCCGGAACGATCGGCTTCGGCACGAACCACGAGGTTCTTGGGGGCGCGCACGGCCGCATCGCGATGAACGACGACTTCATCGGCCTGCACCTTCAGGCTGTCGATCTGGTTCTGCTTCGGCGCGGATTCTTCGGCAAGGCACGGGCGGGCAAACGCGAACGCACCGGTCGCGGCAAGACCCAGCACGGCGACTTTCAACACATCCATTTTCGTCACTCCTGAACGGGGAAGATGGGAACCGAGAACCGACTGCACGCGCGCCTGAAGCGTGGACGGCTCGGCCATCGAGAGGCTCACGCCCGCGAAGGACGGTCCGCGCGCCGCCAGATCGAGAAGCTGCTCGGCGTAGGACGAGGCCTTGATGCCCGACGACAGCACGGCATCGTCGGCGGCCATCTCGGCATCGCGGCGCATCAGGCGCGCCGCGCTCCAGGCGAACGGGTTCGGCCAATAGAGCGCGCAGGCGATCGCCGCAACGAGGCGCGCAAGGCTGTCGCGGCGGCGCACGTGCGCGAATTCGTGCAGCAGCACCGCTTCGAGCCGCTGGCGCGGCCACTTCACCGACGCCTTCGGCAGCAGCACCACGGAACTGAGGATGCCCCAGGTCATCGCCCCGGCATCGCCCGGCTGGGTGCGCAGACGGACCTGCCAGCGCGGCGCCTCCACCGCGAACGGGCGCACGTCGATGCCTTCGGGAATGTGCGGCACGCTGTGGCGGTGGAGCAGCACAAGGCCGATCCATCCCGCAACGAGCTTGGCAAGGAGGAAGCCCGCGCCCGCGAGCCAAACGGCTGCGACGGCTTCGACGATCTCGACGGGACCGACCGCCGGCGCGGCCGGTGGCGGCGCCACCTCCATATGCAGCGGTATCGTCACGGCGTCGCCGGCAATCTCGGGCGCCTGCTCCGCCGGCAGCCACGGCAGGCCGTATTGCGGCGTCACCGCGAGGCCGACGAGCGGAATCGCCAGAAGCGCGGCAAACGCGCCGGCCCAGACCAGATGGCGCATGGCCGCCGCGCGCCCGCGCGCCAGAAGCCAGGCCACAGCCAGCACGAGCGAGCCGCCGAAGAAGCATTCGCCCGCGAAGAACAGGGCGGAAAGCGCGGCCGCGGTCGTCATCGTCCTTCCTCCCTGGCCTTGCGGATCAATGCGGCGAGACGGTCGAGTTCCTCGCGCGACAACCTGGTATCGGCTTCGTTCAGTAGCGCCGCCACGACGCCCTCCACCGAATTGTCGAAGAACGTCGCCAGCACCGACTTGACCGCGCGCTGCGCCATCTTGTTGCGCGCCACGCTGGGCTCGTAGACGTAGCGCGTGCCGTCGGACTTGTGGCGGATGTGCCCCTTGTTCTCCAGGATCGTGAGATGCGTGCGGATGGCGGTGTAAGTGGGCGGATCGGGGATCGCCGCCTGGATTTGCGCGGCCGTGGCCTTGCCCAGCTTGTAGAGCGCCTCCATGATCTCGCGCTCGCGCCGGCTGAAGCCTTCCCTTTTTGGGCGATGTCCTGTCATGCCAAAAATTTGGCATCCATTACGGCCGCTGTCAACGCCCGCCGCGCTCACGCCTGCGTGAATTCGGCGCAAGACGTGAAAATCGCGTCACCTCCTGCTTCCCGGGAAGGTGCGCGCACCTATCCGAACGTCTTGCGGATCTCGATGAACAGGCGCGGTTGCGACTTGAACGACGTCTTTTCGATGCTGACGAGAGGCGTGGCGCCGCGCAGGCCCGCGTAGTTGTAGTTGATGTTCTGGTAGCCGAACGGCAGGAAGTTATCGAGCTCGAAATGCAGGCTCCAGTCGGGCGCGGGCTTGTACTCCCAATAGGCCGTGATGTAGGGCGGCGTGCAGCGCGCGTGCTGCAGGAACGTGGCGCGCGCGTAATACTCGTCCCAGGCGTTGAAGTAGAAGATCGACCAGGTCGAGTTCAGGCTGGGGATGTCCTGCGTCAGCGTGATATTGACGTTCTGCGGCCGCTGGCCCGAGATGCGGCGCATCTCGCCCGTGGCGGGATCGCGCACGCCCGAAAACCGCCAAGTGTTGTTGATCTTGAGCAATCCGTTCTCGAGGCCGATCCGGTCGAGCGGCAGGGTGAGCGTGCTGCCGAATTCCCAGTTGTGGCCGGCGCCGATGTTGCCCGGAGCGTCGAACACGCCCGAGTCGCCCGCGATCGGGATCAGGTCCATCAGGTCGGCGATCTCTTCGTGCAGCACCGAGACCACCAGTGCGCCCTTGCCCCAGAAATCGCGCTCGTAGGTGAGTTCGAACTGCTGGTGCTGGTCGGGCTTCATCTGCGCGTTGCCGCCGTGCACGCCGGAGTCCGACAGGCTGGAGCTGGCCACGAAGCTGCCGAAATCGAGCTGGCCCAGAACCTTCTCATAGCGGAAACGGATCTGGTCCTGCGCATCCGGATTCCAGGTCAGGAGAACCCGCGGCTTGGGATAGAAGAACGAGCGCGAGAGGCTGGTTTCGCCGGTTTCCGAGATGGTGGAGAATTCCATCCGCGCGCCGGCTTCGAGCGTCCAGCCGGGTGCGAACTTCCAGTTGCCGAGTGCGAAGGCCTCGCCGCGCTTCTCGTTGACGTTGGCGCTGGCCGAAGGCAGCGGCACGGCGACGCCGTTCTCGGAATAGGCGGTGCCGCCGTTGAGGAAATTGTAGGCGCCTTCCGCGCCGCCTTCGAAGCGCAGATCCGGCGACACCGCGTAGCGCAACGTGGCGCGCGCGATCGATTCGCCGGTGCGGTTCTTCAAGGCGAAGACGCGCGTGCCGGTGGGCGCATCATCGGCGTTCACGTCGGTATAGCGGCCGAAGCGCTGCAACAGCAGCGTTTCCAATTCCGGCGCGCCGACCGGACCGATCCAGTGCAGGCCGAGCTCGGCGTTCTTGTTGTCGTTGCGATCGCTGATGGTCTCGGCGCCCGCGCCGGAGGTGAAGAAATCGGCACCGCGCCAGGGCGAATCCTGGAGCGCGAGATTGGCTTTGAACTGCCCGCCCAGGAGCGGAACGGTGGCCGCGGCGGTGGCACCCTGGCCGGCGGCGAAGCCGTTCAGCCGCGCGTTCTGATGCGTGACCGTGCCGGTCGCGACATCGGTGATGTCGTGATAGCCCTTGCCCACCGCGTCGCTGAAATTGCCCAGCCGCGTAAGCGAAGCCTCATAGGTGGAATCGCCGGTCTGGCGCGTGAACTGCACGCTCGCGGCGGGGGCCTGGTGATCGAGCCAGATGTTGTCCTGAAGGTCGACCACGAGCCTGGTCGAATCCGCCTTCCTGAGGATGACGTTGGCGACCACCGTCTGGCCCTGCATGTCGATGCCGGGGGCGCCGCCGCGGATCAGATCCACGCGCTCGACGTTGGCGGCGGGAATGCGCGACAGGATCGATTGGAGGTCGTCGGTCTTGGAGGTGGGGCGCTGGCCGTCGATCACCACGTTGCCGGCGGTGCCCGCGAAGCCGCGCGCCGAGGTGCCGTCGTCGAACGAGAAGCCCGGCAGGCGGTTGACCATGTCGAGGGCGGTGTTGGGGCGCTGGTCGGCGAAGAACGAAGCCGGGTAAGCGGTGACCGCCGCGTTGGCGGCCGGCGCGGGGTTGTCCGCTCCGCCCGCAGGCACCGAATCGCGCGTGTTGGGCGCGGCTTCCTCGGCGGCGGCAGGCATGGCGGCAACGAGCGCGGTGAACGCGGCCGCACACAGCAATCGGGTTTTCACGGCTTGCCCTCTCGGCTCTCCAAGCCGAGATGGAGCTTATACCGCTAGTTTTTCAATGCGCGCTTGGCGCATGACGCGAATGTGATCGCTTCCGCGGCAGGAAGGAGCGGGAGTTTGGCTTGGGAATAAGTTGCGGTTTATTTCCTGCCGTCATACCGGCACTAGTCGGGATCGAGGCGCAGAACGCCCTGCAATCCCAATACAGACACCCACAGCGAGTTGCGCGCTGCCAACACCCCAAACGGCGCCGGGCCGACCGGAAAGAACACGCGGTTGGTTGGTGCTCCCGCCGGATCGATGACCGATAGCGACGAGCCGGCCCAGTTGGCAACCCACAGCTTGCCGTTCCATATCGCCATCCCGGTGGGTTCATAGTCGACACCGGTAAACCTCGTATGGATCCCGGCAGCGCTCGGATCGATACGGACGACGGCCGGCTCGCGGGTCTGCGAATTCGCCCACAAAAAGCGACCGTCCGCGATCATGTAGTTCGAGTCCAGTGCGCCCTCGAACGCGCCCGTGACCGCATTGCTGCCCGGGTCGATGCGGAGGATGCGGCCGCTGGCGTAGTCCGTCACGTAAACGGCATCGCCGGTGATCGCCATCCCGGCCGGCTGCGCGACCGTGCCGGCGATCTCCGCGACCGCGCCAGTCGCCGGGTCTATCCGCACAACCGATCCCGCCCCGTTTGCTGTGACCCAGACGGATCCAAAGCCGCTCAAGATCATCTCGGGCTTGCTCGGCACATGGATCGTGGCGGCAACGGCGTTCGTCTTGGGGTCGATGCGCTGGACGGTATCGTCCATCGCATTGACTACCCAAACGCCGGAAGCGTCGGCGGTGATGCCGACCGGAACGCGTCCCACCGGAATCGTTGCCGCCACGGCATTGGTTCGCGGATCGATACGGGCGACCCTTCCGTTCTGATAGCCGTAGGCAACCCAGATCGCCCCATCCAACTCGGCGAGCATTTGCGGCATCGGTCCCACCGGAACGACGGCCACGCGATAGCCAAGGTGGTCGAATTTCAGGCTGTTCACAACCGCAATGCCCGCGGCGTCGGGGTTGAAGTCGTGGTCGCCGGGTTCGAGCCGCAGGCTATAATCCACACGCGCCGTGTACGCCGGGAACTCCGGATCGGAGCACATTAGCCGGTGCATGGTCAGAACGTAGGCGTCGCCCTCGTGATGGGGCACGCCGCGATCCTCGCTGGAGGCCTCCCAACGAACGCAGATGGCGCCGTTGACACTCGTTTCGCCGACATCCGACGACTTGTAGTGGATGCGTGTGTCGGTGGCGGCTTCGTGTTCGATTCCCTTCTTCATCGCATCCATCAGAGCGTCCGCCACGGCTTTGGGATCGTTCGACGGGATGGGAAGGACGGCACCGGCAATATCGATAACGGCGGTCGAACGGTGGCCGAGGCCCAGCATCGAGAACAGCGGGTTGTCCTTCGCAGCGGGCGAGGCGAAGAACTGTGCTCGGAAAATGCCCCTGGCGCTGCTGTCGCGGCTCTGGCCGTCGAACGAGGTTTGCGCGTACCAGGACGGGCCGGGCGACTGCACGGTGAATCCCGGCAGTGCGACCGTCTGAACTTCCGCGGGAAGCGGGACGATGGCGGCCACACAACGCGATGCAACGACGGCCGCGGCGGCTAGGTAGACTGGAATCCGCATGCCATCCCCCCGGAAAGCGGCGGGAAATTCTAGCATGTGAGCCCTGCACAAACCGCGAACGTGCACTATATTGTGCCCATGGCGCACAACAACGGCATGGTTCCGCGAGGCGGCATGGAGGTTTCGCGCGGCTCCGGCTTCGGCGAGATGACCGGAGCCGAGATCACCGGCTTCGTGCCGCATCGCCCGGCGCGGCCGGAGAAGAGCGAAGGCGGCAAGCGCTTCGTGCTGCATTCCGAATACGAGCCCGCGGGCGACCAGCCCACCGCGATCGCCGATCTGGTGCGCGGCGCCAATTCGAACGAGCGCGACCAGGTGCTGCTCGGCGTCACCGGCTCGGGCAAGACCTTCACCATGGCCAAGGTGATCGAGGCAGTGCAGCGCCCGGCCCTGATCCTGGCGCCCAACAAGACGCTCGCCGCCCAGCTTTACGCCGAGATGAAGGGCTTCTTCCCCGACAACGCGGTGGAATATTTCGTCAGCTATTACGACTATTACCAGCCCGAAGCCTATATCCCGCGCACCGACACCTATATCGAGAAGGATTCCTCCATCAACGAGGAGATCGACCGCATGCGCCATTCGGCGACGCGGGCGATATTGGAGCGCGACGACGTCATCATCGTGGCATCCGTGTCGTGCATCTACGGCATCGGCGCGGTCGAGACCTATTCCGGCACGGCGCTGACCATC
>DATKOE010000205.1:0-36832 GCA_035524815.1 Rhizomicrobium sp.
CTGACATCGAAAAGGACGAACGATAGAAATCATCTGTTCCCGGCGCCCATACCGGGATCATGGTCGGGGCCATAGCTCAGCTGGGAGAGCGCCTGCATGGCATGCAGGAGGTCAGCGGTTCGATCCCGCTTGGCTCCACCAGCCTCCGCTGCACAGCAGCGGAGGTTGCCCTCCGAAACCCTTCAGGGCGCAGGAGGATCGAACGCCGGTTCCCGCAACTTCTGCCGGCTCACGCCAGCCCCACCTTTTTGTGTGCGCAACATCGCGTGACTTGCGCCAGCATAAAGCGCGGCGAAGGGCGCCACCGGAGCCTTCGCGCCACAATCCCGCCACTTGATTTCCCCGCTGTAACCGCCGCGCCAGAAGGGCGTAGGGTCGCGGAGTGACAATCGGCGTGAGGGTGCAGCGGGCGAGTCGTTGATGAGACCTTTCCTCCTCAGATTTGGCACGATTGCGGGCGCGCTTCTGCTGGCGCTTGCGCCGCCATGCATGGCGGATGCAACGGC
Organism: Rhizomicrobium sp.; assembly: GCA_035524815.1. Classification (GTDB taxonomy): domain Bacteria; phylum Pseudomonadota; class Alphaproteobacteria; order Micropepsales; family Micropepsaceae; genus Rhizomicrobium. The sequence goes on from DATKOE010000205.1 coordinate 507, forward strand.
TGCGAGCCGTTTCGTGCAAGCTGCCGAAGCGTTGAGCAATCCCGACGTGGTCTATGACGGCTCCTACCGCCGGATCGCCTATCCGATGGGCGATGTGCCCTCGGGCGTCGGGGTATGCGCCGACGTGATCGTGCGCGCCTATCGCGGCATCGGCGTCGACCTGCAGAAACTCGTGCACGAGGACATGTCGCGCCACTTTGCGGCCTATCCCAGAATCTGGGGTATGAAACACGCCGACGCCAACATCGATCACCGGCGCGTTCCCAACCTCGCGGCGTTCTTGCAGCGCCACGGCAAGACGCTGCCGATCTCCAGCGACGCCAGCGACTATGCGCCGGGCGACATCGTGACGTGGAATCTGCGCCGAGGCGGCTCCCTGCCCCATATCGGAATCGTGACAGACCGCAGGAACGCCGACCTCACCCGCCCACTCGTGATGCACAACATCGGCGGCGGACAGGTGCTGGAGGACACGCTGTTTGCCTTTGAGATCACCGGCCATTACCGCTACGGACTCGATTAGGCGCGGACCCCGGCCATATGCCGCCTTGCCTTCGCGCCAAAGCCGCGCCAAGAGAGGAAACGGCCTTCGGCGGAGCGGGATTGACACAGCTTCGACAAGACTTCCCCGGCGGCGGCCGCTAATCTGACCGAGGCTTGCTCGACTCGGCAGCTTCGAAAGGCAAGCACATTGGGTGCATTCATCGACGCCCGGAACGTTCCATCGGGCACCGTCATCCAAGCGGATCTGGCGATCGCCGGCGGCGGCCCCGTCGGGATTTCGATGGCGCTTGCGCTGGCCAATTCACCGCTCAAGGTCGTGTTGCTCGAAAGCGGCGGCATGACTTTCGACGCCAAGACGCAGGCGCTCTACGAAGGATCGAAGATCGGCGCCCCCTATCTGACTCTGGAGGCCACGCGGCTGAGATTTCTGGGCGGCAGCTCCAACCACTGGGGCGGCTGGTGCCGGCCGATGGACCAGATCGATTTCGAAGAGCGCACCTGGATGCCCTATTCGGGCTGGCCGTTCGGAAAGAAGGAAGTCGACCGCTATTTCGTCAAGGCGCATTCGCTCTGCGAAGGGGGAACCCTGCTGTACGACAAGGCGGGACAGTTCACCACCGCGCTGGGCAACGAACTGGCGCTGGGCGACGGCGGCGTGACCACGCGCTGGTTCCAGTTCTCCAAGACCCGCGACAGCAATCTGCCGACCCATTTCGGCGACCGCTATGCGGAAGACCTGAAGCGCATCGGCAAGCTGAGCGTTTATCTGCACGCCAACGCGACGCGGATCGGGCTCGACGCCTCCGGCGCGAAGGTCGAAGAGATCGACGTCGCCACGCTCTCGGGCCGCAAGTTCAAGGTGAAGCCCAAGGCCGCCGTGCTGGCGATGGGCGCGATCGAGGTCGCCCGGCTGATGCTGGCCTCCAACGACGTGGCCACAGCGGGTGCCGGCAATGCGCACGACCTGGTCGGGCGCTTCTTCGCCGATCATCCGACGCCGCGCGACGCCGCCTTCCTGGTGCTGTTCGACGGCAAACTGGCGCCGTTCTACCAGGGCAACCAGACGGTACGCGGCGCCATCGTCCGTGCCGGCCTGTTCCCCAGCGAAGCGTTCCGCCGCTCGCACGCGGTGATGGCCTCTTCGATCACCATCGAAAACAAGGTCGATCTCGACGATTTCGGCAAGGCCACCGTCGCGGAGACGGCGAATGCGCTCGGAGTCGATGCCTCCAACCATGCGGCGTTCTCGCTGGGCGCCGGCATGGAAGTGACCCCCGATCCGGACCGCCGCATCACGCTCGACAGCGAGACCGACGCGCTGGGCATGCCGCGCGCCAAGCTGCACATGCGCATTGCCGATTCCGATTTCTCGCAGTTCCGGCAGACGCTGAAAGAACTCGGGCGGCAACTGCTCGAAGCACGCATCGGCATGCTGAAGCTCAACCTGCGCAGCCGCCAGGAATGGCTCGACGTGATCGACTGGGGCAACCACCACATGGGCACGACGCGCATGCACGCCGACCCGCGCAAGGGCGTGGTGGACGCGAACCTGAAGGTGCACGGCCTCGCCAACTTGTACGTGGCCGGAAGCAGCGTGTACCCGACTTATGGCGCCGCCAACCCGACCGTGAACCTGCTGTCGCTGGCCCTGCGGCTCGCCGATCACCTCAAGGGGACGCTCAGATGAAACTCAGCCGGCGCGATACCATCATCGCCGCAGGCGGAGCGGCCGTCGTGGTGGCGGCCGGCGTGGGCGGGCGCTTCCTGCTGCGCAAGCGGCATGGCCCGACACCCTACGACGATCTTCTGGCGCTACTCACGGACCGGGACGCCGCCGCGCAGATTGGCGAAGCGGTGCTGGCGGAAGTCGAAGATTTCGACCCCAAGACGATGGCGGACGACCTCAGGACGCGGATCGGCAAGCGGCCTCTGCCGGCCGTGCTCGCCGAGGATGCCGACCGGGGCCGTGTGGTGGAAGCCGGCGGCTGGGTGCTGCCCGAAACGCTGGGGCTGCTTTTCGCGCTGGCCGCGAAAGCCGAAACCTGAGCGTCAGCCCACTGGAAGCGACCGGATCAAGCCGCGCAGCGAATTGCCAAGCCAGACGTCCGCCGTTTGCAGGTCTTCGGGCGCCAGCACGGCTTCGATGCAGCGTCCCTCGCCGATCAGCGAGCGGCGGAGAACACCATCGAGACAGCCTGACGACAAAGGCGGAGTTGCCAGCCGGTCACCGCGCGTAACGAATACATTGGTCCGGCTGCCCTCGGCGACTTCGCCGCGCTCGTTGAGGAACAGAACCTCGTCGCAGCCGAGCTGCGCGGATAGGCGGGCGTATTCGCAGTCGTAGAACTCGCGCCAGTTCGTCTTGTACCGCAGCAGGACGTCGCCGCTCGGGACGCCGTGAGGGGAAATCGCATAGGTCCAGATCGGCTTTGACTCGCCCAAAGGTGCCGAGGTGCAGGCGAACGCGCCGGTTTCGTCCAGGGATAGGCGGATACGGAGGTCAGCCGTCACGTTCCTTTGGGGGGAAGGCAATGCGGAGTTCAGCGCTTCGACAGCGCGACTTTCGTCGAATGGAATCGAAAAGCGCTCGGCGGAGCGGCGCATCCGTGCGAGGTGCAGGCGGAGGCGAACGAAGCCCTCGGACGGCGACCAACGCAGCGTCTCGATCAGTTCGAGCGGGCGGCGCGCCGCCTGGTAGTACCGTGCCTTGAGCAGGGCTTCCTCGTATTCGCTCTCGGCGATCGAATCCTGCACCAGTCCGCCGCCGATGCCGAGTTCGCCGGCAGCGCCCGCGATCGTGAGCGTGCGGATCGCGACGTTGAAACGGGCCGAACCGTCGGGTGCGAAATGGCCGATGGCGCCGCAATAAACGCCGCGCGGACTAGCCTCCAGTCCGGATATCACTTCCATGGCGCGGATCTTGGGTGCGCCGGTGATCGAACCGCAGGGAAACAGCGCACGCACGATTTCTTCGATGCCCGTGCCCGGTTTCAGCCCGGCTTGGACCGTGGAAACCATCTGGTGTAGGGTCGGATAGGTCTCCACCTCAAAGATATCACGGACGTCGACGCTGCCGATCCGCGCGAGGCGGCCGAGGTCGTTGCGCAGAAGATCGACGATCATCAAATTCTCGGCGCGGTTCTTGGTGCTTTCGGCCAGATGCTCTCGCGCCAGCGTGTCCGACACCGCGTCGGCGCCGCGCGCCGCCGTGCCTTTCATCGGCTTGGCCGTGATCGTGCCATCCGGGGCCAGATCGAAGAACAGTTCCGGCGACAGGCTGAGCACCTGCCGTTCGCCATCGTCGAGGTAGGCACCGTAGCGTGCAGCCGAATGCGCACGCAGAGCCCGATACAGCGCAAGCGCATCGCCCGCGAACGAAAAGCGCGAGCGGAAGGTCAGATTGGCCTGATAGATGTCGCCCGCGGCGATGAGGTCACGCACGCGGCCGAAGCGGACGCGATAAGCGCCCTCGTCCCATTCGTGCCGCAAACGCCCGCCAAACGCGCGGCCAAAGCACCACCAGTCGAACGCGAGCCGTGCTTCGTCGCCCTCGATGACGTCCGGCGGACGGTAAACGCCGAACCACAGAAGTGGTATGGCACGGTTGCACGGCATTAACCGGTTCAGCTTCGGCTCCAGCGCATAGCCGAGCTCGTAGCTGAAATACCCCGCAAGAAAATTGCCCAAAGCGCGTGCTTCCGCCATCTCCCGGAAGGCGGGCGCGACCTCGCCAGGGGCATCGGCCCTGATCACGCGGAGCGGCGCTCCGAAAGCCCACAGCCGCCCGGCAGGCGCGTCGTCCAGCACGAGTGAGGGTCTGATCATCGGCCTGTTGTGCCCGCTCCCTGGCCGACCGGCAACCGACCGCGATGCAGTTGCCGCAAAGGAATTTTCGAGCCGCGTCTTGAATATGGAACCCCGCACACCACATTCTATTGGTGACGCGGCGCCCATGCGGGCCGCGGCAACCGCAAGGCCGCTTAAGGGAGGGCTTTGAATGTCGAGGACAGTATATTTCAACAGTCCATTTCTGCTCGGCTTCGAGCACCTCGAGCGGCTGCTGGAACGCACCGCCAAGGCGGCGGGCGACGGCTATCCGCCGTACAACATCGAACAATCCGGCGATGACACATTGCGGATAACGCTCGCCGTGGCCGGCTTCAGTCGCGACGAATTGAACGTGACGGTGGAGGACCGTCAGCTGTTGATCCGCGGCAAGCAGGCCGAGACCAACGACCGGAATTTCCTGCATCGCGGCATCGCCGCGCGGCAGTTCCAAAGGGCTTTCGTGCTGGCGGAGGGAATCGAGGTTACCGCAGCGACGCTCGAGAACGGCCTTCTTTCGATCGATCTCGAACGCCCCAAGAGCAACACAATCGTGCGTACAATAGAGATAAAGGCGGGGCGCCTGGAAGAAGAAAGGTCCGTGTCATGACCGAATACGAATTCACACCGGAAGACATGAACCCGGAAGAGGAACGGATCGCCTACATCAAACCGACCGGCAGCGCCGAAGCGCATGCGCTTGGCCTGATCCCGCCTGGCATCGAGCTTCCGCCCGGCGGCAAGCTGTATGTGCTGCACGCCGTCGACGGCAGCGTGCTGGGCTACACCGATGCGTACGACTCCGCCTACGGCGCGGCCGTGCAGAACGAATTCAAGCCGGTATCCGTCCACTGATCCAGGCGCCCGAAACAGAAGAGCCGGAAAGCGGAACGCCGTTTTCCGGCTCTTCGCATCTGTGACGACACCCTGAGATGAATGGCGCTCTTGCCGCGCGGAGCGAATTCCGCCAATCAGAACTCGAAAGGGCGGCAAGCATGCGACAGCCGAGCTGGACCAAGGACTACGACGTCAACACGATCGTGCTGAACAGTCACAAGCGGTTGGGACTGACCGGCCTGCTCAACATCCTACAGGATATCGCCTGGCTGCACGCCGAGCATCTCGGCTGGGGATACGAGGATCTCATCAAGCGCAATACCATCTGGGTTCTGGTGCGCCAGAAGCTCGTCATGAACGACTGGCCGGTGTGGGGCGACGTGGTGACGATCAGGACCTGGCCGCGCGGCGTGGCGGGCGTGCTGGCGCTGCGCGATTTCGAGATATTCGTTCGCGAGCGCAAGCTGGGCGAATGCACGACCAGCTGGCTGACCCTCAACTGGAAAACGCGCCGGCCGCAGAAGATCGACCCGGCCACCTTCATGCTGGAAGACCGCCCGGCAAGCCTCAGCTTCGAAGCCGAGAAGATCGCGCTGCGCACGGACCTCAACCCCGTTGCGCGATTCGTCGTGCGCTACAGCGATCTCGACGTCAACGGGCATGTGAACAACACGCGTTACGCCCAGTGGATCGTCGACACGGCGACGATGGAGGAGACCGCATCGCTTCAGGTTGCCGCCTACGAAGTGAACTTCATCAACGAAACCCGTGTGGGCGACGAAGTCGTGATCGATCGCGGCGAAGTCGAGCGGCCCGCGGACGCGCCCGCCTGGTGTCAATTCCAGGGACGGCGGACCTCGGACGACAAAGTGCTGTTCGCGGCGAAGGTCAGCACCCGCCGAATCTGAACGGGCGTTCATGTCCATTGAATACATGTAATCCTTTTTTTGACCAATGTTGTTCGCCTGAATGGTATTTCTGACGCGTTAGAGTAACGGCATAGACAAGCGGAGAGCGAGATGAGGAAAACCCCACTGGTATCCGGCGCGCTGGCGCTGGTGCTGCTCGGAGGCTGCGTGACCCCGCCGAGCGGGCCGAACATCCCGGTGATGCCGGGCGACGGCAAGTCGTTCGCCGATTTCCAGAAGGACGACGACGAGTGCCAGGATTTCGCTTCGGATCACGTCGCAGGGCGCGCCGATACCGCCAATGACCACGCCATCCTCTCGGCCATCATCGGCGCCGGCCTCGGCGCGGCGCTGGGTGGCGCCGTCGGCGGCGGACACGGCGCAGGAGTGGGTGCTGCGGCCGGCGGTATCGCCGGAACGGCGGTGGGCGCGAACCAGTCGGCCTATGCGCAAGGCAACCTGCAACGCCGCTACGACATCGCCTATGCGCAGTGCATGAGGGCGAAAGGCAACAAGGTGCCGGACGATCTCTATCAACGGAATTGGCACCGCCGCTATTACCGCGACTACGGCCCGCCCCCGCCCCCTCCGCCACCGCCGGGATATTGATTGTGCGTTAGTGCGCCGGCGCCGGTTTGCCCTGATCTTTCGGCGTGAGAGCCGAGCCCAAGGCGTTGAACTCCGTGCCGAAGCCGGCGAAATCGCCCGCCTTCAGCCGTTCCTTGGCGCGCTCGTAGTGGTCGAGCGCTCCGCGCAGCGCGTCCGTCGCAACGGGCGCAGCCACTGCCGGTAGGGCGGCGGCGTTTTCGGCGGGCGCGGCGGAGGGTTCCTCGGCGCTGCCTGCCGGCGCGTTGAAGAGCGCGGCGAGCGCCGCCGAAAGCGTCTCCTTCATCACGACGTCGCCGCCGTAGACCGCGATGACGCGCTTCATCTCGGGAAGCTGGCCCGACGATGCGCGAAGATATAGCGGCATCACGTACAGAAGCGAATTTTCGATCGGCACGACGAGCAGGTTGCCGTGGATCACGCGCGATCCCGACTGGTTCCATAACGTGATCTGCTGCGAGACCTCGGTATTCTGGTTGATGAGCGCGTTGATCTGGAACGGACCGTAGATCAGCTTCTCTTTCGGGAAGGTGTAGACGATGAGCTTGCCGTAGTCCGGACCGTCGCACCGCGCCGCCAGCCAGGCGATCATGTTGTCGCGCTGATTGGGCACCATCGGCAGCATCAGGACGAATTCGCTCTGTTTTTCCCCCGGCAGCCGGATGTTCATGAAATACGGATCCATCTTGGCTTCGGGATTGTCCTCGTCGCCCGACGGCTTGCGTGGGAATTGCCAGAGATCTTCGCGGTTGTAGAACACCTCGGGCGTGTCCATGTGATAGGCGCGGTACATGTCCGCCTGGACGCGGAAGTAGTCCTCGGGATAGCGGATGTGACGCCTGAGGTCGGCGGGCATGGCGGCGATCGGCCGGAACAGCCCCGGGTATATCCGCGCCCAGGTGCGCACCACGGGATCCGACGGATCGCTGATGTAGAAAGTTACCGTGCCGTTGTAGGCGTCCACCACGATCTTCACGGCGTTGCGTATGTAATTCGCCGAGCCGCCCTCCATCGTCTTCGAATACGGGAATGAACTGCTGAGCGTGTAGGCGTCCTGCATCCAGAACAGCCTGCCGCCGCTGACGACGATGTAGGGATCGTAGTCGAGCCTGAGGAACGGCGCGATCTGGGAAATGCGCAGCTGGATGTTGCGGCGGAACGAGATGCGGCTGTCCGCGGTGATGTAGTTGCTGAGGAGGATGTTGAGATCGCCGAAGTAGTAGGCGAACAGCGCCCGTCCGGCCAAGCCCCCGACCTGTACTCCGTCGGCGCCGCGGTATTCCGCATAGACGTTCTTGTCGCCCTTGGGATAGTCGAATTCCGGCGTCGAACCCTTCACGACAATGTAGGAGTCCTGCGCCTCGCCGAAATAGATGCGCGGCTCCGTAACCGCAGGGCCGCCCGAGGCAACCGGCGGGATATCGTGAAGATAGAGCACCGGCAGGCCTTCCGGCGTCGACCTGTTCACCGGGGACATCACCACGCCGTTGCCGTGGGTGAACAGGACGTGCAGGTTGACCCAAGTCTGTGCGTTTTCGGACAATTTGCTGGTGTCGAGTTCACGCGCCGAGCTGATCACCTGCTGGTAGGTGCCGTTCAGCCGGTAGCGATCGACATCGGCATCGTTGAACTTGTAGTAGGTGCGGATTTCCTGAAGCTGGGCATAGCTCGATAACAGCGGCTGGTAGTCCCAAAGGCGGATGTTGTCGATCGTGGCGCGGTTGTTCTCGAGGGTCTGCCACGTCAATTGCTGGTCGCCGGCGAACGGCTTCACCTGAATGTTGTTGAGGTCGTAGGCTTCGCGCGTCAACGCGATGTTCCGGGCAATGTACGGGGCCTCGAACCGCAACTCGTTGGGCTTCACGTAGACCCGCTGGAACAGGCCGGCGGCCAGCGGCGCCAGCACGCCCGCGCACACGATGATCGTCGCCGCGACGAACATGGGAATGCGCAGAGTCCGTCCGCGCACGTTCGCGAAGCACAGCACCGCGCCGATCAGGCTCAGTCCGGTCAAAATCCACAGGATCGGTATCTGCAGATGGACGTCGGTGTAGCCGGCGCCGACCACGACGCCGTTGTCGTCGAAGACCAGCAGGAAACGATCAAGCCAGTAGTCCCAGGCCTTCACGAGCAGACAGATGCCGATCAGGACCGAGGCGTGGCCGATCGCCGAAGGCGCGATGAAGCGGCGCCGCTGGTCGAACACGACCGCGCCGTGCACCCAGTACAGAGCGGCGGCGAATATGGCCCCGACGGCCAAGGTGAACAGAAGCCAGTCCTTGATCGCGACATAGGCCGGCAGCGAGAACAGGTAAAAGCCGATGTCCCTGGCGAACAGCGGATCGTTCTGGCCGTAGGGCACCTGATAGACGTAGCGCAGCGCCAAGTCCCAGCTTCCCAGCTGCGACAGTGCGATGAAAACGGTCAGGATCAGCGACGCGGCGACGATGAGCAACCGCCAGGGGAATGCGCGGTAGAGGCGCTCCAGCATCGCCGGCGGCGTGAGCCCTTCGATGGAGTTCCACGGCGAAGGCACGCTCCGCAATGCGGGGCGGAACCCGGCCAGCCTCTGTGCGGCCGCTCCGTTGACGTAAAGAAGGAGGGCTGTCGCCACGAACGCGACGAGGAAGAGCAGGACCTTCGCCTTCACCGTCGTCCAGAACACGCCTGCAAAGCCGAGCGAGCCGAACCAGCGCCAGTCGACGACGAAGCCGACGGCAAGGCGAAGAACGATCAGCGCGATGAAAACCGCGCCGACAATGATCAGGAGGAGTCTGCTTCTGGACGTCACGGCACCGCCGCGATTGGGGAGATTCGTCGACCCCGGCGTTGATACACCGTGGCTGCCGTCCGGGGCAAGTTGAACGCCGAAGGCAAGGGATCACAGGTGTTTCGGCAGCCGCCGGCCGTTCCTGCGGCCGCTGCCGACGGCGAGTCGCCTCAGTCGCCAACGCCGGCGCTCGCGGCGCCGCGGCAGCGCCGGAGCCGCGACAAGAGATGTCACAACCGGTCAAGTCGTGCACGACCCATCCGCCAGCCATCCGTCAGGAGATCTGCCGGGCCCGGAGATTCGGTTTCTTGCGCGATGCCGGTCAGCACCGATTCACATATGCCGGAATTTCAATCACGTGCAGACTTGCGATTTCGAGCCGGGCGGAAACGCCCCGTCAGGCGGCGACCGAATTCGCGCCGGCGGGAGGCTCCGTGAGTATCGCGTACAATGCCTCGCCCGTCGCCGCCTTGCGAAGCTTCTCGCAGGCCGACTGGTTGCGCAGAAGGCGCGACACCCGCGCCAGCGCCTTCAGGTGATCGGCGCCCGCGCCTTCGGGTGCGAGCAGCATGAAGACGAGATCGACCGGCTGACCGTCCACGGCTTCGTATTCGATGGGAGACTCGAGACGCGCGAACACGCCCATGATCTTCGCGACGTCCGATACGCGGCCGTGCGGAATTGCGATCCCCTGACCGACACCCGTGGTGCCGAGCCGCTCGCGTTCGAGAAGGGTGTCGTAAATGCGACGCTCCGGCAGCCCCGAAAGCTGGGCCGCCTTCTCCGCGAGTTGCTGGAGGAGGTGCTTCTTGTCCTTCGGCTTGATGGACGGGAGAACACCGTCGGGGCTTAACAGGTCTGCAATCTGCATGACGGCCCTATGGTAACCTTCCCGTGACGGGACCTGAGGATAAACACCTATCCGAACGCGTTAACCGCACTGTTGTTGCGTAATTCTCTTGCCTAGCCGACGACTTTTCGCGTCACGGAGGGCCCGGCTTGCTTGAGGGGCGCGGACCATTAGTCCGCACTTTTTTTGTTGTCAACGCTTGAATTCAGCGAACCCCTGAATTGGCAGGTTCTCCGCCCTTGAGTCTGCGCCGTTCCACGGAAGACGGGATTCGCATCGCCTCGCGGTACTTCGCCACGGTGCGGCGCGCGATGTGCACGCCGTCCCCCGTGAGCATGGCCACGATGCGGTCGTCGGACAGGATGTCGCGCGCATCTTCACGATCGATCATCTCGCGGATGCGGTCGCGCACCGCTTCGGCGGAATGGGATTCGGAACCGTCGAGCGACTGGATGGCGGCGGTGAAGAAGTACTTCAGTTCGAAAAGACCGCGCGGCGTGGCGATGTACTTGTTCGAGGTGACGCGGCTGACGGTAGACTCATGCATGCCGATCGCCTCGGCGATCGTGCGCAGGTTGAGCGGCCGCAAGTGGCGCACGCCGAACGTCAGGAAGCCGTCCTGCTGGCGTACGATTTCGGTGGCCACTTTGAGGATCGTGCGCGCGCGCTGGTCGAGGCTCTTCACAAGCCAGTTCGCGTTGTTCAGGCACTCGGTAAGATAGGTCTTCGAGTCCTTGTCGCGGGCGTGGGAGGAAACCCTCGCGTAATAGCGCGAGTTCACCAGAAGCCGCGGCAGCGTCTCGGCATTGAGTTCCACAAGCCAGCCGCCGTCGGGTCCTTCCCGCACCAGCACGTCGGGAACCACGGGCTGCACCGGCTCGGAGTTGAACGAAAGGCCGGGCTTAGGCGACAGCGCGCGAATCTCGGCGAACATGTCCGCGATGTCGGATGCGTCGACGCCGCAAATCTGGGCAAGCTGGGAAACGTCGCGGCGCGCCACCAGATCGAGACGGTCGACCATTGCGGCCATCGCCGGATCGTAGCGGTCTTTCTCCTTGAGCTGGAGCACCAGACATTCGGCAAGGTCGCGCGCGCCTACTCCCACCGGATCGAACCCCTGCAGAACGGCAAGCGTTTCCTCGACCATCTGCCTGTCGGCGCCCATGCGGACGGCAACTTCGTCGAGGTCGGCACGCAGGTAGCCGGATTCGTCCACCGCGTCGATCAACGCCACGCAAACGAGCCGACGGTCGTGATCGAGCGCGGCGATCGCAAGCTGCTCGAGAAGATGGTCCTTGAGCGTCGCGGTTTCGGTAACGGTGGATTCGAGCAGGTCTTCGTCGCCGTCGAACCGCTGCGTGTTGCGGATCGTGGACCAGTCCGCGAGCGGCGCGGCGGACACCGGCGGCGCGCGGTCCTCGGCGCCGTCATAGAGATCGTCGCCGGAAGCATCCATATCCTCGCACTTCGAGAAATCGTCGCGGGCGAGTTGCTTTTCGAGCGTCTCCGGCGCGGCTTCGGCCGGCTGCGCCTCGCGTTCGGCCTCCGGCGCGGGCGCGTTCTCGTCGCGTTCGAGCAGCGGGTTCTTCTCCAGCTCCTGCTCGCAGAACTCCGCCAGCTCGACATTCGACAGCTGCAGCAGCTTGATCGCCTGCTGCAACTGGGGCGTCATGACCAGGGTCTGGCCCTGCCGGAGTTCGAGGCGCTGGGAGACTGCCATCGCTAGGGCGCCCCCTTCGATCCGCTTGGCTCATGGGCGCCCGTTCTCACAGCGAAAAGCGCTCCCCCAGATAGACGCGGCGCACGTCGCGATCGGCGACGATGTCGTCGGGCGTGCCTTCCTTCAGAACCATGCCGTCATGCAGGATGTAGGCGCGATCGATGATGTCCAGAGCGTCGCGCACGTTGTGATCGGTGATCAGCACGCCGACGCCGCGATCCTTCAGATGCTTGACCAGCTCGCGGATTTCGCCGACCGCGATCGGATCGATGCCGGCGAGCGGCTCGTCGAGAAGGATGTAGGAGGGATGCGTGGCGAGCGAGCGCGCGATCTCCACGCGGCGGCGCTCGCCGCCCGAAAGGGCAATCGCGGGCGTGTTGCGCACGTGAGTGATGCCGAATTCCGCCAGAAGCTCCTCGACCGCGGCCTCCAGCAGGCCGGGCTCGGGCTCAACCAGCTCCGCCGTGGCGCGGATGTTCTCCTCGGCGGTAAGCCCGCGGAAGATCGAAGCCTCCTGAGGCAGGTAGCCGATGCCGAGGCGCGCCCGGCGGTACATCGGCAAGCGCGTGGCGTCGTAGCCGTCGACCTCGATGGTGCCGGCATCCACCGGAATCAGCCCCGTGATCATGTAGAAGCAGGTGGTCTTGCCGGCGCCGTTCGGCCCCAACAGTCCGACCACCTCGCCGCGCCGCACCGACAGGCTGACGGAGCGGACCACGGGCCGCTTGTTGAAGCTCTTGGCGATCCGCGTCGCGACAAGCCCCTTGCCGCCCTCGACGACGCGCGGGCGGACGGGATCGGCGGCTGTGGTCTGGTTCGGGTCCATGCGAGAACTGTGCCTGTTTGTGCTTAAGGAACGATAAAGTTCAGGGATTCTGCGTTTCAGACTTGGGCGTAAACAGCGCCTGGACGCGGCCGCCCTGACCTTGTCCGCCGTCGAGCACTGCCTGCCCCGTGATCAGGTTCACGGTGAGCTGCTGGCCGCGCATGACGTTCTTGTCCTTCGTCAGGACCACGTTTCCGGTGAGGGTGATCACCCGCGGATTGACGTCGTAGACTCCGTTGTCGCCGGTCGCCGTACCCGACGGCGCGACGATCACCACGTTGCCGTGCGCCGTAATCCGGTCGGGCGAGTTGCGGACGAAATGGGCGTGCATCGCGTTGGCGCGCAGCGCGACTTCGCCCTGGTGGACGATCACATTGCCTGTGTAGACGGCCGTTTTGGTCGCATCGTCCGCGGAGAAGGAATTCGCGCTGATGTCGATCGGCGCATTGGGATTGAGCATACCCTTGCCGATCGGGTTGGCGTTCTGCGCCGCCGCGGCGGCCGCGAGTACGCCGAGCGCAAACAGGGCCATGGACGTTCTCATCATCTCTTGTTCGCCTTCTGGGGGTACATCCGCATGCGGACGTGCCCGTTGAGCTTCACCTGCTTCCTCAAACGGTCGAAGTAGAACTTGTCGGCGCTGAACTGGCCGAGCGGGCCGTGGCCCGTGACCTTCTGGATACCCTGCATGACGTTCGTCTTGATGTTGACGTCGGCGCTCGGCGTATGCAGCTCGTAGCCGGAATCGGTATAGATCGAGATCCCGCCGGTCAGCTTCAGCGTGCCCGCGTCGACGTCGATGAAGCCGCGGCCGGCGCTGGCGTTCAACCAGTTGGCGTTGTCGAACTCCATGTCCGCCTGAACCTGCTTGAGCTCGGCCTTGTGGCGGTTCTTCGGATCCTGCACGGCCTCGGCGGCGGTCACCGTGAAGTGGTTGCCCTTCTCGTCGGTTCCCGTGAACGTGGCCTTGGTCATGGTCAGGTCGTTCTTGACGTTCGCAGCGGCCCTCATCGTGACCGAGAGCTTGTCCTGATGGCGCGGGATCACCCAGTAGGCGACGACGGAGGCAAGAATGACGATCGCGGCGAGCGGCAGAAGACTCTTCATGAACGCGACGAAGCGTGAATAGCGCAGCGCCTCCACGGCGCTGAGCCGCTGGCGCGAAGACCAGTCCCGCGCCGGAATCCTCACCGCCCGCTCGGGCGGGGGCGCCAGCGTCTGCGCCACGGCACTGCGACTCTTGTCGCGGCGCGTCATCTGAGACCCGCTTTGAGGCAGTCGTGGATGTGCAGGATGCCGACCGGCTTGTGGCCGCGGCCCTTGGGATCGAGCACGAAAAGCTGCGTGATCTTCTTCTCGTTCATGAAGGCGATGGCTTCGGCCGCGAGCTGATCGGCGCGCACGGTCTTGGGGTTGCGCGTCATGATGTCGGCGGCGCGGGCGTCGCGGAGATCGCGGTGCAGGTTGCGGCGAAGGTCGCCGTCGGTGACGATGCCGACCAGCCCGCCCTTGCGGTCGGTGAGCCCGATGCAGCCGAAATTGTGCTTCTCCATCACGGCGAGCGCGTCGCGCAGCGAGGCGCCCTCGTCCGCCAGCGGCAGTTCCTCCGGCCCGTGCATCAGGTTGGTGACTCGGATCAGCGCGCGGCCGAGCGAGCCGCCCGGATGGAGGTTGCGGTATTCATCGGCCGAGAAGTCCCGGCGCTCCATCAGCGCCAGCGCCAGAGCATCGCCCAGAACCAGCATCAGCGTGGTCGAGGTCGTCGGCGCAAGGCCGTGCGGACAGGCCTCGCGCACTTTCGGCAACACGAGCGACACGTCGGCTTCCTTGAGCAGTGTGGAATCCGGATTGCTCGCCATGCCGATCAGCGGGATGCGGAAGCGCTTGGCATAGAGGATCAGGTCCATAAGCTCGGTTGTTTCGCCGCGCCAGGAAAGCACGACGAGAGCGTCATGACGGGTCAATTCGCCGAGATCGCCGTGACTGGCTTCGGAGGGATGGACGAAATGCGCCGGCGTGCCGGTGGACGCCATCGTCGCGGCGATCTTGCGGGCGATGTGCCCGGACTTGCCGATGCCGCTGACGATGACTCGGCCCTTGACCCCCAGAAGAATCTCGACCGCGCTTGTGAACTCGGGTCCCAAACTCGTCTTCAGCAGCTTGATCGCATCCGCAGCCGCATCGATCACGCGTCGCGCAACCAAGACATCGGCGCCGATCTCGGAATGGGCAGGCGCAAGAGCACTGACGTCGGCGGGACGCATCCAAGACACCCGAAGTGAGAGGACACCGGCCCAACAGCCGGCGGGGTGAGCTTGCCGTCAACAGCGGAAAGCCCGCCCTGAAGCGAAATTCGTGCCAAATGTGGCCAAATCCCCGAGAACGTTCAAGACGACATCTCTGAACGGAGTAAACGCCTGAGATTAAATCCGAAAACAAGCTCCGTCAGTGCTCGAATATGTCGACCTCGGGCCAGCCGGCCAAGTCGAGCTCAACCCGCGCCGGTAGAAAATCGAAGCAGGCTTTGGCAAGCTCGGTGCGGCCCTCGCGGACGAGCATGGCGTCCAGCGCCTCCTTCAGGCGGTGGAGGTAGGCGACATCGTTCGCCGCATAGGCGAGCTGGCGCTCGGTGAGGTCGGGCGCGCCCCAGTCGGAGCATTGCTGTTCCTTGGACAGATCGACGGCGAGCAGCTCCCGCACCAGATCCTTGAGGCCGTGCTTGTCGGTGTAGGTGCGCACCAGCCTGGAAGCGATCTTGGTGCAGTACACGGGCGCGGTCACGGTGCCGAGCCAGTGCCGGAACATCGTCATGTCGAAGCGCGCGAAATGGAACAGCTTCAGCGTGGACGGATCGGCGAGCATCCGCTTCAGGTTCGGCGCCCCATAGTGGCCCGCCTCCAACTGAACCGCGTGGCAGACCCCATCCCCCGCCGAAAGCTGGACCAGGCACAGCCGGTCGCGATTCGGATTGAGGCCGAGCGTTTCGCTGTCGATCGCAACGATGGGGCCCAAGTCCAGGCCATCGGGCAAATCGTTCTTGTGGAGCTTGATCTTCAAATCACACCTGGGGTGGACGCGTGGAACTCATAACTCCAAGTGTGAAGATGTCCAACAGGATACACGTATGTAAAGCAAGGCAAGCCGGAGTGCCCAGCCGCCGGGAGCCGTTCGGATTGCCTCCGTTGACGGCACAATCGCGCGCGTGCCGCTCGCAATTGGTTCTCAAACGCCGCGTTAACCAAGGTGCGGCCACTGTTCGCGCCGCGTTAATGGGGTGTTGATGTTAACGCAGGCTGGAAACACCTTCCGACGGCCGTATCGCGATCACGTGAATGCAAAAAGTTGCTAATAGAACAATACCTTATCAGCAGGCCACGCTCCAGCCGCGAACCGTTTGCGAATCATGGTCCGCAGGCGGCGGCGGCGTCCCGCATGGTTGACGGAAGTCAGGCGTCGGACAGTTCGAGCCTGGCCGCGGGCGGTGAAGGCCGACTGCGATGACGCTCCAGAAAGCCGTTGAACATCCAAAGCAGCCAAAGCGTACGGCTGTTGTCTGACCAGCCCTTGACATGCGCTTCCAGAAGCCGGTTCGCGTATCCCAGGTCGAAGTGCTCGCCGAGCGCCGAGCCTGGACGGATCCGGCTTGCGAAGGCCAAACCAAAAGAGCCGCGGAACCACTTCGCCAGCGGCACGGAGAAACCCTGCTTGCGCCGGTACATCACTTCGTGCGGGACGAGAGGTTCGAGCGCGCGCTTGAGGACAATCTTGCTCTCGCCGGCATTGAGCTTGAACGAGCGCGGGAGAGCCATCGACCACGCGACGAAATCCGGATCGAGCATGGGCACGCGCACCTCCAGACTGCAGGCCATCGAGGTGCGGTCCACTTTGGTGAGAATGTCGCCGACCAGCCAAGTCTTGAGATCCACGTACTGCGCAGCGCTGACGGGATCGTCGAAGGGCGCCTTGGCGAGATGCTCGGCGATGACGTCCTGGGCGCGATAGCCGTCGATCGCACGCCGCAAGTCGGCGGAGAACAGCCGCGCCCGCGTCTCGTCGTCCACGACCGAGACATTATGGAAATAGCCTTCGGCCGCGCTGCACGACAGCTCCCGGAAGGTCTGGCGCGCACGTAGCGGTTGCGGTGCCCAGTCGAATTTCGGATAGATCTGGCCGAGCGTGCCGAACACCGAACGGCGCAAGCCGCGCGGCAGCATGGCGCGCAGGGATTCCTCCCGGCCGTGAAACAGGTACCGGCGGTAGCCGGCGAAAAGCTCGTCGCCGCCGTCGCCGGAAAGTGCCACCGTCACGTGACGGCGCGCCAACTTCGAAAGGCGGTAGGTCGGCAGCGCCGAACTGTCGCCGAACGGCTCGTCGAACATGCCCGGCAGCGCTTCGACGGTTTCCATGTCGTCGGGCGAAACGACTTCGACGTGCTGTTTGGTGCCGTAGCGCGCCGCGACGGCGCCGGCATAGGCGCGCTCGTCGAAGCGGGGATCATCGAAGCCGATGGTGAAACACGAGAGTGCATCGGGAACCGTCTTGGCCATGAGCGAAGTGACGGCGCTCGAATCCACACCGCCGGATAGGAACGCGCCGACCGGAACGTCCGCCACCAGTTGCGAAGCCACCGCCGCGCCGAGACGATCGCGCAAGGCTTGCGCCGCAGAATCCAGGTCGCGTTCGGATTCCGGCGCGGGCCGCGGTTCCCAGTACTGCCGATAGCGCGGAGCGCTGCCGCGCCTTAACAGAAGCGTACAGCCCGCGCCGAGCTTGCGCACGGCGGTATAGATCGTGCGTGGATCGGTGATGTAGCCGAAGGCGAAGAAATCCTCGACCGCCTGCGGATCGATGGCGCGCGGCAACGCCGGATTCGCCATCAGCGCCTTCAGCTCCGAGCCGAACAGGAAGGTCTTGTCGGCCAGCATCGCGTAATAGAGCGGCTTTTCGCCCAGGCGGTCGCGGGCGAGGAACAGCGTCTGTTCGCTTCTGTCCCATAGTGCGAAGGCGAACTGGCCGTGGATATGGTCGACGCAATCGCTTCCCCACTCAACCCAGCCGCGCAGGATCACCTCGGTGTCGGATTTGGTGCGGAAGACGTGGCCGCGGCTTTCCAGCACCCGGCGCAATTCGCGGTAGTTGAAGATCTCGCCGTTGAAGACGATGCAGATGCGGCTGCCTTCGGTGAACATCGGCTGTTCGCCGGTCGCCAGATCGATGATGGCAAGCCGACGGTGGCCGAGCGCCAGCCCCGGCTCGAAGTGGAAGCCTTCTCCGTCCGGACCACGATGGGCGATGGCGTCGTTCATCGCCTTGGCCAGCAGCCGGTCGGGGCTCTTCGTCCCCGCCATGTCGAACCAACCGCTGATTCCGCACATTGCCGTTCACCCGCCTACCGTTGCGTCGTTCGCCGGGCGCCGGTAATGCGGTCGCCAAGGCCGCCGAGATCCGCCGCAGCCCGGCGCAAACGGGCGCGGGCGGCATCGATATCCGAATCCATCACCGTGGAGATCGCGACCAGTGCCGCTCCCCCGCTTCCGGAAAAAGCCGTGCGGATCCTGTCGAGCTTCACGCGCAGGCCGCTGGTGGTGAAACGCCCGGCGGAAGCGTAAGTCCACCATACAAGGCGCGACGTGCTGGAATTGGCGATCTGGAGTTCGGCGAACCGGACGGAATCGCTGCCCAATTTCGCCGTCACCTGATCCTGTAGCACGGGATGCCAGTCGTCTTCGTTCCACAACTTGTTGGTGGAGGAGATGAGGTTACGACCCTGGTTCTCGTTGCCATAATAATCGACGAACACGTCGACGGGCGGGGCGAACGCATCGGCGCCGCTCATGGCGAAAGTCAGCGAAGCGTCGGGATTCAAGAACACCGGCGACCAGTCGGGCGACACGCGGCCGGCCGTCCACCCGGAAATCGCCGGCGGCTTGCCGAACGCCTGAACGTCGACCGGTGCGCCCTGTGCACGCCAGACCAGGAAACCCGGCACAAGCGCGATGGCGACAAGGGACGACAATATCGTCAATGCAAATCCACGCAGCGGCGAATGCGGCATTGAAGGCGGTGCGGCGCTGTCGGAGCGGTCTTCGTCCTTGTCGGAGAACTTCATACCCGCGAACATCAAGACCGCGAGGATCGCGACCGAGAAACCCCAACCGTAGACCAGATGGTCCGCGCCCACCGCGATCTTGTTGTCGCTGAAATGGGCGAGCAGCACGATTCCGAGCGCGCGAAAGCCGTTGCCGATGATGGGAACGATCACGCAGGCCATCATGAACAGCACGATCTTGAGCCACTTGCGGTAGGTGAAGTGGGCGAAGAGCACGCCGACGGCGATCGTGGCGATGAGAAAACGCAGGCCGGCGCAGGCCTCGGCCACCTGATAGGTGCCGTTGGCGAGCTGGATCACGTTGCCTTCGGTGTAGTGCAGGATGCCGAGCAGATTGAGCCCGACGTCGATGAACCAAGTGGTGAAGCTCTGAAGCGGCGTGATCAGGTACTCGCCCATCGGCACCAGGAAGAACAGGTAGAGGGCCGGAAACAGGATTTTCCGGTAGACCTGCAAACCGAGGATCGCCAGCGCCAAAACCTGGACGAACGCGATGAACGAAAGCTGCTCGATCTCGTTCACGGACGCGAGCGCACCCACGAAACTGGCCGCGATCAGCGGCAGGGCGAGCAGCAACGCGCGAGGACAGACGGCCGGGGTCAAAACGGCGAGTTCGCGCCGCTTGCCCCAGATCAGATAAGCGGAAACCGGTATGATCAGGAAACAGTGGGAAAACGTCGGCGATACCCACCACACGGTCACGGCAGCCGCAACCGCGTGCCAGTAAAGCGCCACCAACGCCAGAACGAGGCCGCCGAGCGCGGCGAGGTGCGCAGTCCAGGCGGAGACGCGTGCGACCGACTGTGGGTCGGCGCTTCTGACTTGCGTGCTCATTCGGCCCCCTCTTCCACCAGCCCCGCGGCCGTCATGTTCGCGGCCGTGCAGATGCCGGTCCGCGGCTCGCATTCCAGAAGTCCGTCCAGCGGCGCCAGATTGGTCTGCCAGCAGTAATCGCGTTCGACGCGGCGCCGTCCGTTGGCGGCGATGCGGTCGCGATCCGGTCCCGTCGCGGCCGCGATCACCGCATCGGCGAACCGCGCAGGATCGTCCTCGACCCAGAGATCGGCGTCCGGCGCGACATCGAGGCCGCGGCTCGCAGGCAGCGTCGCAACGACGGGCCTTTGCATGGCGAGGCCTTCCAGCACCTTGTTCTGAACGCCGCGCGCCAGCAGCAACGGCGCAACCACGGCAGCGGCATGCGCCACATAAGGCCTGACGTCGTCCACGCGGCCGGTCACCGCCATGCCGCTGCGGGGTGCGAGCAATTCCGCCGCCGGCTTCGCGCCGACGACATAGAATCGCGCATTCCGCAGCACCGCGCGAACACGAGGCAATACTTCATCGGCGAACCAGAGCGCCCCTTCGACGTTGGGGCGGTAATCCATCGTGCCGACCATGACGATCGGGATTTCGCCGTCAGCGAACGGACTCGCAAAGGCGGTATCGGGCCGGTATCTGTCCAAATCGATGCCGTTCGCCACGCTGTGAAGGCGCACGCGGGTTTCCGGCGCCATCTCCGCGAACGTGCGCACTTCGAACGGAGAGACGAAAAGCGTGGCTCCGAACGCCGCCGCGGCCCTGCGCTCCAGGGCAAACAGCGCGCGCGCCTCGCGGGCATAAAGCCACGACTTCGGCCACGCGGCGGAGCGCGCGTACTGGCTCCATTTGTCTGAATCGACGTCGACCATGTCGAGGATCACGCGGGCGGGATCGAAATTCCGCCGGCGCAAGAGGAACGGAGCCATCGCCGAGCTGTAAAGGAATGCACGGTCGATCGATTGCCGCCGCAAGACCGCGTCGATCCATCGATCCATCTCGGCACCGGCGAAAAAGCTGGTGGTGAGCGGACTGCCGGCCAAGAGCGCCAGCGCCATTCGCAGGCGCGCCCGCGTCCTGCCCAACGGCACGAACAGGCACTCGCCGCCCGCAATGTTCTTCAACGTTTGGGCATGCTGCATGTCCGCAGGATCGTCCACGAAGGCGGCGAGGTGCACCGTGTGCCTCTTCGCCAGGTGCGAGAGCACGTGGAAGGCGCGGATCTTCTCGCCCTTGTCGGGCGGGAACGGGATGCGGTGGCAGAGAAAGAGGATGTTCATCCCGCGTCCCCGAGAAAGATCTCGTCCATGCGGTTCCAGCGGAACGCCTTCAGCAGCCGCGCGAGCTTCGCCTCCATGCAATCGAGGTTGGTATAGTGGCGCAGGCGCGACTTCAGCGGCGCCTCTTCGATCCGGGGCTGGCCGGGGTCGATCTCCCACGGATGAAAATAGAATATGCAAGGCTGGCGGTCGCGGCCTCGGACGGCTTCCAGCGCGCGCCGGCTGAGCAAAAACGGGAGCAGGCGGAAGTAGCCGCCGCCGCCGCACGGCCAGTTGCGGCCGAACCATCGCACCGATGTCACCGGGATTTCGAGGAAATCGCTGCCCGCAAGCGGCCGGAAGGCAAAGCGCGGCGCTTCGGGAATGCCGTAGTTGTCGTGCGCGATGGGATAAGTGCTCGAGCTGTAGCGATAGCCCGCCTCCTCCAGCACCTCAAGCGTCCACAGGTTGCCGCGCATGACCGAAAAGCTCGGGGCGCGGTATCCCTTCACGGGGCAGCCGCCGATATCCTCCAGCACCCTCCTGGCGCGCGCGACATCCGACCGGAACTCGACGCGCGACTGCGCATCGGCCCGGCGATGTTCCGAACCGTGCGAAGCGAGTTCGTGACCGGCCTCGACGATGCGGCGCACCACCTGCGGATAACGTTCGGCAATCCAGCCCAGAGTGAAAAAAGTCGCACGCGCGCGAGCCTGCGCGAACAGTTCCAGAACGCGGTCGACGTTCCCTTCGATGCGGCACTCGCGCTCGTCCCAGCTGCTGCGGTCGATGACGCCGAAGAACGCTTCAACCTGGAAATAGTCTTCGACGTCGACGGTGAGCGCATTTGCGTCGCAAGCCGGTGCGATTGCGGGTCGCTCTCGCCATCCGGTGATGACGGCAGCAGGATCAGCCTGTTCGACGATTGCGTCCATCGCACGCTATCCGCGCGCTGGACGGGATGGATCGATCATCTCAGCCAATCCGACGGCGAGGCGGCGAAGCGACTGCTCCTGGTGATTGACGCGGTCCTCGAGCGTCTCGACGCGCGCGGCGATGTTGTGGGGGAGATCGCGATCCATACGGTCGAGATAATTGCCGTCCATGCCGTTGGCGCCGTTCGAAGCCGCGGAGCGGCTGCCGTATTCATCCCGCAAGTCAGCGGCGACGCGGGCGACGTCTTCGGCCGTGAAGTTGTGCAGGTTGTCGAGGAATCCGAGCAGCAGAAGGCGGCTGCACAGCGTATTGATCTGGCGCGGCACGCCCCCCGTATGCGCGAAAACGGCGTCAACCGCCGCATCGTCGAACTTGGGATCGTTCTTCCAGCCCACGCGCTTCAGGCGGTGCAGCAGGTATTGGCCGACTTCGTCCCGGCTCATCGGTCCCAGATGATAGGAGGCGATCACGCGCTGACGCAGCTGCTCCAGATTCGGGTGGGCAAGCGTGTCGCGGAACTGGGGCTGACCGACGAGAAAGATCTGGCACGGGCTGTGCGCGCCGATCTGGAAATTCGAAAGCATCCGCAGTTCTTCGAGCGCGGCGGCATTGAGGTTCTGTGCCTCGTCGAGGATGAGCAACGCTTTGCGGCCGTTGCGCTCCAGGGCCTCGAAATAGTCCTGAAGGCACAGGAGCACGGCGTCCTTCTTGTCCGGAACGTCGCGAATCTTGAACGCGAAGCACACCATGCGCAGCAGCTCCGCTCCGGTCAGAAGCGTCGTCACCACATGCGCGGCCACGACCTGGTCGGGATCGACGGTTGCGCACAGGCGCTGGACGATTGTGGTTTTGCCCGCGCCCACTTCGCCGGTTATGACGATGAAGCCTTCGCCGCGGCTGATGCCGTACATCAGGTGCGCCATAGCCTGCTCGTGGACCTTGCTTTCATAGTAGAAGCGATGGTCCGGCGTGAGCAGGAACGGTTCGGCCTTTAGTCCGTAGAATTCGGTATACATGGTCGGCGGCGGTCCGCAGCCTTACTTTTCTGCGTAGTTGTAGTAGTACGGATACGGCGTGGCGCGCTGCCACTCCGGCGATTTGTTGAAGACGAGATTGATGCTTGGGCATGTGGCGACGCCCGCAAGCGCTTCCTCGACATGGTGACGGGCTGCTTGTCCCGCCGCGACGACCATGATGAGGTGATGCACGTGCATCGCCAGCGCGGCGGGTTCGGCCGTCGCAAGCACCGGCGGGGCATCGATCACCACTACGCTTTCACGGAAGCGCCGCGACAGCGCCGAACACACCTCGCCCATGCGTGCGCTGGCAAGCAGTTCGGGAGAGGAGTCGTCGCGCCGACCTGAGAACAGCACGTGGAGGTTCGGCAGATCGGCACAGCGCTGGAGAACCTCGTCCACCTGCTGGCGCCGGCCCGTGAGAAGATCGAGCAATCCCTCCTCCGGGGCGCCTTCGAAATACTGCCCGATCGAGGCGCGCACCACGTCGCCGTCCACCAGAATCACTTCGAGGTTGCGTTCGGCGGCGAGCCCGATGGCGAGATTCATTGCCGTATAGGTCTTGCCCTCGCCTGCCAAGGCGCTCGTGATCATCACGAGATTGCGCGTCGTCGCCTTGGTCGCGGGATCGCGCGTCATGGGAAGCAGCTTGCGCTTGATGGCGCGAAATTCGTTGTAGGTCACGGAAGCGCGGTTGTCGGGCGTGACCATGCGCGCTTCGCGCAGCCGGTTGAGGTTGAGGCGCAATCCGTGGGTGACGCCGACCGGCGCGGCGCGTGACAGCGAGTCTTCCCCGAGGACAGGACGCTTTGGCGCCGAAGCAACATCGCGCCGCGCCAAAACGGCGTCGTCTCGGATCGCCGCGGGCTCCTTGCGTTCAACGGGGACTTCCTGGCGCGCGACCGGCCGATCGCGGATTTCGGCCTTCGGCCCCCGCCGATCTTCGACGATGTCGGGAATCTCCTCAGCGGACGCGGGCCGGCGCATGCTTGCCTGCTGCATCGCGCGCTGAATCAAATTCAGGCGCGGAGTCGGTTCACTCATAGCAGGCTCCCGGCAGTCGAGGTCGTGTAAGTGTGGAAGAAGAACAAGACAACCAGGTAACCCGCGACCAGTGCTCCGGCTCCCGCAACGAAGAAAGATGTCGCCCTCCGCGCCCGCACCATATCGGCAGCGGTCTTGGCGATGGTGACCGCCCCGAGGACCGGCAAGGCGAAAGCCTGCCCCAGCTGTTCCATAGTGAGGAAACGGCCCGACATCTGGCCAAGCCCGACCGACACGGCCGCTCCCGCGCCGATTCCCGCCGCCAGCACAAGAAGATTGAAGAGAATGCGGTTGGGATCGGACGGCCGGCTCGGAAGCGATGGCGGATCGACGACCCGGAAGACCATCGACGACTGCTGGTCGCCGGCCGCCTGCGTGATGTTCGCCGCTTCGCGCCGCTCCACCAGTGCCTCGTAGTTCTGCTTGAGCGCCTGATAGTCCCGGTCGAGGTTGTCATATTGGCGATGGATGGAGATCGAGTCCGCGGCGTGCGTCGTCGCATCGTCGAGCCGTTTCTGTGCGGACGCCAGATGATCCTTGGCGACGGCGAGGTTGACTTCCTCGTCGGCCAGCTTCGTCCGCAACATCGTATAGGTCGGATTCGCCACGGACTGCAGAGTCGGGTCCTCGTCGGGGTTCGTCTTGTCGGCTATCTGCGCCTTCAGGCGGGCAACGAGCTGCTTCTGGATGACCACGTCGGGATAATCGTCGGTGTAATGCGCGCGCAGCTCGTCGAGCTTGGCGCGGGCCTCGCCGAGTTGCTGACGCTTGTTCTCGATCGTGCCGGCGCCGCCCACGGCGATCGGCGCCGGACCGTTGACGTCGAGCGTGGGCTTGGTCTGTGCAATCTGAGACGCCAAACTGTTGCGCTTGGCCGTCTCCTCATCGATCTGAGTCTGCGCCTGAGCGATCTGGTTTCGGATCGTGTCGACGTCGTTGTCCGTCATGAAGATCTCAAGGTGTGCCGTACGGAAATCCGCCTTCCGCTTGTCGGCAGCCTCGATCTTGCGCTCGTACGCGGCGATCTGCGTGTCGAGGAACGAGCGTGCATCGTCGGATTCACGGCGTTGGTCGCCGACATTCGAGTCGACCATCACGGAAAGAAGCGTTTGCGCGACGGACTGCGCATAGACCGGGTTCCGGTCGGTAAAGCCTATGCTGTAGAGGTTCTTGGTGGGCGACGACTTGAGCGAGACGTCGCTCGTCATGGCCGCCACTGCGTCCTGCATCTGCGACGCGCTCATCTTGTCGGCGTGCGGGTTGGTGGCCCGCACCACCCGCTCCACATTGGGAGCGGTCAGCAGCGTACGGAGCATCACATCGATCTCTTGCTGCGTGTTCGTGGTCACCACGAGGTTCTTCAGCAGCGGACGCATGAGCGTGTCGGTGTCGATGTAGACCTTTGCCGTCGACTGGTACTGATCCGGTATCAGCATCACGACGAACCAACCGGCCAGGCAAACCGCCCACGCCGCCGCAAGCCCATACCAACGAAACTGCCAACCTCCGCCCAATAGGCTGAGCAGCTGAAGCTTCCAGCTTTGCATCTCGTCCCTTTTTCCAGGCTTCCGCAGCGCCCCAAAACTTGTCGAGTGTGTTCCACAAACTCTACCAGCAGAGGCGAGTATTCCTTATACTAGTTCTTATATTGCCTCAAGGCGCGCAGTGTGTGCCGACCGTGTCAGTTCACGTCAAAATCCAAGTGACGTAAGGGGCGATATGCTGATTTGCGGGGTCCTCAGCGGCAGCTCTCGGAAGAAATCGACGTGTCGCGTGAAAAACTTCAGCTGCCTGTTACGAAATTGACACTGGGAGGGCTCGCTTGCGCGCTATAGGTGGAGCCGCAATGCGCCGAGGGCGCACCCGTCGGAAATCGGCCTGCTTCATTTCGCGAACGACCACAAGCCCTATGAGAACAGTCGAGAAAAGCCGGAACTGACATGACTGACGCGCCAGGACGGCATCGCGGCATGGGCTTTCATATGCTCCGAGGTTCGGCGTGGATGATCGCCCTTCGATGGGCGATGCGAATTATTGGCGTTATCAGCACTATCATCCTCGCCCGGCTGCTCACCCCCAGAGATTTCGGAATCGTCGCCGTAGCAATGATCCTGGTCGGGCTTTTCGAGATGCTGAATCTCACCGGGCAGGGCTTGGCCATCGTTCGCCACGAGGCTCCCACCCGCGAGCACTACGACTCCGCATGGACCGTGTCGGTCCTCATTGGAGTGGCAATCGCGATCTCGATCCTCATCGCGGCGCCATTCACCAAGGCCTACTTCCACGAACCGCGCTCCATCGTGGTGATGCAGTGCCTGGCGCTGCGGGCGTTCCTCGGCGGGCTCGAGAACATCGGAACGGTTGATTTCAGCCGCGATCTGAGGTTCGACAAGTTCTTCATCTACAACGTCTGCACCAAACTGCTGCAGTTCGTCCTGACCGTGGCACTTGCCTTCACCTTGAGGAACTATTGGGCGCTCGTGGCCGGTATCCTGGTGGGGCAGCTTTCCCGCACCATCCTCAGCTATGTGATGAGCCCGTTCCGGCCGCGTCTGTCCTTTGCGCGCACGTCCGAAATCTGGTCGTTCTCGATCTGGACGTTCCTGCGCTCGATCGCCGTGTACCTGCAACAGCAGGTGGACAACATTGCGATCGGCGGAATCGCCGGATCGGCGATCATGGGCAGATACACCGTGGCGAAAGACGTCGCCGCAAGTCCGACGCAGGAGATCATCAACCCGATGGTCGTGGCCCTCTTCCCGGTCATGTCGAAATACCGCGGCGATCCCGCGCAGTTGCGGCAGCTTTATCTGCGGATGCTCGGCTGGTCGGCGATCATCTGCGTTTCAACCGGCGTGGGCGTGACGATGGTCACCGACGATCTCGTGCGCGTCGTGCTGGGGCCAAAGTGGATCGACGCCACGCCGCTGATCGGCTGGCTCGCACTGAACGCCGGCATGGCGCCTCTGCTGAGCGGCACCGGCACGCTGCTGGACGTGCAGGGCATGCCGTTCATGAGCGCGCACATCCAATGGTCGCGCTTCGTGGCCTTCACGGCGACGATCTTTGCGGTCGCATACCTCACGCGCGATGTGGAGAAAGTCGTCATCGCGCGCTTCGTCCTCACGACGTTGTTCGTTCCGACGATCATATTTGCGGTGCGGCGCGTCACCGGCGTTCCCGCACGCGACTATCTGAAGTCGATGTGGCGGCCTTTTTCCGCCGCCGCCTTCATGGCGCTGGCGATCTGGTCGCTGAACAAGGTGTTGCCCTTCCAGGGCGGAGGCAGGCTGGCTCTCGACATTCTCGCCGGTACCGCCGCATACGTCACCGGATTGCTGGGCCTGTGGGACCTGAGCGGACGGCCGCAGGCAGCCGAACAGGACATCCTCACCGTGATCAACAAGGTACTGGCCAGGATCGCCCGGTTAGGCATCCTACCCGAGGCCGCCGATTAGAAACGGTCCCAGGAAGTTCGCAACCGGCAGCGGCAGCTTCTTCCACGCGGCGATCATCAACGCGTATCTAGGGTTTTGCGGATTTTTCTCGGGCAACCCGGCGCCGGGCGCGAGTTTGTACTCATATTCCAGCCATTCCGGCTCGAAGCCCCAGTTCTTCTTGAACGCGAATGCACCGGTGCCGGCCTTGCTGCGGCCGAAATCGAAACGCCGGCAGCCGCGCCGGGCCGCCCGCCGCATCACCTCGAAATAAAGAAGGTCGTTGGCGCCGCTTCGCCGCGCGGCGGCCGTGCCGCCACCGTAGTAAGGAAGCACGGTGTCCTTGTGATAGAAGTTCATCACTGCGCTCACCGGCTCGCCCCCGTCGCGGATCACGACCACGTCGCAGTCACCGCCGAAGGCCCGCCTCAGCGTCGCGAACCAGCGCTTCGGGAACACGGGCGTTCCGAGATTGCGCACGCTTTCCGAATAAACGCGGAAAAGCACGTCGACGCCTTCGTCGCTCCCGCTCGCGAGGCCTCCCTCCAGCGTCTTGCGAACGACGGCGCGCTGCTTACGCGGAATTGCCTTCAGATTCTCATCGTCGCTCGGCGACAGGGATCGCGCAAACGTCGCGTAGAGGTCCTTCTTCGTTGCCCAGCCGGGCCGAGATGCCTTGCGGCTGCGATATTCCAGGACCGGCGCCTTCAAGTCCGCCATCAGCGCCAATGCAGCTTCATCGAGAGCGGCCGTCACGGCCCGATCGAGCGCCAGCGGGCCGCCTTCGACACAGAACGGCGTTGAAATCAAGGCGTGGCCGAACAACAGGCTCCTCTGGTGCACCAGGGGCAGTACGCCGACGACGGTTCCGGCACGCTCGGCCACGAGGTAGTGCGGCGTCAAGCCGAACGCCCGGTCGAGCGCGCCCGCCCATGCGTAGCGATGGAAGAAGGATCCGTCCGGCGCCGCGAGCACGAATGCGTCCCACGCGGGAGCATCGCCGTCGGCTGCGGGCCTGACCACGACGGGAGCATCGGCGCCCGCGGCGCTGACGTTCGAGCTAGCCGGCATCAGTCCCGTCTCAGAATCGCGCGTTTATCCCAAGGATGATCTGATCTTCCTCGGCCGGCGCATTGGAGAACCCGAGCAGGTTCCTGGAATCGCGACGCGTGTAGCCGTTCGACAGATAAAGATCAATCGCTTCCGTAAGGTGATAGTTCACCCGTGCATCGCCCGAGAACACGCGGTCGTGGCCGCCAAACTCGTTGCCGAGCGAGTAATTGGCGGACAATTGCGCGCTCCAGTCCGTCCCGATCTGCTGCGTGACGGCCAAGCGTGCGCCGTACACCGAAGTCCGCGGCAGGCGGCTGCCCGGCGCCAGGTCGAGGCGGTCGCGTTCACTGCCGAAGAGGCCGCCGCTGTAGGTTGTGCGCTCGTCCGTGTGGACGAGCGACAGCTGGATCGATCGCATGTGGTAGATCGAATTGTCGAGCGCCAACCCTCCGGGATCGTACGGCGAATAGCCGCCGCCCGCGCCCGTTCCGAGCCCCGTTCCGGTGTCACCGAAGTTGCCGCCGCCGTATCCCGACATGTTGGTGAGACGGGCGAGCATGTCGCCCTGGGGTGTCGTTATCGAGTCGGTTGCATTGCCCACGAGTTGAGTGAGCGGCGAAATCACCCAGCGCAGCGAACCCATGTAGGTGGGGAAGTTGTTCTGCGTTCCCGCTTCGAGCGTAAGCACGAATTCCGGAGTGTTGCTGAGCGTCACGCCTCCGAGCGCCGTGGGCCCGCTGAGGTCCTTCGCCAGCGGTTGCGAGGACTTGAAATCGCTGTAACCCCCAACGCCGAACACCTTAAGGAACCTG
Source organism: Rhizomicrobium sp. (assembly GCA_035524815.1). GTDB lineage: Bacteria > Pseudomonadota > Alphaproteobacteria > Micropepsales > Micropepsaceae > Rhizomicrobium. Next base: position 29,835 of record DATKOE010000205.1, read on the forward strand.
GTGGCGGCGTAGCTGATGTTCGCCAGGCCCTGAGCATCACGCTGGGTGCGAACGCTCTGCGAGTCCTGGGAGTAGCTTCCGACCACGCTGAAGCGCAGCTGTTCGAAATAGGTTCCGCTCGCCAACTCGTCCGTGACCGTCGTGTAATAGGAATCCAGAGCGGGGTTTATGGGCGGCGGCGGCGCAGCCGGGTCGGTCGACGGCCGCACGAAGAACACCGCACCCTGCGAGGCGGAAAGCGTGTTCTTGAGATAGTCCAGATAAGAGAGGACAAATTCGGGCCGCACGACGTACCCGTAGGTGTCGCGGCTGTTGTAGCGCGAAATCGGTTCGCCGCTCGTTGACAGGGGGCCGGCGCGTGTCAGGTCCGCCGGCGCGGCGAATGCATTGGCCGTCACGAACAGCATGTCGGGAACGACGACCGCGCGGGATGTGAGGTTCAGCCGGTTGGTGAGATGGTTCTGGCGGTGGAACTTCGACCAATACGTTCCCGTCAGGCTGTACGACACGTTCGCCGTGAGGCGCGGCTTGTTGTAGTCGAAATCGAAGCCGATCCTGCCCCTGCTGAAGGAATCTCCTTTGCCGCCGGTGCCGCTACCGGCGTGCGAGTTGGTGCTGTAGCCCTCCGCAAGATCGGCGAAACCCGTGAACACGATAGGCGGAAGCGGCAACTGACCGAGCAAAGTGTCGCCAGTATCGGAGGCCGCGGTCGGCGACGGCGCGGGAGGATTTGTCGGCAGCGGCGGAGCCGTGATATTGCCCTGTGCCATCGCGGAAGTCGGCAGGACGGCTGCGAGCGCAGCGGCGGCAAGCCAGCGACGCTTACACAATCCCCTCTTGCTTTGCGGTGATGACTGGTTCGTCACATCCGCCTTTCGGCTTGAATCCAACACGACCTACCCCCCACCGCAAAGCTCCCTCAGAAGTAGCTTTGCGGAATGATAATTACATCTCCCGGCGCCAGCGGCGCGTTCGCAGTCATGTCGCCGTCCTTCAACAAATCGTCCAGTCTCAGGCTGAAGCTCTCCTGCTTGCCGTTCACATACCGTACCAGAGTCGCCCGATCACCGGCAGCCAAGGGCGTCAGCCCGCCCACCTCAATCATCGCATCAAGAACCGTCATGCGGTCCCGGTACGCGAGCGATTTCGGCTTTTGCGCTTCGCCGACAACCCGCACCTGCTGCGAATAAGGCCCCTCGAACGAGTGGACGATAACCGTAACCAGCGGATTGTTCACGTACTTCTTCAGCTGATCCTGGATGTCGCTTGACAGTTGTGTCGGAGTTTTGCCGGCCGCCTCCAGGTCATTGATCAGCGGCAGCGAGATCTTGCCATCCGGGCGCACCGGCACTTCGGTCGAGAGTTCCTTGTTCTGCCAGACGAATATGCTCAGCGCGTCGCCAGGTCCGATCTTGTATTCGGTGCTGGTCGCCGCGACCGACGGCGGGGGAGGCAGCCGGTTCGCGCAGCCCGCCACGACGATGGCGCCCAACAAAGCAAACAAAACCGCCAATGGACGCGCGGCTCCAACCAACCTGCCCATATTCATTGCATGCCCCATTTGCGAGATCGCAGGGGACTCAATCTAGCGGGGCAAAAAGAACTTTTCCAATAATGCTTCGCAACATTAGCCGGAATTGTGTGACATTGCTGCACCTGCATTAACTTTTCGCATCGTGTGCTTGCGGCCCCCCGAGCAACACCGATATCGCCGGGCGTTACGGAACCATCAGACCTTCGTCTGACTTGGGTGCATGAGCCATTCGATCGGCGCCCGCTGTCGCACCCGGCTAGGAGATTCAAAAACACCCGAGATGCACTCAAGTCTCGACAACTACTGTCCTAACACTGTTCAACTGCGGTGAATCCGAACCCCTTCTGTACCTGTTCGTCAAGTTTAATGGAATTTTTCTACTTAAAAATTCGCTTTTGCGCGCCGCACGAATTCGATATGCCTTTGCAGCGCATTCTGCGGGAATGGTGATCAGCGATGAGAGACTCTCTCGGGGCGTTCCGCGCGCAAAATACAGCGAACGCGTTTCAATCGCATGCATGGGACTCCTCCACATTGCCGCGAAGCCCCGGCCCGTCCTTCGCAATCGCCGGTACAAAGGCCGAAATGCGTCAGCGCTTCCTGCCCGGCTCGCGCACGACTATGGCCACGCTCGATCTCGTGTTCATGGCCGGTTCGATCGCCGTGCTGATTTTCTCGATTCACGGCCGATTGGGTCTCGACACGCCCAGGCAGACCGCGTCCGCGATCTTCGTCATGGTCGCAAGTTCATTCGCCCTTGCCTACGCTTCCGGATGCTACCGATACGATGCGCTGATCAATTTCTCGACCTCGATCACGCGTCTCGTCGTTGCGTTGGGAGTGAGCGCGGTCCCCTCGCTGTTCGTGTTTCACTTCGGACTCGTGTTCCTCTTCCATTCGCTGGCATTCCTCAGCGCGTCCAGAGGACTGACGATCGTTCTGCTCGGCGTGGGCGCAGGCTTGTTCGGCGGCATGCTGAGCCGGCCGCTGTTTCTCGCCATGGCCCGACGGCATTGGTTCCGGCGTCACATTCTGGTAATCGGCACTGGGACCCGCGCGCATCACTTGCGCGATCTCTTCAGGCGCTCCGACCGGCGCCTCGCCGAACTATATTTCCTGACCGAAGCCTATCTGGGCGGCGATCCGCCCACCGACATTCCGGGCGAAGCCATCAAGCCTCTGACCGGCGTGCAAACCGTGGAAGAACTCGAGGCGCGCCTGCATATCGATCAGGTCGTGGTCGCAGTCGACGACCCGGCCGGCCTGCACTTCGATCACCTACTGCCCTGGAAGGCCAACGGCGTGCCCGTGTTCGACTTCAACAGCTTCGTCGAGCGCGAAACCGGCCGTGTCGATCTCAAGTGGACGGAGTCGCATTGGCTTCTCTATTCCGAGGGGTTCCGGTTCGGCTGGCTCGATCGCGGCATAAAGCGCCTGCTGGACATCGTGGTATCCGTGACTCTCCTGCTGCTCACCTTGCCAACCCTTGCCGTCATCGCCGTTGCCATCGTGGTCGAGGACTTCGGCCCGGTGTTCTACCACCAGGAGCGCATGAGCCAGGGCAGCCGCATCTTCCGTATCGTGAAGTTCCGGACGATGCGCGTCGATGCCGAGAAATTCGGCGCGCAATGGGCGTGCGAGAACGATCCGCGGGTGACGCGCGTCGGCAGAATCCTGAGGCGCACGCGCATCGACGAAGTGCCCCAGCTGTTCAACGTGCTCATGGGACATATGTCGATGGTCGGGCCCCGCCCGGAACGTCCCGTATTCGTAAAGCAGCTCTCCGAGCAGATCCGCCTCTATCACCTGCGCCATTGCGTCAGGGCCGGGGTGACCGGATGGGCGCAGATCAACTATCCGTACGGCGCATCCGTGGAAGATGCCGAGCGCAAGCTCGAGTACGACCTCTACTACCTGAAGCACTTCAGCGTGCTTCGCGACCTGTCGATCATGCTCCAGACGTTCCGGGTGCTCGTGTTCGCGCAAGGCTCGCGCTAGGCGCCCACGACTGGGAGCGGCGAGCCTCCATCGCCGCCGTGCAAATCGCCTCGAATACCGCGCCCACGCTGCGCGCCGAGCAGTTCGCCTCTACCAGGGCCCTTGCCTCAGCAGCGAGCCGGCGGCGCAGCCCGAAATCGCCGAGCAGAGATACTACCGCTGTCGCGAATCCGCCTGCATCATCGGCTTCCAGAAAGTGCCTGCCGGGTTCGACAGCCAGACCCTCCACGCCGATCTTCGTGGAGACTGTCGGAAGGCCGAATGCCATCGCTTCGTAGGCCTTGATCCTCGTTCCGCCGCCCACCCGCAGTGGTATGACATAAACGGATGCCGTTTCGAGATGCGGCCGCACGTCATCGACGTAGCCGGTGAAGCGCCAGTTGAGCCCGCGCCTGCCCGCTTCGTTCATCAATCCGGGGTCGGGGCTGCGTCCGATCACGCGCATCTGCGCGTCGGGCACTTGGGCCACAATCAGCGGCCAGACCGAATCCATGAACCAGCGCACGCCGTCGATGTTCGCTAGCGAATCCATAGAGGCGGTGAATGCGATCACCGGTGGCGGCCGCTCCACCACGGGATGAAACGCGAAATATCCGAGATCGACGCCGGTCGGAATGGTGGCTGCCGTGACGTCATATTCACGCCGGAAGCGATCGCGATCGCGCTCCGAAACTGCAACCACCGCGTCGAATTTCGCGAGCGTCGAGCCCTCGAAGCGCTGCATCTTCGCAAGCTGGCCGCGCCAGACCGCCCTGCGCATTGGCCCCGACGCCAACTCGGCATGACGCGCGAAGATCTCGGCTTCGACGTTATGCGTGAACATCACGGATGGAATCGGGAGGGCAGACGGCAAAATCACGGCGGAGTGAAGAAAGTCGGCGACCACGATATCCGCGTCTTGGACAGCATCGGCTATCAAACGGCGGGCCGAAGCCGAGCGATCAGTCGCGATCGAAATCGGCAGCGGCGAGAAAGCATGGCGCAGGCGCGTGTACGCGAACAACTTGCCGCGCGGCGCTTCGGGCCAGCTTATGAATTCTTCGCAAAGCTCACGTAGCTCCGCCCGATGCGATGCCGGAACACGGACGGGCGCAGGCGAAGCGAGAATGACATGGAAGCGCCCGCCCCTCAGCCCCTTCAGAACATGCGCCGTCCTGATCTTTCCGCCCATGTCGGCCGGAAGCAGGTAGCGCGGCGAAATGAACAGAAGGCGCGGCTTATTCACCAGCAGATGCCTTCATAATCCGCGTCGCCCAGCGCTTCGAGTTCCTTGACCCCCTGCAGATCGACAATGGCACGGCCCTCATGGCCGGCCGCAATGGCGGCGGCTTCCGCCTTGCCCACATGGCCGACAACGATCACCTGGGCGCCGTCGAGCGTTTCCTGGACGGTCTTCCTGAGCAGGCGGCCGAGATGGGGGATTTCCTGCTCGATGAACGCCTTGTTGGCGCCCGTCAGCCGCGCAAGCTCGACGTCGCGGTCGTAGATGGAAAGTTCGTAGCCCTTTCCGATCAGCTTCTCGGCAAGCGTTACGAGCGGAGACTCGCGCATGTCATCGGTTCCCGGCTTGAACGACAGCCCGAAGAACGCGACCTTGCGGCGGCCGCCGCGCGCGATCATCTCGTAAGCCCGGTCGATGTGGCGCTCGTTGCTGCGCAAGAGGCTGCCCAGGAACGGCAGCTCGATATGCTCGGCGTCGGCCAGCGACAGGAACCCCCGCAAGTCCTTCGGCAGGCAGGAACCGCCGAATGCGAATCCCGGCCGCAGGTAGACCGGCGAAATGTTGAGTACCCGGTCCTCGCAGAACACGCGCATGGCCTCGCGTGAATCGACGCCGGCCGATTTGAGCACCGCGCCCACCTCGTTGGCGAAACCGATCTTCACGGCGTGAAACACGTTGCACAGGTACTTGATGCACTCCGAAGTGCGCTCGTCGGTGACGATGAAGGGCGCATCGATGGCACTGTAAAGCTCGCGCGCCACTCCCACCGCCCTCACGCTCGATGAGCCGATCAGAGTGAACGGCGGCTTGTCGAAATCGCCGACGGCTCGGCCTTCGCGAAGGAACTCGGGATTGTCCGCGAGCTCTAAGCCCTCGCCGAGCTTGCGCCCCGAGGCACGCACCAGCGCCGGACCGACCCGATCCGCCACGGTTCCCGGGGGCACGGTCGAACGGACGATCACGGTATGCGGAGTCGACTTCTTTGCGATCGCCTCGCCGATTTGAACCGAAACGTGATCCAAGTGATCGAGAAGCGCTGCGCCGCCCTTGCCGCTCGGCGTGCCCACCGAAATGAACGAGACATCCGATTGTGCGATGGCTGCAACGGAATCGATTGTGGCGGACAAGGCGCCTTTTGCGACAAGTTCGGCGATCAAGTCCGGCACCCCGGGCTCGACGATCGGCGAGCGCCCCGAGTTGATGAGGTCCACTTTTTCGACGTTTACGTCAACGCCGATCACCCGATGGCCGAGTTTCGCCAGGCACGCGCCGGAAACGACGCCAACGTAACCCATGCCGAAAATCGAAAGATTCATCGTCTTCTCCGCGCCGCTCATCGATGTTAGTGATGGTGCGCATCCGGGCGACCGCGCCCAAGCCGATTACTGGCAGAACGAGTCACCCATGCCAATACTGCTGCCGTCATGAATCGACTCTCTGCATGCTGTCGATTCTGACCACGACCACATTGTTCCCGAATGCGGCGAATCCGACACACGGCGCCTTCGTCGCAACGCGATTGGAGAAATTGGTCGCCTCGGATGAGGTTGCCGCTGAGGTACTGGCTCCCGTGCCGTGGCTTCCGCCCTTCGTGCGTTATCCGGGCGCGGGCCGGCTCGACCTTGTTCCACATGTCGCCCGGCGCGGGAAGTTGACGGTATGGCATCCTCGCTATCTGGTGGTGCCGAAAGTCGGCATGACGCTGTCGCCCTATACGCTCTACCGCACAATGCGTCGCACACTCGCCCGGTTCATTGCCGAAGGGCGGCGGTTCGACCTTATCGACGCGCACTACTTCTTCCCCGACGGGGTGGCGGCCGTGCGACTGGCGCGTGAATTCAACATTCCCGTCGTTGTGACCGCGCGCGGCACCGACCTCAACCGCATTCCCGATTTTCCGACACCCCGGCGGATGATCCTCGAAGCTGCGGAGCGTGCGGACGGACTTGTCACCGTGTGCCAGGCGCTGAAGGACCGGCTGGTGGAACTGGGCGTTGCCGGCGATCGCGTGACCGTGCTGCGCAACGGGGTCGACCTCGAACTGTTTTCTGTGGGCGACCGCGACGCCGCCCGACGCAGTTTAAAATTCACACGCCGCACGCTTGGAAGCGTCGGCTCGCTGATCGAACGCAAAGGCCATCACCGGGTCATCGCGGCGCTGCGCGAACTGCCCGACACAGACCTCGTCATCGCGGGCGACGGGCCGGAACGCAACCGCCTCGGTCGGCTCGCAGAATCTCTGGG